>NZ_WVRF01000030.1:0-11835 GCF_013110775.1 Ruegeria sp. HKCCD7296
GTTCAAGCATTGTCATCTTTTGAAAGCGGAGGATGCTACCTCAGAACATCATCACAGCGATGCAGCGAAGTACGGCTTTGTTCGCAACACGGAAGCCGTCAGGAAAATCGGCCGTTCGCGGGTTTCCAACAGAATCTCTGTGCGGAACCTGGAATTGCTTTAAGGTTGCGTATCCTATCATACTCTCCAAGAGGAAACCGGGGGTGATTTTAGAAATCCGTACTTTCTCAAATCGCCCTCGGAACAATTTTGCTCTTGGAGGCAACCTCCACGCCGGGAAAAGGGTCCCAACCCTTTTCCAGCCAGCAGGCGTGGGTGCCGGTGGACCGGCGCAGGGCAATCACGCGAAGCGTGGGCTGCCCGAACAGCGCCTGTCACATACCGGCACATTCAAGTTCAGTATGGCATTTTCCGCGCGCCTCAGCGCGCTCAGTTTCCCGCCGCTTGCGCGGCGGATGTGGCAATGCTGAGGCCCGCCGCATCGCGGAGTGTCGCCTCCCCTGCTGTCAGGCCAAGTGAAAAGGCAAGGCTTTCTGGGATCGCTCCGCGCGAAACACCTGAACAAAGCGTTGCCTTACATGGTGGCAACATCTCCTCGGTCCATCACAAGCGCATGCCTACTACCGAGTAGTAGTGGCCTTTCCGAAGCGGTATGACCTTCGTGGCAAAGAATGAAGGATCATTGGCGGTGCAAGTCGCCCTTTTCAGTTGGCGGAGGCCAAAGACCGGACGGTCCGGCCCTGGTCCGCGCTTGCGGAGATCAGGTTAACAGACGGACACAATTTGGCGGGGTGGATTTCGTTACGACGGAGATGACGAGGCGCGTGACCTATCTCATGCGATCCGAACCGCAGAACCAGTGAATGGGCAGAGGCCGCGGAATGCCGCTCCAAGAAAGAAGCCCACCGAAGCGGGCCACAAGTTTAACCGAAGGAAAGTCTCGAGGTATTGAACACAAGCTAGCGCTTGCGCGCGCGATCGACAACACCGTCGGCCGTGATCGTGGCAATCCGGTCCTCGGTGCGCCGGGTGATCTCCACCCCGTCCCCTGTCATATGCGCCTCAGCAAACTCGGTGAACTTGAAGATGCTGCCATCCGCCTCAACATGGGTTTCATCTTCTACCGAGCGGCGTTTCACCGACCCGTCATGGTGGATTTCGATGATCGTGTTGTCGGCCATCCGAACCGTAACGGAATGTTCGTCCACAGCCACGCCTTGCCACCACATATCCGCGTCCCGGCGCACAACAATGCGGTTTGGGTGCAGCTTGATCTGAACATCCTGCGCGGCCTCTGCATCAGCGGCTTTGACAACAACAATCGCTTCCTGCGCGGTCGGGTCGTGATGGATCGACGCGCTGCCGTTCTTGGGCGGCCAGAGCCTTGGCTGCGTGCGCGGCTTGCCCTTCTGATCCGTATGGAACCCGACAAACATCTGCGCGGAATTCCAAACGCGGCGAATGGTCTTTTCGGCTGTTGAAGGAGCTGCATCGGTAGACATGGCGGATTGCCTTCTAAAACGGTTAACTCACGTGCATTTTCGGGGTGAGCGTCACACCCACCGCACTCAGCACTTTGAGGATGGTGCCAAATTCCGGATTGCCGTTTTCGCTAAGTGCGCGATAGAGGCTTTCCCGAGACAGGCCGGATTTGTCGGCTACGCTCGACATACCTTTGGCCTTAGCAACATCGCCAAGAGCTGATGCGATCAGGGCCGTGTCACTGGTTTCAAAAGCCGCTTCAAGATAGGCTTGAATTGCTTCAGGGCTGTCCAGATAGTCAGCCGCTTCAAACTTCGTTGTTTTGACACCCATGTTTTTACTCCAACTCTTTTGCCATCGCTTTGGCGGTTTTGATGTCCGCTTGCTGGGATGACTTGTCTCCTCCGCAGAGCAAAATGATCAAAACATCACCGCGCGATACGTAGTAAACCCGATACCCCTGACCTTCGGAGATACGCAGTTCACTCACACCTTCACCAACCGGCTTCACGTCACCGGGATTGCCCAGGCTCAACCGCGTGATGCGAACCAAAATCCTGGCTTTCGCTCTTTGGTCCTTCAAGCCCTTGAGCCATTTATCGAACAGGGCAGTCTTGCGAATTTCTATCATACCTATATGTAGCCTACAAGCTACACCCTTTCAAGTGAAAGTTACGTAAAGCATTGAATTAACAGAGAACAACGCAGCTGAAAGGTAGGGCGCTATGCGCCCTGCCCTGTTGGGTTCAGAAGCAATCCGGCACCCAAGCATCAATCCGGACTTTCTGCGCCTCGGTCACTCCCAGTGCCATCTGTTGCTCTGGATCATTGAACAGCTTGTGTAGCGCCTCGTTCTTCGCACCTTTCTTGGATTTCGCAAAAGCCTTGAACATGTCACTGTCGACATGCAGGTCCAGCAGGTCTTTGTAGAGATCATCCAGCTGCCAGCCCTTCAGGCGCTTAAAGCAATTCTCAGCCGACGGGGTCCAGATTGCGCGCATGTCAGCACCAATCTCAGCTTCGATTTCGCCCATGAACTCCGGGCGCTGGGTCAGGAACCGCCGGGCCAGAAAACTCGTGATCTCACCATTGCGGGTCTTTTTGCCCAGTTCGCGAAACGCTTTGAACGCCTCGACGCAGCCTTGTGCGGCCATCTCGTGGAATTGGTCATAGGCTGCCTCTGCCGCCGCATCCCGCTCCCCGCCAAGACGTGGGTCGAGGATGAACTGGTCGTCAATCTCAGGCGTGTTCCGTTCAGCGCCACCATAGCCAAACCCAAACAGATTGCTGGTCAGACCGGAAGCCGGGGTGGTGGAGAAGGCAAACAGGCTCAGCACATAATCCGGCTTGTCCAGCAAAGCCGTTTGAACCGCCGCCAACCGGATCGCCACCATGTCGTCGATGAACTTCTGCGAATAGGCCGGTTTTGGTGTCTCTACGGCCTCGGGCTCTTTGACCGGGGCCAGAATACCGGCCTCAATGGCCGCCTGCACATGTTCTGCCGCGACATAGGCGGATGATGTTTTGATGTCGCCAGTGTTGCCGACATAGACAAACACGCCGGACAGCTTGCGCTGATCGTCGGAATAGAACGGCGTGGCAAAGTCCTCGAGCGCGGTTAATTCCTTTTCGCCCTCCGCGTCCAGAGCCTCAGCCTCATAGAGTTCGGACAGTTCGTCATACCGCTCGGCCTGTTCTTCGGTGAAGTCCCGGCTCACCATGTCCAAACGGTGCATGCCTTCACTACCCGAGAACCCATACCAGTGACCGCAAAGTTCCCCTTCTTCGAATGCCAGTTCGAAAGAGAATTGAGCATCGTTATTGGTAGCATCACCGTTTTTCTTGGCACCAGCATCGCATACAAACGCTTCAGCTTGCTTGAGATCGTCTTCGGTCGGCTGCCATTTAGCCTTCACGGCATCAGTCAGTGCTTTCCAGTGAGCAAAACCGAGCTCTACTGCGATAGCGTTCAGAGCTTCGTTGTGGGCAACCGTAGTCGCTCGCGCGTATCACTTCCCCAACTCTTTTAACTTCTTCATGTGATAATCTGACATGTGTCATCTCCTTTTGGATCTGACTAGGTGCCCGCTACTAATCATTCCGCGCAGTAGACGCGGAGGCGCAAATTTAATGCTGAAACGCTGCTTACCTATGCGGCGATGTTTGCTGGCACTTCGGTGTTCAATATCGTTTACGAACAGTTTGGCTTTTCTGTCATTGCACTACTATCTGCTGCTTGCATCGCGCCCGCTTTAATCGGCGCAGTTCGAAGACAAAACCGCGTCTCGAAAGCGGACGTTCATCGCAATGCAGAAAACGGCTAGTTTGGGCAAAATATTGCCGTTCTCTGCGGTTTGCATGGTTGGCGGGTCGCAGCCCAAAGCGGACCTTCGTAACAAGACGTTGCAATTTCCGAGACCGGATGTGGGTACGCTCATAACGCTGCGTTTCTGACATTGATTTCATAAAAGAAAAGCTTGGAAGTTTGCCAACAGGTTTGCATGCCACTGAGGAACCCGAACATACAGGCTCTCAGGCTTATCTGCGGTGCCCAATTACAGTTTACTCCCAATCACCAGCAGACGAGCGCCACGTCTTTGCTTCCGCATCCCAAACACTGGCTGTTGCGCAAGGCGTCGGGTTTATTCCGTCACAATTAGTTCCGTGGACATCTGCAAGGACAATGCGTTGACGCCCGAATTCGACGACCGTCCAGCCTCGATTGAGCAAGGAGTGAACTTCCTCTTCAATCAAGAAGTGCGACATGCATCCGCCAGTTCCGCAATAAAGAGATGCGGCACTTGAACACGCGAAACCAGACTCATTCGGAACCCAGTCGCGTCGTAGATCTCCGTCGAGATCGACCCTCTCAACCGCACCCCAGTCTAAGTCAAACTGACCGTCGTTGAACTCCGCGCAGGCCTGTGCCGCCAGATCAACCTTCGCCTGCAAACCGGGCGGAAGTTGTGATACATCAGCCGCGACAGCTGGTGAGGTCCATACTAGACTCGAAACCAGCGTAATCCCGGAAACCAACCCTTTCAACAGGCGCACTATTTGGGAAGCCGGTTGGAGGGTGGCGTCAGTTACATTGATCATACCTATAGTCCCCGTACTCCAGCCAGTTTGCCGCGCCTTCGCTAAAAATCAAAAACTCGGACCTTTCTTCCCCAAGCAGGGCAACGACAAATCCGGCCGGCGGCTCAGAGTTTCCGAAGTAACTGTAGGCCGTCATGGCTCTGATTGACTCACCGTTGACTGTTACTCGCGCGTCCCACTCTCCCTCCGGGTTGTCCAAAAGTACGGGTTCGATGACTCGCTCTACCGTTCCGCCACCACAATAGACGATGCCTTCAGGGGGTTCGTAGGAGGCCCCCTGGCTAGCACCTGAATCGCAGGCGGAACGAAGGGACCGAATTGCCGCGCTGGAACCCTTCAAGTCAAAGATTCCATAGCTGACATCTTGATCAATCATGGACAGATTAACCGATGCATTGGCCGCAAGCTGGTCCAGTACAAAACCATAGTCCTCTTGACTATTGAAACTGACCTCGACGGGATAGTTGTCGACGAGCTGCACGGCAGCGTTTTCTGCGCCAACCTGAAATGCCCCAACTTCGGTGGTGCCGTTCTTCAAAAATCGAATGGAAAACCCCTGCTTCTCCACAATGTCCTGGCTGTCCTCATATCCAGCCGGAGCAAAGCGTATACGGTCACACTGAAGTTCCAGCGTCATGTTTCCGGTTTGATTAAATGCATTGGGATTAGGCCTGGAACTGAACGACCACTCCGCTGATGCTGAGGTCGCCATTGCCATCATCAACGCTCCAATGGAAATCGTTTTGAACCTCATTTTTTCTCTCCATGGTGTTACGTTTCGTGCAGTCATTCAGCAGAGCTTCCGGCCCGTTACCTGGGCAACCAGATTAGGAAACAGGTTCGCCGTATTCGTTTGCGCCTTCTTGGGAAGGTCGTGTCAGCCACCAGATCATCAGAATGGACAGAACCAATTGAAGTATTGAGACAACAATAATACCGGTCACGCCCAGGACTGCCGCAGGTCCTCGCAATGCATCTGGGTTTTCCGTCCCTTGCTCCAATACCGAAAAGAACGCTACCCCACCCAACATAACAAAAAGCGTTGTAATGCTGAGCGCCATCGGCAGCAGCAAATACCAGCCAGGTCGTCCTGTATCATGCAGCCTTCGCCAACCGGCGGCCAGCATAGGTATGAGAACAGCCAACTGGAAAACAGAGGACAGGACCCGAGATCCTTGGCCTGTTTCGGGGTTGGTCCCGAATATGATCGTATCCAGCACAGCTAAGGCAGCACTCACGAGAACCACAAACAAGAAGAACCACCAGTATTCTGAGCGTATAGCCCGACCGGAGAACTGGAAGTATTTCGAGAAACACGTTTTAACTGCTTCCACAAACCCCATTTTCAACCCTTTCTAAGTTTCTGTGCGGCCTAAGAACTCCTCGCTACCTAATAGAACAGACTTGCCCTTCTGGGTTTTCCCACCTTCCTTTTGTGTTTGAACGCCAAAAAACTATCCTATGAAAAGGTAGCGAAGTTTGCGCGCGGAAAAAATGTTGATTTATACAAAATTAGATTCAAACATGCGAATTCGACGCAACTTTCATTTTACCTCCGTTGTTGTCGCTGTCGCCCGACTTGTCGGGCCCTTCCGACTGCTAGAGTGAGTGCTGGCGGTCGGAAGGCACTTTACAATGATTGAACGCTGGGAGGACGCGATGCTTAGACTTAACCTACTCGCCCTCTTTCCAGAGTTTGCTCTAGCATTTGCTAGTGACTTCATTCGGCCTTCACACGTTAATGTCGGCCCCGATAGTCAACGAAATATCGTCCCGTCGACCAAGCCCACCGCGGCAAGTTTTTTGGAAAGGTAGTCACAGGATCAAGGTATGTTCAATTGGCTGCTCAGACGCGAGAGCTTCAAACAAGCGCATCCAATTTCACTAATTTCAAGGGAACCAGAGGGAGAAGAAAATGTCTAACAAGATGGTGATGATTGCAGGCGCAACTTGTTTCGCATTGCTTGCAGCCTGCGACGATACGAGTACATCAAGCGCGTCCGCCGAGCTCACGCCGGCTCAGCAGGCGTGTTTGCGAGATGTAGCCAACACGACGAACAATTCGCAAGTCGTAGTGCTCTCATCCGCGTTTAGCGAGGCGGGAACACAGGTTACAGTCGGCGTTGGCGAGGATCGTGCTCCTTGGAATTGCATTGCTTACAGTGATGGCGCGACAGCTGGTATCGAGTTTCTCGGGGACGAAGGCGCATTGTGAGCAGTCTGCTGCGTAGCCGATAACGGCTGCGCAGCACTGGCTTGATCTGCTGAGGCTCTACTTGGTTTGTAGAATAACCACCATCGTATTCGCGGTCCTGTACCTGTTGGCGTTGGTTGCGTTCTTGACGGGTACATTTGGCTGGTTTGGACAGGAACGAGACCCTTTGTCCGGAGTGTTCCTACTGCCGTTGGGACTACCTTGGATATTTGTTGCGGACTTAGTTTCGGAGCCCGCCAAGCCGTGGTTCGCGGCGATTGCACCGGCGCTCAACCTGTTAGCGCTGGTTCTGATTTGCAGATGGGCACGCAGATTGCGCCAGTAGTGGTGGCTGAACTCTTTCTCACCGAATGGGAGGAAAACATGGGAAAAGTAATCTTGGGAATTGTGATCGGGCTCGTCCTCGGCGTGGTTGGGGCGATGACCTTGGGTGGCGGGGCCGCGGTGGGTGTCGGCGTTGCGACAGGCTTGTCCGCCGGTGTCTGCACCACATTGAAAGGAGCACAAGCTGAGAACCTTATCACCGCCGAGCAAGCGGATCAGATCCTCAACCGCGTAAATTCCGAAATGGCGTCACTGCAAGGAATTGAAACGACGGGCGAGATCGTCGGCAGCGCACAGGCATGCGATGAATTTCTGTCAAAGTTACGAGAAGCGAAGTGAGGTTCCGCTTTGTAAGGAACAAATCTCTAAGGACAAGCCAACAGGGAACCATCTGATGAAACTCGTTTTATTCAAACTCCTCACACCCATGTTCGCAATCGCGGGCGCAGCTGCCTTTGCAATGTCAGAAGCCGACGACGCGTGTATCGACCATTTGCGGCAGGTTGGTGGACCAGACGGTCAGTCCGGTACGATTGAAAGCTCAGAGTTCTCAGAAGCGGGCACGCTCGTCATGCTGCGAGATGCAGGTGGAACACTTTGGCGCTGCATCGCGTACAAGGATGGAAGCATCGGCGAGATGTCGGTTGTCGAAGCGATGGATGATGGCGGTGGAGCCATGGCAGGCGCCGCCGGGTCTACTGGTAGCCAACGTGTCAAATTTGATTCTGGTTCCACTGGCGCAGAACTTGTTGGTGAACTCGCGCCCGGAGCGTCGCAGCAATACGTTCTGGGTGCCAAAAACGAACAGTTCCTCTACGTTCGCGTTGCTCCGCGAAATGGCTCCTTGGACTACGTTATTCGCAACCCCGATGGTTCTGAACTGTTGGGATTGATGTCGGCGGACAAGGAGTATCGAGGACAGCTTTGGCAATCTGGTGATCATGTTGTGGAGGTCATCAATCGCAGCAACTCTTCCGTCGGCTACAACGTAATTTTCGGAATTGAATAGGTGATCAATCAGAAACCCTGGAACGCAAGTCCAAAAAGCGAAGGAAAAACAGATGAAACCCAAGGTCCTATTGGTGATCGGCACGGCGTGTACTGCTGCGCTTGCAGCATGCGACGAGAGTGACGGATCGGTGGATGCAAGTGCACCAACTGTAGGCAGCGCTAGCGATCTTTCGTCATTTGAAGGGGCAAGAGCGGGCCAAGCTGAAATGGGCATCCAAAGTCTCGGATTTGAACTCATCCGAAGCGAAGGTCTGACCTCGTACTGGTTTAACAAGGATACTGGTGCATGTGCTCGGATCACGACATCCGAGGGAAGGTACTCAGATGTAGCTATGCTGCCATCAAGTGACTGCTGACAAAATTCCATCAATCCCAAATCTGAAAGAAGGAGCTCAAACTTGCAATTCGACCTGGCACATGCAGTGGTCATCATTGCCGCTCTAGTAATCACAAACCTGGCATTAAAATCGGCTGGCGTGATCAACGAAGACAACAAGCACCAATGGAACTGGAAAGTTGTTCTAGCCTACTTCGTAGTCGTCGTTATCATCAATCTGGTGTGGCCCATCTAAAGTTTCACAGCGGAAAGCTAACTGCCCACTTGATATGGTTGTCGTGAACCAGCCTTTCCGAGAGACTATTAGGTCGCAATAGTTTGAGCATCAAAGGTTTAAGAATAGAAAGGAGCTGGCATGCGGTTTTTGACGTCCCTCATATTCATTGGTGTTCTGGCAACCGCGGCGAATTCTGACGTAACCAGTCGAAACGGTGGCCCAAGCAACAGTCAAATGCTTTCAAAGGGTGGCGACGGAGGTGTTGATGGCGTCGCTTTCTTTCGACCAGTCTTAAGCGGAGTCTTGTATCGATCCGGTTTCAAAGGCGGTGACAAGGACCGAACGGGCCTAAGTAACGGTCAACGCAAAACTCTGTGCAGTGAAGGGTTTTCAACCGGGTTTTATGCGGACTTTGGCAAAAACACTGAATACGGTCGCACCAGTTGTGGAAGCGGATCCTTTGACTATCAAAGTGCCAGATCCTCCCGACCCGATGCTGTCATGGCGTCCATACACGAGGTGATTGAAAACCCAGGAAAGGGCCCTGTCCTGGTGCACTGCATGTGGGGCGTTCATTCTTCGGGGGCATTGTCGGCAATGGCACTCGTTCAGTTTTGCGGTTGGACGGAAGGCAGGGCCAAGGAATATTGGAATGATGCCCGAAACGGGGCCCCGTGTTCAGGCGGGTGTGACCAGTGGATTGACTCAAAATTCGCCAACTTCAGTGTTGACCCCAATTTGAAGATCTCCGCCGAACAACAGGCAGCGATTTGTCCCAAATGATATCAGAAGGACTATCCAAATGAAGTTCAATCTTCTGGGGTCACTTGCTTTCATTGCACCCACCGTCTTGTGGGCGAACGACGATGTTCTTGGTGAAGCCACGACATTTGAGAGTCCCAACGGCGTTACTGAACGCTGTATTCGGATCGAAAAAACTCCTACGGGCGAGTATAAGAAAAGCGATCTTGAGGAAGAAACAGCCTATTGCGAGATCGATTTCTATGCACCCGGTATCGCTATTTGCCCAAAAACCTGGAGCACCAGCCCAGGAATGGCCGTCTACGATATTTCGGAAGGGCCCTACGCGGGGAACCGTTCTGAGTTCGAGAGAAACGCTTGCAAAGAGGGGAAGGCGGCGAAAGATCTGGCCAAGGACAGGGTGGCCAAATTCAAATCCACCATGAACCAAAAGGGCACCAGCGGAACCTTTTCCACCTCGTCGCTGCTTTACTATCATTTCTCCAGATATTTCGACACGACTGTAAAAGTTCCAGTCGCTGTTTGGCGCAGCATGGACGCCCAGGCGCATTTTTCCGAGGTTGCCGAACCTGGCCTTGCGATTTCTGGTGGCTCTCATGGCGGGCGCATGAACCATGAAGGCTGGCGGGTCTTCGCAGCTGCGGATTCCGACCCAAATTCATACCAACCCACCGATGATCTGTTCACCTCGGATCGAACGCAAATTTACGGTGTACTGCTTGACAGTCCCGGGCATCGATACGGCTCGGAAATCAACGGCACCCGCAAATCTGGTTGGGGGAAAGGTCAGAACCGCGATTTTCAGGAAACCCCCGCTTTCTTGGCTTTGCGATCTTCAAAACCCTTGCTAGAGGCCATTGCAGAGGGCGTGAAAGAAGGCCGAAAAGACCGGATGATCAACAAGGATCTCGGTCCCGATGTCAGTGACCAACAGATGGCATTTTGGATGCAAGAACTTACCGAGATTGTACTCCTCGATTTCATCTTTAGCCAGCAGGACCGCGTAGGAAACATAGACTTCACACCCTATTGGTATTGGGTCGAAGACGGAAAGCTGAAGCATAAGAAAGCCAAGCACCATGAGCCAAACGATGGAGACGTTCCCGACGACGCATTATTGATCCGTCGCAGCAATCTAAACGACAACGATGCTGGTGGGCGTGTCGAATACGCCAACTTCGCGAAATCTACTCAAATGCTGGAGAAAATGCGGCACTTCTCTCCAAGCACGTACCGGCGCTTGGTCGCTTTGAATAATGATCTTCAATCTCAAGGTCCCGTCTACGGCTGGTTGTCGCGAAGCCTTGGGTTGTCAGATAGGCAGATTGCACAGGTTGTAAAAAACACCGAGTTGGCAACGTCCATTCTCCAGGACAATTGTTCTAATGGTGATTTGATGTTCGACTTGGATCCTGTCGCATTCTTTTTGAGAAACAACACCGAGGTAGAGACAGTGGATTGTAATGACCCGTAGGCTTTCTACGCTTTTTGCGGCGTTCATTTGGACCGCTCTAATCGCCTGCAAAGCGGCGGCATTGGACGTCATCGTCATATCGGACCTGAACGGCAGTTACGGTTCGGTAAAGTATGCGCCTCGGGTCGATACGGCGATTGAACGGATAATCGAGATTGATCCCGATTTGGTGATTTCGACGGGCGATATGGTCGCGGGACAGCGCATTCCCAACTTGTCAGACAAACAAGTCAGGGAGATGTGGAATGCCTTTCACGAAGCCGTATCAGATCCTTTAGAGGCCGCCGGAATTCCATTTGCGGTCACGCCTGGGAACCACGATGCCTCTGCTTACCGAGGGTTCGAGCGTGAAAGAAAAATATATGCAGAGCAATGGACACCGAGAAAGCCAGACGTCGATTTCCTGATTTCGGATGACTACCCGTTCTTCTACGCATTTGAGATGCAGGGTGTAACATTTGCGTCTTTGGATGCAACAACCCTAGGGCCGCTATCCGGCGACCAGCAGGACCGGCTAAAGGAACTGGGTGCAGACGGAGACCCGATTGTCACATTCAGTCACCTCCCACTTTGGCCCTTCGCGATCCAGCGCGAACGCGAAATCATCGGTGACCCAACACTTGAAAAAATTTATCTGGAAAGCGGTGTCGTTCTGCATCTGTCAGGCCACCATCATGCCTTCTATCCCGGTTGGAAAGACGGTGTAGCTTACGTCTCTCAAGCTTGTTTGGGTGGTGGCCCGCGGCGGCTTATTGGCGATAACGCCAGATCACCTCACAGTTTCACTCATGTTAAGTTCCAGCCGAACGGAGAGATTGGGATTGCGGTATATCGAGGGCCTGATTTCGAAAGATCGGTAAACTTCAAGTCGCTCCCGAAAGAGATCAGATCCCCGAATGCGGTGTTGAAGCGCT
>NZ_WVRF01000031.1:0-11439 GCF_013110775.1 Ruegeria sp. HKCCD7296
ACCTATGTCCAAATCCAAGCATGAGCAACCGAACGACGGTTAACGTGACAACACCGTTCTTAGCCTCGATTTCTGTTTTGGTTTACTCCGCGGTTGGAAAAGAAAGTTCCGAGCACTATGCCTTGGGGTTGAAGGAACTGCCTGGTTCAGACTGCCCTATGGGGCGGCCTGCAGTCCGAGGGGTTATTAAGGGACGAACCGGCATTCCTTCATTCTCGGCAGCTTGGACCGCGAAGGCGTACTGAGCGCCGCTTCCGCATCCTCGCCGTAGGGCACTTTGATCTGATGATCTGTCGTCTGCTTCAGAAATGAGCGAGTCCGAGTAGAGGTGTCGAAGTTGTGTCTCTGAAACGCCATCTGCCCTCATAATCAATTGCACCATGGGATCGGCCAATAATTGGTCGAGCAGGAACTGCGACAACTCCTTTGAAGACAACTTGTCCTTTGCGCGTGCTCTGTCCAAATCAGCAAGAGAAACGGTCAGCGTTCGCGCCAGACCGGGGTGAGATTCCCTTGGATGCAGGCAGATTAGCACGGATGCTTTCCAGGCTTCCGGGTTCAAATAGTCAGGCGGTGCGGAAAGCTCTGTTTCTATTTCGTATTCGCCCGCCGGGAGTAATTCGTCAAATCCAGGGAAAGTAAACGGCTTGGAAAAGACTGCGATTGTCTTGCTGACTATCTGGTCCATTTGGGTAGTTCTCCTTTGCAGATACCGCCCGTTCGGAGCTGTAACCAAGAACAAGCCACCCGATCACGGCAGGGTATTATTAACCTTGACGCTTGGCCTTTGGTTTTTCGGGGACGACGTCAGGTCTTTTAGACGTCGCTTCTTTTTTTGGCGCGTCCGCATCGTTTTTTTTCAGTGCGGCGGCCGCTCTGGTCGTCAGGTCCTTGAAAGACATCATTTTGATCCTTTGATTGTCCGCACCACCCACGAGCCCAGATGGGGAGTGAAAAGTGAATGCGGATACCACCAATATAGGTATTGGTGGCCCAATTTACTACGTAAAGCTGTAGAATAAGACGGTAGACTGAGGTCTGAGATTGATCGGCGACGATCTTTGTGCGCAACCTTCACTTCGAATATGGACGATCATTGTTTGCAGCGATGATTTCTGCCAATGCGCTAGCACCACGGAAGACCTTTGCAACATCAGGTGCTGCCATGCTTCGCGAAAGCGCGCTATACTTCATTCTTAGCTTCATCTCGCCACCAGCGCGAGCCGGACAATCAGTGGTTTCAACAATGATATGATCGCTGGTGGCTCCGACGAACGTGACGCCCGCAGGGAATACAAGACCCGCCGCATCGGTGTCCTGGAGTCCGATCGCAAGGATCGACCGAGTATTCGAAGGACCGTCTAAAGTCACACACTGCATTGAAGGTATAGGGTAGTTCATTCGCACGGGATTTGGGTTTGATTTGGCTTTCGTTTCGATCACTTCTGCCCAAAGAGTGAAAGCATCTGTATAAAGCCCGCCGATCGCGTGCCCGGATACAGGATCGGTACCCAACAGGATAGCCTCACCCAGACGCAGGTTGTTGATCTTTCCGGTCGCACCCTTGCCAAGCGCCCATGGCAAACTGGCAGAGCCGCCGCCTGACACTGTTTCAAGAGCGGGTCCAAACGCGCGCTCGGTGTCGATGGCAAGCGATGAAAGCAATGCCATTGCTTCTGCAGAGGGTGCCACATGACCAAGACAGGCAAAATTTGCGCCAATCCCCTTCAGAGAAATCCCTTCCATTCTTAGAATTTGAGACACAGTGCTTTCAAGGTGTTCAGGCAAGATGCCTTCCCGCATATCCCCCATTTCCACCATCAGGATAATGTTGTGAGTAATGTTCTTTCCCAGCGCATTGATGGCCAGGCAGGCGATAATGTCCACCTCTGTGTTGTAGCTGACATCGCAGTTATCAACGACTTGCTCGACCTAGCTCAACATGGGCGTTCGGATCAAGGATATGGGACACGAGATTCCAGCATTGCGCATACGCATGACATTGCTGATCCGGGCGTCCGCCAGCCCTGTCGCGCCAACTTCAATCATAGCATTCGCAATCGCCGGATGACCGCACACGGCTTTGGTCACGCCTGTCACTGTAATTCCGCGGGGTCTAAGGTGGTCGACCAGGAACCGTGTGTTGTACCGAATTTTGTCCAGATCAACGTCGATACGCAGCTTACTCATTCAATCGTCGTAGCACGTACGGGTTGCAAGCGCGGAAAGGCAGATAGAACCATATTCACCAAGTTTTTTGGAGGGCGGTTCAATGCGTCAGTGACCGGGAGATACAATTTGCAGTTGTAGTCTGTGATGGCCTTTGAAATCTCAACATCATTCATTCCTTCATGGTTGATCGTCATGCCAATTACCTCTGTGTTCGCAAAAGCCTCGATCAGGGTGATTTCATCGCAAGGGTCGGGCATAGTCATGTTGGGGAAATCACATCGACGTTTTCGTTTAGGCGCGTGTTGAAGAATAACTGCATGTGGCTGACTGCCTCGCAGAATAAAGGCTGATATACAAAAGGCCGGATGGCTGAGCGCGCCCTGGCCCTCGATCACTATGACATCGGGGCGCTCACCTTCAGATGCTGCAACAACAGCACGCTCAAGTTCGCCACAACAAAATTGCGGCGGCACCGAATCCATCGCAACGCCATACTTGGCGCCCTGCATCAAACCTGTCTGGCCGGTGCCGACCAAAACTGTTTTGATCCCATGCGCGTTAAGTGCGCCTGTCAGGATTGTCGCGGTTGTACGCTTTCCAATTGCACAATCGGTGCCGAACACCGCGATGCGGATCGCCTGGACGTCTCCAATACTGCCATCTAACAGGCGCAGGTCGGGATTGGGCCGCGGCTTGCGAATGTCGCGTATCGTGACATCGTGAATTTTGGCAAATCCGACGAGCTCTTTGTCATCGCTAAGAAATTCATGCAGCCCACTGACGATGTTCATTCCGAGCGTAATCGCATCCACAACAACTTCGCGATCCTCAAGGGACATTCTGCCGCTGGCCGGCGCCATTCCGTAAATAAACGTGTCGGGGATCGTAGCTTCATTAGCGACGGCGGCATCAAGATCATCGAAGATGGGAACCTGATTGGCGACATCATCAAGCACTTTGCCACTGTCACAGCCGGCAAACGTGCTGTCGATCACCGAAAGAACGCGATAGGCCTGTGAATGTCGAACGAGACCATTAGCCGTCTTGCCATCGATCTTTGCGAAGTTTCCTTCGCAATACACAATTGCAGTCGGTATGTCTGTCACAAGTGTCTTGCGGTGAAGCTCCGGAAAAACGGCTTGTTCAGGCGGCAGCTCTTGCGCATCGCTGGCAATGAACTGCTTGGCATCCGACGCAATGGGTACGGGTTTCATATCTGTTCCTTTTTGGAGTGTGAAACACGCCGTCCTAGGTAAGAACGGGCACAAAATGTGAAGTTTGGAAAAGTGGGCTCTCTGACTGAAACCTCATTCGTTCAGAACACACAGCCCTTCCGACCGATGAAAATTTCTGTGGCATTGCCACCCATTGCCGGATCGGTCGATATGGGCATTTGCGGGTAGATCGATTGCATCGCAGTGATCACCGGACGCCTCGTAGCCACGTTCGCATTTCCATCCAACTCCGTGGATCGCGTCATCGTAGAAAGCGTTTTCAGGCACGATGACTGCATCGCACCTTCCGTCTCGCTCAAAATATCCGCGCTCGCATGTCCAGGGACGCCCGTGGGTTGATGCGTTCAGGAAGGCATTATCCGGCACTGCTATTGCAACGCACGCTTCACCATCTGTCTCGTAGCCACGATTGCAAAGCCATACAGATCCGTAGGTACTGTTCGTCAGGTAGGCGTTGTCCGGCACCACGATTTTTTGGCAGCTATCGTCTACCCTTGTGTACCCACGCAGGCACCGCCACCTCTCACCTGATGGATCGAGATATCCGCCCTCAGGCACAATTACTTCAACGCATGAGGTGCCACCAACTTCAACAAAGCCATGTGTACATGCCCAGCCCGAACCATAGGTTCTGTTTGTCGGGTAGGCATTTTCTGGGACGGCAATGGCCACGCATTCTTCGCCTTCCAACCGATAGGACAAATCGCATTCCCAACCGCCGCCATACTTTTTGGGATGCGCGTTGTCCGGGATAGAGTTTGTTTCGGCCGATGCGGGACTTGATGAGATAAAGGAGCCCGTCAAGCAGCTGAAAACGCCAACAAACAGCGCCGTCATGAAGTGAGAGTAAAACCAGTACTGATTTTTTCGAACTGTCCTGGTGCAAACGGCGTTGTCCGAATGTTGAGTGATTGAGTTACGATCCATCCAGGTTTAGCCCCTCAATGCAGGCCTGTGCCAGATCTTTGTTGGGGGTTTGGGATCCCGGTACCGTTGCCCAGCCGGCTGCCATAACGGCATCCTTTCGCTTGAAAGAAGAAGCTTCTTTGATCGTCGTTATTTTTTCGGCGCGTTGGGCGTCAGTTCTAGCCATGTCGATGCAGATCGGAACCAACGCAGCGATTACATTGTCGCGGGACATGGCGTTGGCCATCTTGTCCGCGTTACTGCCGGTCATCCATCCACCCCAAGAAAATCCAACGACGCCGACGAAAACCCCTCCGATCAGGGCGCCGTAGATTCCGGGTTTAAGCCATTCGGGCGTGTTCATAATCTATTCCTCCTGCGGGGAAAGCGCCGCATCGCTGTCATTGTTAGATGTGGCCAAGGTCTGGTCGTGCTTAAGTGCCAGTTCGAGATCTTTTGGGTCGATGGGGCGCATTTCTGTGCGGCCTGGCTTGCTGCCTTTGCTCTGAACCGTCAGGTAGGTTCCGGTTCTTCGATATGCTTCGAAACTCAGGCCCTGTAATAGTTCTTCTTCAACAATTACTTCATACTCGCCTGCAGGAAGTTCATCCGGGTAGCCGCACAAAGAGAACGGATTTGAAAACGTCACCAAAGAACTGGACGATCTCGTGCTCACCTTAGCCCTCCAAATAGTTTGTTGGATCTTCCCCGCACAGTCTGCCGCTGAACACGCTCTTAAGCGCCGCGGAAGTACTGGCGTTGTAAATTAGAATAATGTGCAAATGGCAGACGTGCGCTGATCGATGTTAGTCGGCGGCCAATGACTTGAGATTCTATTGGAATCTCAAATGCATTTGGCATCTGAGGATCAGATACTGCCAGAAAATTGACTAACCTGAGTCAGTGCAACGATGTTTGGTTTCCGGCAACCTGATTTGTGTTGGCGGGATATTTGCTGGCGTGTTCTTAACGAGTAATTGAGAAGCGCAGGAAATCCAGTACCGCAATCGGACTGTATTTATCTTGCGCTTCTTTTTCAGTGAAATCCCAAATCTGCCGAAGAGAATGGCGTCTCTAACCAGGCAACCATCATCAAAACCCCGGCATCGCCCGAGGGGTGAACCTATTGCTTCAACAGTGGCCCGGCCTGATCCAGATAAGTGGGGTCAAAACCGGCCAACGTCACCAGTCCGTCATAATCATCAAATGCCACTTGCCCGGATTGAAAAGTAACCAACCCCTTCTCCCGCAGTTGCCGTAGGACACGATTAACATGCACGGCACTCAGTCCCAGCGCATCGGCAAGGTGGTATTGTGTCAGGGGGCAAGTGTATCCCGTCTTGTTTGCCATCCCGACCTGAGTCAGCCTCACACCAAGTTCCAAAAGAAAATGCGCCATGCGCTCACCCGCATCTCGCCGTCCTATGTTGACCAGGTGCTCAACCACCATCGCTTCATCTCGAGATACCGCCCAAAGAATTGCTGTCGCCAGCCGGGGCGTTTGCGCAAATGCTTCCAGGAGATCATCCACTACTACCTCAATAGCTTGGATTTCCATGATTGGTTCTATGCTGTGATCCGAGGTGTGCAGCAGAACGCTTCGCAAACCCAGAAAGTCACCCGGTATTTGGAAATCGACGATCTGACGCGACCCGTCAGTCTGGGTTTTGTAGGAACAAACCCAGCCCGAGGCCAGAATGTAGGCAGCCTGCTCTGATTGCCCTTGATGCACAAGGTCACGTCCGGCTTCAAAGGTTCTGCGGCGTTTGTGCAAGCGTGCTAACACCGCAAGTTCAACCTCAGTCAGAGCGACGAAGTTTGAGAGTTTTCGGGTGAGCGGACTGTTCTTGATAGCGGGCAAATTTCTTCCTTCATCGATGAGCAGCCCGCGAAACTATCCGACGCCAAGACTGCTTTCGATCAGTTAAGTATACAGCAATCTATGCCAGAATGATGCAATTCATCGTGGCGCTTCCTTGCTTGGACGCCTGTTACAAAAGGACGTCTACCATGGCCGACCGGCAAGACCACTCAGGAATGGCCGCACTCTCAATCTGTGAAGCGCTTTTGCTTGCAATTAAAGATCGTGAGCTCCTGCCCGAACATGAGATTGTGGGAGTTCTGCGTGACGCAGCCGCTGCCCACGAAGCAGCGGTCGGCAACAGTGATGAAAAGGTAATGCACCAGGCCGCCGCTGCTCTGATAAACCAGATCATTGCTTCCGGCTATCGGGTTCGGCAGTAGCGTTAAGTCCCGCATCGGAAAAACAAGATTATGCTCGTCAAAAAAAGCAAAATTGCAAACAGAAACACTTTTGGTGCCTCGTTCCTGATCAATTCAAACACGAAACGAGAATCAATGTTTCAATGCCTGCCATATCCTGCGTCCTGATTGTCCGACCGAGCTGCGGCGAGGGTACAGTTTCCGTTAACGCAAATACAACGCCTGCGAATGACCTGATTGGTGACACTCGCCGCGCCGCAACAATAAGTATGCCGCGACCGCGAGCAAATGCTGCTTCAACGAAGGCTCCAGATCGAATGACGGCAAAGTCCCGCGATCTGTGAGTTCGAGCGGGGCAGCATTTCGGCAGTGCGGCGAAAGTCCGGTCTGGTGAAGCTGCGCCGCAGCGCTTGGCGACATCGGCAACGTCAGGAGTGGGCCGGAAACACGATCGTGGTTTCCCGCTTGATCCCATCACCGGCAACAAGAAAGCTTCACTGCGGCCTTTTCTGCCAGCATTCTATTATTACAGTAAGATGGCATCGCTGATCATCGTCGTATTAGATTTTCCGCAAGTATGCCCAAGAGACATACCCCTTTAGTCTACGAGCACGCTCCAATGAAACGCGGCACCAACGTGTGCCACCGGTCTGCTCGCAGCTGTGAACTCGTAGTGCGGTTCCATTTGGAAGACCAACGATCACATTGAACCCTGTTCCAGGTCCGCTGCGCATTTTTAGCATGTCACCGTCTTCGACTCCAAAAACCTCATATGGTCCCAGTGACGCCGCCGCAGCCGGCTCAACGCCCGTGACGACCCCTAGGAGCAAAGCCGCTAAGGGTGAGAAGATTGCATTGCGCATCTTGATGTCCTGCTTGTTGCCTCAACTACAATCGTAGCAATTCGGGTCACCAGAAGGAACAACTCGCAGAAAGAAATGTACGTGATACCAAAGCCTAAACCCCTACATATCTTCCAAGTGGTGGGGAACTCTGGCCCAGTTGGGGGCATCTTTCGCAAAAACCTTTTTCGATGGGCTGAAGTTGTTTGGTTCATCCAGTGTCCCAGCTGCAATGCTCGTCAATCCGAAGGCTGTCACACCCCACAAGCCTGACCCGCAGGTACCGCAGAAATGCTTGATAACAGGTCGGCCTTCCTTTGAGGTCTTCTCAAAGGTCCGTGGTTTGCCCTTCAGTAGCTGTAGATTTTCTGACTTTATCATGTACCCGGCGTAGCCATCTGTACCGGTCATCGATAGGCAATCTCTGCAAAAACACATGAGTTGCAGTACCGCTTCACCGGTGATCCGGTAGCGCACTTCACCACAGAAGCACCCACCTTCCAATGATTGCGCCATGTTCGTTCATCCCTCTATGTCCACTGGGAAGAGTAGTGAACATCGTATGCGCCCTAATCTGAGGCGGCAACATTTCCACATTGCTTCTGGCTATCTCACGCGGAATTTCATCATCTGACTAAATGCGGCAGTTTCCGGCCGTGAAAAATTCTCTTCTGCGTGAGAACGGTCATTAAAGAGAGAAAACTGTGCGGCTGTCCGCTCAGTAAATGTAGGTCCGTTCCATTGAGGATCAGAATCCATTCCGACGAATGGATCTTGCAAAGTCATTGGACAGACGGTCTGAATTGACCGACAATCGGATCATGGAGCTGACGGCAACCACACCTGTCCACCTGATCCATGTGGATCCAGACGTCAACATGGCGCGGTTTTACGGAATAGAATTGCAGCCGACGCTGTTTGGCGAAGTGTCCGTCCTTCGCACCTGGGGACGTATAGGCACAAATGGGCAAGCCATGATGGTGACTTACGAAGGCGAAGCCCAGGCCACTGATGCACTCCAAAAAATCGAAAAGCAAAAGCGCCGCCGAGGCTATGTTCCGGTCGGTGAGTAACTTCGGGTTGCAATCTGTTTCCATAGCAAATCCCGAGCCTGTCGGCTCGTGAGCGGGCTCTAGGTTTCAGCCGGCATGCCGGCTTCCACCCAGAACACCCCGGCATGATCTCCCTGACGCAATAGTCCCTGACCCGTCTCTTGCGAGCCGGGCAGGGGCTTTGGGTCATGGTCGGTCCATGCCGTGGTGATCTGGTAGGGTACACCCGTCACATGATCGTTTCTTTTCCCGAAGGCACCTATCCGGACGCCGCTCACGAGGCCGGTTTGGAGTTCGCGGATCGCCTGTTTGGGAGCGGTGATTTTGGCGATACCTGGGACTATCTGACAGTGTTTCACAACGACACCGATAACCCCCATGTCCACATCGTTGTGAACAACCGAGGCGTCGAGCATGGTCAGTGGCTCGCTATGGGCATGAGCAGCGAAATGAACATCGACGTTCAGCGCTCTATCCAGGTCCAGGTTGCTGAGGAATACGGAATCGAGCTGACCGCAACGACTCGCCTTGAGCGCGGTTTGCGGCAGGAAGTCGAGACCGACACGTGGAAAGTTCAGGCCGGAATGTCGGTTGTTGAAACCACTCCGGAAGTCGAAGTTACGGCCCGCGACATGGCCGCCGATGTGATGACTTTGTCCATCGCCAGAATGTCAGATCTGTTTGATGAGCGCGCCAACGCCGTCAAAGACCGGATCGAAGAGTTTGCCATCCAACTCGTTGAAAGTGAGGAACCTATGGTATCGAGAATGGAACATCTGCTGGATCAAGCCCATCATTTTGATGACTATGGCGAGCCGGGAGACCCGTCTTATGTATCCCCAGATGTTATGAGCAACTTGCGGCGACACATCGAATTAGGTGGTTCCGAGGAAACAATAGCACCCGAGCTGAAGGCTCAGGTTGTTGCCCATATCAACGAAGTTCGGGACAACGAACAGAGCCATCCGTATCTGTCTGCCCTTGCTGATATTGTCGATGACAAGGCGTTCCAGGCGTCCGCAGATTATGCCCCGGCAGCACGCCGCTACGAGGTCTATATGCAGGACACCTTGGGCGAGGGGGCCTATGAGGACTTCCAGACTCAGACCAAAGAATTGCTGCAATCCATCGACAAGATGGAAGGGCTGGCCCGTGAGGTTGATGACCCTCATCTGCGTGTCGCTATGGATATTCAGATTGGCGAGCTGAAGGGCGACGTTGCGGATCTGCGCACCAACGATCCGGACCTTCAAGCCTACATCATCGAGGACCGGCGATATTCAACGCTGATGGATACTGCCGAAATGGACACCCTCGACTATCCAGAGGCCGAACAGTGGGCGTCGATCCGCAAGGAAGTCACCGATACGGCCAGCAGCTACGGTCTCGATGGCGAGGCGTTCGTTGCCCGCTTTGGCGACCATCACAACGTCACTTTGGGCACTACAATGGGATGGCGCAGCGACGACATTTCGACCGCAGCGGCCCACTTCCAGGCTCAAGGTTTGTCGGACAGCCACGACCGAGCAGAGGCCGTTGTTGACGAGCTGCACCAGCTTGCTTCTTCCAAGATCATCGCAATCTCAGAAGAACTCTCAGAGGTTCACGCCCACGCAACGCACCCGCTCTTGCAAGGGCGCGGTGACGATGACGGTCACAGCCTATAGGACTTCATCCGGTCTGCTTGATGAGCGCGCCAACGCTCTGAGCAGATCCATCACTGAGTTATCCATCAACTCGCAAAGGAACAACTATGGTTTCGCGTACAGACTATCTTTTGAACGAAGTTGAACACTTCGCACCCTATTCCCAATTTGATCAATCCGCCCCGCGCGAGGATCGCGTTTCAGAGCAGATCGACATCATAAAGAAAGAACAGCGGGCGATGGGCTTTGATCGTGCAGCCATCGTTTCAAAGAGCTTCAACATCGAGGACCAGGCCAACCGCCGTGTTGACGAACATACGGTGCAACAAGATTTGGTCGAAGAACTGAAAATCGAATTAGAGGCTGCGGAGCGGTCAGGGGAACCGGTTGATCTGAACGATATGCAGGCTTTGGTTTCTCAGCACATTAACGATGCTCAGGAATACGACCTGTATCACCCCTACTATTCGTCCCTTGCTGATCTGTCCGGCGACAAAGGTTTTCAGGATTCCGACGACTACCAGTCGCCCGGTGATCGCTATGTTCAGTATATGCAATCCGCTCTGGGTCAGGCCGGTTTCGAGAACTACGAACAGCAGACCAAGGACATTGTGAACTCCATCGAGAACATGGAGGCTCTTGCACGTGAGGTCGAAGATCCGCATCTGCGTGCCGCAATGGACGTGCAGATCGGAGAGCTGAAGGGCGATGTTGCCGAGCTACGCCCATACGACACCGACCTGCAGGCGTACACTGTTGCTGAAGACAGTTACACCACATCCATGAATGCGGCCGAGTTGGACAACTTGGACCCGTCCGAGGCCGAAAAGTGGCTGGCTGTGCGTGATGACATTGTGGCGACCGCCAACAGCTTCGGTCTCGACGGAAACAAGTTCCTGGCCCGCTATAACGATCATGACAGCGTTTCAGTCGGCACCACGGCGACTTGGCGAGACGCGGACATTTCCACCGCTGCCGCCCATTTTAATAGCCAAGGCGTTCCGGACAGCTACGAGCGCGCCGAGGCCGTTGTCGGTGAGCTGCATCAAGTTTCATCCAGCAAGATTGCCGCCGTGGTGCAAGAGATTGCCCATACCCGCGAACAGGCTACCCACGTCCATGAGTATGATGGACACAGTCTGTAATTGCCGAGCAGAAGGTATTTATTGATACAACAGGGCTAAATTCAGGCTCGGCGCAAAACAGGGCGGGATGGAATCTTCCGTACAGGATTTTTGGAAAACGACCCTTCGCTGCCGTTGACGTGTGCGACCGCAACGCGGACTTAGCAGTCTTTCGCTGCATGCCGTGATGATGTTCTGAGGTAGCATCCTCCGCTTTCAAAAGATGACAATGCTTGAAC
>NZ_WVRF01000032.1:0-9614 GCF_013110775.1 Ruegeria sp. HKCCD7296
ATCCAAAGACGCAAATGTTACACCCTGCATCTCAAATGCGTAGAAGAACGGGTAGGGGCATGATCGTATCAAAAAAATGCTTACCTTCGCTGCGCGCTGCATGAACCGTTAAAACGCGGGACAAAGCCACCAATTGGTCAATGACCGCTTTCCAGAAGTGGGCTTCGTTCGCGGGGTAAGCGTATTTGTTGGATCGTTTGAAAGCTGCGGGGGCCTTATCAGCCCATATCCGAAACGCCCGTGAGAAGCCTGTTGAGTCGGTATGGCCTAGTCTTTACGCTTTTCGCGGCGTTGAAGTCCCACGGAAAAACGCCGGATATCCGAAGCGAGCCAACGCCTGCAGTAAGTTGGGACTTGCGTCGTCGCTTCTGAATCTTGGAGCGGTAATCTTTAGCTTAACGATCAGTCGGAGTTGCATATCTGATTGCGTTTTTTGAATTCATTCGGAGTCATCCCGGTCCATCGCTTGAAACTCCTGTGAAAACTGGGTTGGTCCAGAAGCCCAACACTTTCACCAATTTCTTTTATCGAAAGTTGGCTGTTTACAAGCAAAGTCTTCGCTCGCTTCGCCCGACATTTTTCCAGTTCTGCTTTGAAGCTTGTACCATTGGCTCGGAAGGTGCGTTTCAAACGGTCGGGGCTTTGCGAATACAACTCTGCAAACCAGTTCAGGGTGGCAGGTTGCTTGTCGAGATGCAGTTCAAGCAAATCGCGGGTTTGCTGAAGAAAGTCGTCGGCGCCTGTGAAGTTCTCCGGGAGATTCTGGCTTTGCCCACCTCCGGACCGAAGCAACAACCAGTTTGCTGGAAACTCGATGTGCGCCCCCATGCGGTTGGTCCTGCGTACCGAAATTTCCTTTTTCTGCCAATCAGGGATACAATCAGGTTTGCAAACCCAGAATTGTAGTTTCTTGGAGTCCCAGTCGGGATCGCAGACGGATCGAACTAGTCGAACCATAAATCCCAGATAATAGCCGTCGACTTGGCCAGGTGGAGAAGATGGCTTGAATGTGCGTTTTGCAACCAACCTAGCGACATGACCGTTGGTCTCGAGATTGTAGTTCGCCATGGACGAAATCCTGCCGACGTCCACAACAAGCGATATTAAAAGATCACCGAGCGTCGCGCTTTGAGTTTCAAGGATCGACAGGTTGGGCAATGTATTGAGAGCCGCATTAGCACCGACGTCAAACCCTAAATGCGGGTTACTCAATGCCTTCGCGAGATTGTCGATCAGATCGTACCAATGCTGCCCTGCCATGAACGCTTCGCCGCGCTGCACGTCCTTCAGACAGAGGCCGGATGGCTCAAGAAATTTTTCAACTTCAAGGCCATGGCTGAGGGCAAGGGACACAAAAGGTTGCGCCATCGAGCATTCAACAGTTGGGAGTTTCATTTGCCGACCTGAACTATCGCGATCTAATTTTTTATTCGCATTTTCGAGCATTTTTTTGGACAATTCAACCATATTGCTAATGACAGTCTGAGCGCCACACGCAAAGATACAATCGTGCAGAGCAGTGCATTGCCAAGAAGGAAACTCCAAAATGTTCAAAAGATTTATAGTCGCCACTGTTCTTTCAGCGGTCGCAACATATTCATTTGCTCAAGAGGAGAGCTTTCCGATCCTCTTCACCAATGTGCATGTCTTTGACGGGGTGAACGAAGAGCGGATCGAGAATGCCAATGTGCTGGTGGTCGACAACTTGATCGCCGATGTCTCGACCGAACCTCTGGCCGTCGCCAACGCCCAGATCATCGACGGCGGCGGGCGCACGCTGATGCCGGGGATGCATGACCAGCACGTGCATCTTACGGTATTCAATCCGCTCAGCGACGGGTTACGCCAGAACATCACTCCCTTTCACCTTGGCGGCGTCGCCACGATCCGGTCCGAACGCATCCTGATGAACGGATTCACAACCGTGCGCGACCTTGGTGGTCCGGCCAAATCCATCGCCCGCATCATTGACACCGGAATGTTTCCCGGCCCGCGTATCTATTCCTCGGAAGCGTTTATCACTCAGACATCCGGTCATGCCGATTTCCGCAAACTGAACGACCGGCATCCGACACTCTCTGGACAGGGTCCTTCGCATTGGGTCGAGACGGACATGAGCTTTATCGCCGACGGACCTGAGCAAATCCGAATGGCGGTGCGTGAAAACCTGCGTCGCGGGGCAACCCAGATCAAGATCATGGTCAGCGGCGGGGTTACGTCAGAGTTCGATCCGCTGCACTCACTTCAGTATCAGGCTGACGAGATCCAGATGGCGGTCAAGACGGCCGCGCAATGGGGCACCTATGTCACCTGCCATGTGTTCACCGAAGAGGCGATCCGCAACTGCATCGACAATGGCGCCAAGACGATTGAACACATCCCGTTCCTGACCAAGGAGGCTGCCGAGATTATGGTCGAAAAGCAGATCATGTTCGCGACGGCGGTGGCCCCGGTCTACTCGGTGACCACCGAACAAGCGGAAGCCTTTTACACGCCAGCGTCCTTTGTAAAATGGAAAAGCGTGCGCGATGCTGCAGCCAATATGATCGAAGTAATCCAGACGACGCCGGGCATGATCGATCTCTACACACTGGGCACAGACCTTGTGAACAACTGGGATCAGACGCTTGAGCAAGACAAGAAGATGAACGACGAAATCGGGTATCTGCACGAAGCGGGTTTCAGCGCATATGACATTCTGCGCATCGCTACGTCGAACGGCGCCCGCATGAACCAACTGACCGGCTTGAACAACCCGTATCAAGACGGCCCCCTCGGCGTGGTCGAGGAAGGTGCCTATGCAGATCTTCTACTCGTCGATGGCAACCCGCTGGAGGACATCCTTCTGTTGGCCGAGCCGGACGCCAATCTGAAAATCATCATGAAAGACGGCGTGATCTACAAGAATACACTCGATTGAGTGTCGCGCGGGGTGAATTCACCTCGGCACCCCGCGCACCCCGATAGCGGAAGGGAAAGGAAGCCCATGAAATACCTCGGCAAATCTACAATGATGGCGAGCGCAGTCGCTCTCACAACAAGCGCGGCTTTTGCACAGGAGGCCGCAGGTGACATCCCCCCTGTTACACTCTTTAAGAATGTGATGGTTTTTGATGGAGTGAGTGACGGGCTCAAGGACGTCGACGTTCTCGTCGTAGGCAACAAGATTCACAAGATTGACGCTGACATTCCTGAGGGCGGGAAGTGGGAAGTCGATGTGCGCACCGGGGGATCCAAGCGGTTGCCTGATCCAGTCGGCGGCATCGACGGCTACTCCTTCACCGTTCAAACGGAACGCGGCATCGAGACCAAAGAAGTGGATGTGACCGTCATTGACGGAGACGGTCGTACGCTCATGCCCGGGCTTATCGACAGCCATGTGCATGTGAACATGTACAAGAACGGGACTATCCCGGGGCTTCAGGACACCACATGGGAAGAGATTGGCGCACGTGCTGCCGCATTCGCGCAGGAAATGTTGGCGATGGGCTTTACAACGGTTCGCGATATGTGCGGCGCTCATGGTGGGCTTAGAGCGGTTATTGATGAAGGATCACTTCCCGGCCCAAGAATTTATTCCTCCGGCGCATGCCTTAGCCAAACGGGCGGACACGGCGACTGGGGTATCGCTGGTCAGCGCAAGAACGAGAGCAATCTTGAGCGACTGGAGATAACCAGATTGGTGGACGGGCCCGCCGAGGTGCTTCAGGGTGCGAGGAGGAATTTTGCTTTAGGGGCAAACTATCTAAAGATCATGGTCAGCGGTGGCGTGACATCGATCAAGGACCCGATCTATCAGTCTGCTTTCACAAACGAAGAGATTTCTGCTGCAGTAGAGGTTGCAGGCGATATGGACTCATACGTCGCTATGCACGTATTTATGGACAGCGACCTGTCCCGTGCTCTCGATCTTGGTGTCAAAGTGGTAGACCACGGCCTGACTATTACCGAACCGACGATGCAGAAGCTGGTCGAAAAAGAGGCGTTCTTTTCGCCCAACCTGACTGCGCTTGCGCCCGAAGCTCTGGAACACCCGATGCATCAGGACCCGACTTTCCCGCCGACGGCGAAGTTTCTGTGGTTGCGGGAAAACAGCAAGCAGCTCATGGATCTTGTGAAAAAATACAAGCCGAAGATGGTGTTCGATTCCGATTACGTGCTTCTTACGGGTGTCCCTTATCGCCAGTCAATGGATTTTACGAAGGCGTTTGTCGCGCGTGAGTTTGGCAACCTCTGGGCATTGCAGATGATGACCTCGAATGGTGGCGAATTGGCGGCTCTGACCGGACGAGGAAACCCTTACCCTGAAGGCAAGCTTGGTGTGATCGAAGAAGGCGCCTACGCCGACATTCTGATCGTAGACGGGAACCCACTTGAAGACATCTCGGCCATCGGCGCGGTGGATACATGGTTTGATGCGCCGCCGCGCGGACAGGATGTCCCAAGCATTCGAATGATCATGAAGGACGGCGTGATCTACAAGAACACGCTGAACTGACCTCTCCATTACGGCGGGGTCATCGGTCTCTGTCCGCCAACAACTTTTGGAGTCTTAGAAATGAAAACATCCGCGACAGCCATTCTGGTCGCACTCTCAGGTTTCGCAACCCCGGCGTTTGCCGCAGATTGCGATGTTGCACTGCTCAACGGGCGGGTCATGGACCCGGAAAACAATTTCGACGCCGTTCGTAACGTCTGCATCAAGGGCGATAGGATCACGTCGATTACCGAAGATGCAATTTCGGGTGAACGCGAGATCGACGTTGCAGGCCACGTGGTCGCGCCCGGCTTCATCAATACCCACTCGCACTCCTTCGGGGGGTTTGATCAGAAGATGATGGCCCACGACGGGACCACCACGATCCTGGACACGGAAAGCGGTGTGGCCGATGCCGACCTGTTCTATGACAAGTATGAGGGCAACTCCTTTCTCAATTACGGCACCGGGATGGGACATGAAGAGATCCGTCGTGTGGTTATGGACGGCGTACCGGTCGAACTGGCATCCGATCCGACATACATCCTCAAATCGCGCGGGGCGGCCGAGGAAGAAGACGGCCATGCCAGTTGGGCCCTCGATGTCCCATCCAAGGAACAACTCGAAGAAGTCATGACCATGTACGTCAAGGGTCTGCGCGCCGGCGCGATCACCGTTAATACGACGGTCGGCTACATGGGGTACAACACCTTCCCGAAAGAGATCTTCGCACTCCAGAAGCTTGCCAAGGAATATGACCGGTACTTTGGCGCACATACACGGTTCGGGCCGACCGAGAGCCTGCCGCTCTACTACTCGCTGGGTGCAAACGAGGTGATCGCAAATGCCGTGGCCCTGGATGGCGCGCTGATCCTGTCGCACATTCAGAATCAGGGCTGGGAAGAGATTTACGAACTCGCCCGCCGCCTGCAGCAGCGCGACATGGACATCTTCGCCGAGTACTATCCGGCGATCACCGGAAATCCCAACATCGCAACCCCACAACTGCTGCCCGACAAGATCGAGTCGAACAATATCGTTCCGACGCGGGATATCTTCGATACCTCCACCGGGGAGCTCTATGAAACGGACGAAGAATTCTTCCGTCAACAGGCAGAGGACCCGTCCAAGCCAATCTTCATCACTGTGCGCCCGGAAGCCGATCTGAAGCGCTGGATCCACATGAAGGACATTGCGATCGCCAATGATATCGTCGGCTATCTCGTCGATGGCGAACCGCTGCCAGTTGAGGCCGATTTCAGAGAGTACGGCGGCCACCCGCGCAATGCCGGCACTTATGGCATCGTGTTCCGCGAAGCCCGCGAGCAGGGTATCCCGCTCATGGAGATCGTCAACAACGCCTCTTACATCCCCGCCAAGTACTTCTCCCGCGTCGGTCTTCAGGCGATGCAAGAGCGCGGCCGGATGCAGGAAGGCATGATCGCAGATATCACAATTTTCAACCCCGAGACGATCACTGAGACATCATCGATGAAAAAGGGCATGAACGGATCATTCACCAAGGGGATTCCCTACGTTCTGGTGAGCGGTCAGATCATCATCGACGGCGGCGTTGCAAACACCGATCTGCGGCCCGGAAAGCCGATCCGGTACGCGCGCATCACAGACGGTGAAATCGAGCTCGATCTGGGCGACAAGGCATTCTCGTGGCATGCGGATATCGAAACGCCAGAGGATGAACACTCGGAGTTCCCTGATCGGCCGGCAGCGCTCGAAACCACGATACCCGGGAGCCCGGAGCAATGAGGGCTTTCCGGTCGGTCCTCGCCTCCTTTGTCTTCTCAGCCTGTTGGCAGGCCGCAGTTGCCGAACCTTTGGTAACTGACTGGCCCGATCTCGTTGATGAGGCGGCTCAGAACTTCGAGGATCCCTTCCGTGATCTGACCTTCGATCAGCTTGTCGCACTGCGCACCTTTGTGAATGCTCAGGAGAGCCTGACATCCGGAGACACTGCGGAAGATGACCGATCGCAACTGGAAGCTCAGCTCGCCGACGTCGAGGCGGAGCTGAAAGCCGAGGGGATTGATGCCAATTGGCTTATTTCGCAAAGGTGGGTTGTTGCGGATCGGAGAAAGCTGGCAGGAGAAGCCGGAAATCCGGCGAAAGACGGGGAAATCATCAAGCTGGGTGGATTTGTCATTCCGGCACCCGCCGCCGAGGACGGCACGCCTGTGGGCTATCTGGTTCCAGAGCGGGGAATGTGCAGCCACGTACCACCACCACCGCCAAACCAGATGGTTCGCTTGCGTCTGACCAATGGCTGGAAGTCGACCGAGATGTATGAACCAATTGTTGTGACGGGACAGTTGCAAATCCAGCCGTCGGATGAGCGGATGTTGGTAGTCGACGGTTTCGTTTCAATGCGTGCCACCTTCGAAATGGATGTTACTGACGTTCAAACGTTCAGTAAAAATGACGTCCGCCAGTCAGTGGGCACTACCGATCCATCAGCCGCCACCAAGGCTTGGGCGGAAGGTCTCGCCGAAAAGCTCAAGCAAAACCGTCAATCTCAAACAGAGAACCAATAACCTCGTCAGGCTCTTCATCGAAAGGACGTACGATGAAACATCTTATCCTAGGGGCTCTTATGGCGGGATACGCCACATTGGCAACTGCAGAAGATACCCAAAACATGCGCACGTTTTTGTTCATTGGCACGTCCAACAGTGCCGCGTGGGAAATGCAGATTGCAAATCCAGGCGATCGTGCAGCTAGCGTCAAAGGTGGAATTGAGGCGCTTGGCGGGGAGCTTCTCAGTTACTATTGGGGGCTCGGAAACGGGAAAAACTATATCACTGTTTTGCTACCTGACGATCCCACCTTCATTCAGGCGTTTTACGTCAGCCGTCTTGGGGATGGACTGCTGGACGACTACCAGATGATCGAATTGATGAGCAGCGCGGACATGGCCGAAGCGTTGTCCCGCGTGCCCGAGATCAAGGCGCAGGATGATTTGAAGTAGTGTCAGTCGTATCAGGAACAAAACCATGCGCTCAAACCTCAATGTAACAGTTGCAATGGCGCGGTTGAAACAGACCATGAGCGTTTGCGCAGGAGTGGCGGCCATCGCATCCGGGGCGGCAGCCCAAGAGAACAGCACGGTACGGCAACTGGAGGCGGCAGCCACCGCATCGCTCGGGGGGCCAGCGTCGGCTCAGGCGCAATTGGAGCAGGACAGGCTCCGGCGTCTCGAGAATTCCAGATTGCCGGGGCTGGATCGGTTTTTCGATCCCTTCGAACAGTCGCGCGAGGCTTTTGCCAAACGCACTGGGTTGAATTTGTCCTTCGACTACCAAGCGCTGTACCAGAAGTCTTCAGACAGCCTGAGTGGCACCGACGAGGCGGCATCCGGGCAGGCGCGGATCATTGGCAACTGGGCACTCTTTAATCGTGGCAGTGAAAATGCGGGTAGCTTTGTCTTCATCCTCGAAAACCGTCATCGGCTAGGAACGGATATCGCGCCGGGCGGTCTCGCGGGCGAAATCGGATATCTCGGTGTCACGGCAACGACCTTCAGCGACACAGATTCAACGCTGTCGGTTGCTTATTGGTCGCAGGCGCTGTCCGGCATCGACGGAGGCTTCGTTGCAGGTCGCATCGACCCCGGCGACTATTCCGATATCCTTGGCTATGTGAATCCCCGCACGACCTTTTCGAATTTTTCAATTCTGTTCAGTCCAGTCCTTCCCATTCCCGATCCCGGCTTTGGCATTGCTGGCGGTGGTTACTTTACAGATCAGATCTACGCACTTGGCGTGGTCAGCGATGCCAATGGATCATTGACGGATATAGACTGGTTTCCCGGCGGTTCGGAGTTCTTCACCTACGGAGAGATCGGCTGGACGCCTGCAAGAGACCAACGGTACCTCACCAATGTTCACCTCGGTGTATTCCATGTGGATGACAGAGAAGACGCCGGCGTGCCCAGCAGTCACGGAGCGATGCTGTCGGGCAATGTGACCCTTGACGAAAGCGTTATGCTGTTCGGCCGCCTTGGCTGGTCCGACGGCGAGGCCCCGATTGCCAGACGTGCGGTCAACGCCGGGGTCATGTGGCGCCCCGGGTTCTATGACGACTTGTTCGGGTTTGGCGTGACGGTCGCCGACCCAACCGATCAAAGCCTTGACACGCAAACCACCGTCGAAGCGTTTTACCGGCTGGATATCTCCGACAACCTCGCGCTCACGGCAGATGTCCAATATTTGAACAATCCCGGCTTCTCCGATGATGATCCTCTGGTGTTCGGGCTGAGGTTGAGATTCAACTTATGAGACAGAAAAAAACCGAAACTTCTGTCTAGCACTTAGTATTCTGAGAGCCGGCCTCCGCTGATTAACCGGCCCGTCAATTCGATGTAGAATTACAGGCTAATGATGATTGGATGGCTTCTCTGGCAAAGTTGAAAACTTCGTTTTCGAGAAGCTTGTCACAGTTTTAGCCAGACAGGTTCGCGTTGAAAGCCGGATGTAGCGTAGCTTCCTTTCGAAACCCGGCGCTTAAAACCACAATCGTAGCTCGAGCTCAGTGAAAGAGAGGATAAAGCAGACGTTCGCAACCTATCCTCCAACGGCAAGTTTGGGCTCTATGCCGCCGTACTCTGCGGTTTGCATGATTGGCTGGTCGCAGCCCAAAGCGGACCTTCCAATCCAAGCATGATGACTTCCGAGATGCGGACTTTGCGGCCATCCGATTTTTTCTCCAAAGGGCCGCAGGCAGCCCAAAACGGACATTCAAATCCGCGCTTTGCAGTTCCGGCTTGCGGGACGAAGCTGTCATGCGCTGTTTCTAAGATAGGCTTGGCTCGAGGCAGAGACTGCCTTGGTGCCTTTCCAGAAACTAAGTAGGTTGGTGGAAAGGAGTGTGCCATGTTGTGCCTGATAGGCGAAGTCGAAGTTTGGCGGGTTTTAGAAAGTGAAGGGCCATTGATGCCCTATACTCAGTTTTTCCCGAACCTCACAAAAGAGATGCTCAAGCAATATGGGGACAGGTTGTTTCCGGGCGGACTGCATCAAGACCCCGATACCGGCGAGGATTGGATACGGATGCCAATACAGGCATTCCGGTGTTGTCACGTTAACTTCCGACCCACCAAGGAATGCTGATGCCCGGACTTCAA
>NZ_WVRF01000033.1:0-7458 GCF_013110775.1 Ruegeria sp. HKCCD7296
CTCTGCAATCGCGCTCGCCGCACTCGTTATCTTTTGGCTATGAGTCCTGAGCCTAGTCATGCCCTCGAACTCACGCACATAAGGTTGATCTAGGGCAATCAGGTTGGGATTCAGCAATTCGTGTGCCGGACGTGCCGAACAGGCGATGTAGATCAGGAAAGTCCGGAACAGATCATCCGTCAGTCCTTCGTGTTCATAGAGAAGCTTTACATCATAGAGATCGCGTGGATGCTGGCGATCCACGGCTGCGTGGAGCTTACCGCCGAACAAATCTTCGAATGAGACGATCTGAATTTCTGCATAGCCAAACGCGTCTGCTACAGCGTCGGAGACCGCCCGGGTTTCGGGGTCGTGAACAACGCCGCGCGTGACTGGCGAGGTTTCGATTTTGACTTCTGCACCTTCCAGACGCGCAAGCACGCGGGTGGCGCCGCCCCCACCTCCTTTTATTCTTTGAGCCTTGGCCCCGTTGATGCCCCTTTCGATCGACTTAGCGATACGATCCATGGCTTCGTTGATCTCGGCGAGGCTCTGTTCGCGCTCTTTTATCGGCAGATATGTCAGGTCGATATCAACCGAGAGCCGCGGTAGATCGCGATAGAAGAGGTTGATTGCTGTCCCGCCCTTGAGCGCGAATATCTCTTCCTTCGCTACGTAAGGCAATACACGCACGAGAAGGGCGACCTGGGATTCATAGTTCCTACGCGCCATTTTCTGCCTCTGTCGTGGCGAACTCTTCCGGTACCATGATACGATATCGCGGATGTATCCGGCCACCTTTGACCAATGCTCGATCCCCCGTCCCGAGGTTGAAGGCGTCAGCATCAAGTCGTTTGCGCCAGGGGTGATTGTGGCGATCCGCAAAAACGAAGAAGAGGCGCCTGATTTTTATTTTCTTGCAGCTCAACAAGAGCGCCGAGAGCAACTTAGGTCGTAGCGTCGTCAAGCCCTCGAACACCATGTCGAGGTTGTGAAAACTCTCATGGTCCGGCAATTCGTCCATAGCTTCCATGACCGCCCGTTCGGGGGCCGACATGCGCAGTTGCCAGTCCCACGGGAGGGAGTTTTCAGATTTTAGGTCGTCATTTGTAACGCCAAGTGCCTGGTCAGTGAACAACGACGTATTGCGCGTTTCTATAGGTGCATTGAGTGGCAGCTTCGTGAGCCAGTTGGGTATTTTGTAGCCATAGATCCAGATAGGGGCGTTGTCTCCCAAATGCAGGTAGTGGTCGTAGCCCTGTTGAGAGAGAGCAGTTTTGCCGCCGACATGAATATCATAGCCCATGATATGGTGCATCGAGATCAGGCAGGCCTTCCAGTCAATGGTGTTTGATGCGGGCGGATTGGGAACAGGTCGGCGGAAAACGCCGCGGTGAACGCGTTCGAGCCAGCCCCGTTTTACATAGTCGCGAAAGGTTTCGTAGGCTATGCCATGGGCGGTGAGCCAGTTGGCATCGACGAGATACCCAGCGGGCACCGAGTCGAGAACTTTCTTCAGATTTTGCGATCTTCCAGCGTTCATGACGCCCTAAATCGTATAATTTCAAAGAAAAGGCAAGAGGATCTCTTTGAAAAGTACATTTTTAAAGCGTCTATAGCGCTGAAAATAGCACATTATTAAAAACACAGCGCCACGCGGAAACCCATCGGAATACCCGGGATAAATGGAAGATTCCGGTGCCAAGGGCGGGAAGCGGACTTTCTCCGCACATGCAAGAGAAACCGGCTAAGACTGTGAAAGCTGCCAGTCAGATTTCGTGTAGCCCTTGTAGAATGCTGCAATGCCGCATGACCGCTTGGAGCCCAATCTGTACCCTGGGTTTTATTGCTGCATGCGCTTGCAGCAGCAAAACGCTGCGATTGCCGAATATCTAGTGCCGCCAAGCAGCGGAAAAACCGGTCACTCATGCAAATTGCAGCGATGCTCGCGGCGGCAGCTCACAGTTCGCCCGACAAAGCCGTCCTTCACTTCATCCGCAACAGCTATCGCCTAGCTGAATTGGTGGACACGGGACCGTGGCATATGAACAGTAAACACAACAGTCGCCTTCCAACGGCTTCAAAATTGTTTTGCACGACTTGCATTCATAGAACCACTGGCAAGCATCCGTTGGCATTTGCTCGGTTTCGCTGTGGCCACATTTCGGGCAAGTCAGGGTGCTTTCTAGGACTACAGTTTGTTTTGTCATAGTCTCACATCTGCATGATCAGGTAATCGTTAATCCGTGCCTCGTTAAACACAACGACCCAAGCCACGCCGTTGATTAGAGTCGTTCCTGCAAGCCGCCATTTCAACGTCGGTAAGGAACCGCGCCGATAAGATACCAGCCACGATATCGCGACGAGCGCCGTTGAAATCGTCAGCACATAGTAACTCGCTGCCGCAACCTTCCCAAAGATTGCCAACCAACTGCCGCCCAGCCCCAGTAACATCATTGTCATGGGCAAAACGCAGCAAGTCGCGACGCCAAGCGCTGATAGCGATCCCAAATAGTTGAGGCTAAGGTATTTCTGCATTCTGTTTCCCTCATGAGCCATGACGCGCGGAGTTGTAGAGACAGCAACTTCTCGTATAACGTCTGTAGCCACTTCAGGATCAAGGCAGGAAATCTCACATGTTTGCGATTGGGGAAGCATCCCGGCGGAGCGGAGTCGGAATTGAAACTATCCGCTATTACGAACGCGAAGGGGTCGTGCCGAAACCAGAAAGGGCATCGAATAATCGACGCATGTACTCCGCGCACGATGTTGGACGGCTTCGTTTTCTAAGGAAGTGCCGAGACTTGGGTTTTTCGCTTGCCGATGCAAAGGTGCTTCTCAACCTGTCCGAAGGCGATAGCGAGGATTGCCAATCCGTTAAGGAACTGGCCGAGCTTCATATCTCCAATGTGCGTATGAAGATAATCGAACTTAAGCGATTGGAGGCCGCCCTGAATGAACTTACGGCCAACTGTAACATCGGGAACGTTTTTTGCCCGATGCTTGCGCAGATACGGACCTACTAATGGCACTTTGAGGCTCGCAGTCGCCCTATGCCAACGCAGCATGACCCAAGATTCGGGCCGCGCAGAATCTACCGTTCGTTAGAGAAGTCAACTCGTTGATTTAGCAATGTTTCCATCAATCAATGAACATTTTTGCCTCGCCGCGGTGTTCTTGAAGCACACTGCGATTTCGGACAGTGAGCCCTACCTACCGTGCCTGAGCAATCAATTTGCTGTATACGCACTCGGCAGGTTTTTATCATGAAGCCGACCTCTGATTTCCGAATCGCAGAGCAATGGTTCTGCTTATCCTTGTCCTAAATTGGGCTAGGCAGACTCAGATCTTCTGTTGCTTTCTATTGTATCAAGGCTTGTATCGTGCGTACTCGAAGTCCATATACACAAGGCTAACGTTTTTCTTTTTCGACCTGCTGTCTCCCAAATTCGGCGCTCAGTCTTTCGATTCAGACCGACCACGCCGAGTCGCCGCAATAATGCGGGCGGCAAGTATTAGGAGACTTCGACCATGGCAAATGGCACAGTAAAATGGTTCAACTCGACCAAAGGTTTTGGCTTTATCGAACCTGAAGATGGCAAGCGCGACGTGTTCGTGCATATTTCAGCACTCGAACGTTCCGGCATTAGCGAATTGAAGGACGGCCAGAAGGTTACCTTCGACGTCGAGGCTGGCCGTGACGGACGCGACAGCGCCGCCAACCTGGCACTTGCATAGCCTGCTAGGGGCACCCTTCTGGGGTGCCCGTTTGCTCAGAGGGCTCCTAAGAGCCGTTGGAGAACAAGTCAGTTGCAACAGCAGGAATTGACCCGGGCGCTCGCGCAATACCGTGTGCCCGATACGAAGCGTAGCGTTTTTGAACTGACAATCACTGTCATCCCCTTTTTCGCGCTATGGGGCGCAGCGTGGTTTGCACTATCCCTTAGTATCTGGGTCGCTGTTCTACTGGCCATCCTGAACGCCGCATTTCTGGTGCGTATCTTCATCATCATGCATGATTGTGGTCACGGATCATTCTTTAGAAACCGTACCGTTTGCAATTGGACAGGCCGGGTCCTGGGTGTTCTCGCCCTCACACCTTATGACGTCTGGCGGCAAAGCCATGCGATTCACCACGCCTCAACCGGCAACCTTGATCGGCGCGGGATGGGCGATATCCCTACGTTGACTGTAGAGGAATACCTGAAGCGCAAGTGGGCCAGTCGTGCCGCTTACAGGTTAATCCGGAACCCCTTCTTCCTGTTCTGTATCGTACCGGTCTACACGTTCTTTCTTCAAAATCGCTTGCCTTTTGGGTTCATGCGGTCAGGCTGGCTGTATTGGGCAAGTGCAATGGGAACAAACGCCGCGATTGCGGTGGTCCTGGCTCTGATTTTTTGGATCGGAGGCCTGGATGTATTGGTTTATGTATTCCTGCCAACCATGATCGTCGCCGCGTCGATTGGTATTTGGCTTTTCTATATTCAGCACCAGTTTGAACACACGACCTGGGAACGGGAAGAGGGGTGGAATCTTCAGAACGCCGCTTTCTTTGGAAGTTCTCACTATGCCCTACCAGGCATCCTGCGTTGGTTCTCTGCCAATATTGGTGTGCACCATGTTCACCACCTTGCCAGCCGCATACCGTTTTATCGGTTAAACGAGGTTTTGCGTGACCATTCCGAGTTGGAAGATTGCCAGCGTATTACTTTATATGAGAGCTTTCATTGTGCGCGATTGCACCTTTGGGACGAAAAAAGTCAGCGCTTGCTGACATTTTCCGAGGCTTTGTCGAACACCAATAACAACTCAGTGTAGTCTGGCGCGCACCAGATATGCCTCGACAGTGTCACCGCCTAGGGCGCGAATGGCCTCCAGTCGGTGAAGGCCTTCGATCAGCACGAACCTCTTGTTGTCCGCGCGTATCTGGATCGGCGTCTTCTGGCCGTTCTTCAGGATATCTTCGGCCAGCGTCAGAACTTTTTGTTGATCAAGCGTTTTCGCCCGTTTCACAGGTACATAGATCAGGTCGAGCGGATATGGTCTTTTCTCCAACATAAGCTACGTGAGCAACCTTTCGTGCAATTGTTCCGGTTCAGAGTTCGTTGCAAAAGCTGGGGCTGGAACGTGCGTCATAGAACCGAACGAACAGCATCGCGCAGTTCCTGATGCATGATCCAAGTCGCTGGTTCATCGTCACTTTTGATGTGAGAAAATGCCAGAACCTGTGCGGCGCCATCATTCTGTGCCGATCCGGCTTCGGGAAGCTCGAGTTCCAGATATTCTGCGATCAATAGCCCGATTTTCTTGAAGACCTTGACGGACGCTTCGCGCGATTTGTAACCAGCCGCCTGAGACAAGTGACCAATGGTCAGACCCTCCTTGCCTGCGATTGTAAGTGTTTTGAGCATTGTAACCTGTGCAGGGGTCAGCCTGATCTGGCGCAATGCCTCGGCATATTCTCTTTCGCTGGGAACAAGGGTACCGGAGTTTCCCTCCAATCGGCGTTGACCGCTACGCTTCCTGTCTCGTGCTTTGAGAATTTCTTTTAAGGCTTCAATGGCCAATGCCGGTGTTTCGCCAACTGCATCGGCAATCATTGCCTGCGTTTGAGCTGGTGGCTTGGGGAATGCGCGCGCAACGCTGTTGCCGCTCAGAATACCAGCCTTAATCAAGTACTTTCCGAACTCTTCTTCAATCACGCCTGATACGTCGGCGTTCCGCGACTTACGAACACTGCGGTCCTGAAATGCTCTTTGTTCCAGACCACGAACTGATATCTTTGAACCGTGAAGGGTTACTTGAGGGGCATTTTTGCGCATCAGAGAAACACGACCACAATTATGGCCGCAACAAACACCGCTAACGCGATAAACATCTTCACTCTGTAGGACCAGCGATGCGCCCTTTCGGCTTTGAGCATTTTGCCCAGGTTTTCGTCAATCGAGTTATGGTTCACGGCTTGGTCCTTCCGGATATGTCAGGCGATATTGATTTCCCCAACCTATTTTCGCGGCATATTTTCGGTGCACTTATCGTTCTGTCTTGTGAACGGCCGATTACATTCCCAACCATCACCTCTCCGATTCAAATGAGCGTTTGAAGGGACAAGGATCGCAACGCACCTGTCCTGGTTTGCGCGAAAGCCACGTTCGCATTTCCATCCAGAGTAGGTTTCAGGCGCAAGGTATGCATGCAGTGGAACGGCCACAGGCTCACAGCCGCTCTCCGCTGCCCTGTAACCTCTGAGGCATACCCAACCATCCGCGCTGTTTTTGTCAGTCAGACGGCCGTTGCTTGGGACACTAATCGCAACACAATCCTGGCTTTCCTTACGAAATCCCCAGTTGCAGTGTATTTCCTGTGCGCCAAACCGGGTTTCAACGTACCCATTTTGCGGCGCAGTCATTTCTTCGCATTTTTCTCCGACTTGCCGGAAGAGCCGATTGCACACCCATCGATCTCCAGTCGATGCAAGGTAGGCATTCTCAGGAACATTGATTTCCTCGCAAAACTCCCCGACATGCTGGAAACCATGTTTGCATTCCCAGCCACTGCCATAGGAGCTACCCGTCAAATATGCGTTTTCTGGTAAGTCTGTTTTTTGGCAGGATCCGTTTTTGTTTTCGAAACCTTCCTCACAAACCATTCCGTCGGCATTGCCTGTGACTTGGGCAGGAAGCTGCGTCCCTGTGAGCAACAACAAGAGTGTCGGGATCAAACACAGAACGCGGTTCGAAAACACGATGAATGACAGATTGAGGCGAAGCCTGGGGCCTGATCTATCGGGCATCAAGCACGCTAATTATTAGCCATGTGTTGTTCATACGGCGCCTTCTTTCATGAGTCACGCGACGACTGGGACTTGTCAGGTGACAGTTGTGTATGCTTGCGAGGAACTAGCTCATCACGAAGACCCCAGCGAAACCCGTTCCTATGCTGGGGCACATGCTACAGTTATTCTGAAGGCCATTGGATCATCGAAGACGGCAGCATCGCGGCGACGAGTAATTTTCACCAATGCACTTTTGTGGTCCTTAGCCAGAATAGAGTCAAGGAAGTTTCCCTTGTCGCAATGCAAGTACCGCCAGGGCAGGTAGTTTTTGAAACTGCCGGTGACCAAGATCCTTAGTAAACTACCGAAAGAAATTGTCTGGCCTGAGTGCGGCGAAAGAGGAGTATGTGATCAAGGCTTCCCCGTGACTATGAATGACTGGCCTGATGACATTGGCTGCAACGCAGCGATTTTCGCGCCGCTTCTGCACAAGTACCCGCGGTGCGATCAAATGGCCGCTCCGTCCCGTACCCTGTAAATTGCGCCTGAGCCGAGAAAACTGTGCTGCGAGCGTACGCAACAAGATTTTGACACTTCCGCTCAGGGCACGCTACGTCCCCCCCTGCGTAAAAGAACTAGAACCACTATGGGTGTTGTCACGTTAACTTCCGACCCACCAAGGAATGCTGATGCCCGGACTTCAA
>NZ_WVRF01000036.1:0-1736 GCF_013110775.1 Ruegeria sp. HKCCD7296
GGCGAGATAGCGCATGTCCATGTAATCATCTACTAAGCTGGGAGTTCGTTGTTCCACCTCATCGAGCCCCAGATAATTATTGGACAGGGCAACCGAGCAACCAAGAACACGCATGGCTGCAATTTTCATGGCCGTCTTGAGCCTTAGTGCATACGAGTAGCCGATCAGGAAACTATCGTGGATGCATAGGACAGGTATCCGCTGTCTGGTGAAGTGTCTGATCACCATTGAAGCCATCAAACTGTCCGTGTTCATCAGCGATATCCCACGATCCGCGCAGAGGTCCTCCTCGAGGAAAGGGTGTTTCTTGATAGCAGCGTCTAACACCAGCCGAAGTTCCGCATTCTTCATCGACTTTGCCATCGAGCCAACTGGAGAAGCGTCCCGGAACGCACTATAAGCTGACCGCTCGTTCTTGGCATTCAGAGCCATGAGGATCAGCAGTTTCACCAACTTGCGCTGCTTCACGTTATCCAATTCAGGCAATAATTCATCATCCAGCTCATAAGGATCACCCTCCAGCTCCACTCCTCTCTTTGCTGCCAGAATCCCAACATGAAGGGCTTGATAGTCCACCTCGACAGTCGGTTCGTCATTGATGTGGATGCGCTTTCGAACCTCTGAACCCACCGATTGCCACCAACCGCCATAGAGGCGACCACCGCATAACCAGTCGTTGCGATTGAAGACACGGTGAACGAAGTTATCAAACCCACAGATGGGAACTCGGGTTGTCTCGCCCGCGCGGACACCAGACTTAATCGGGCGCTCAATGAAAGTGTCTTCCTGATCGGGTATGTCGATGAAGGTGCGCAGCAGCAGGCTGTTGTACTTCATCAGATCTGCTCTCATCTGCTCAGTTGCCGGAGTATCCTTGTATTCGATGTTTCTTTCTGACGTCTCGTTGGATCGCATGAGAATGCACTCCTTTCTCGGATGGGTCAGGATATGCTGTGGTCCGAACTTAGCTTCCCGAAACATCTGCCTAAGCGGTTCTGCCGCCCTTATCCGGGTGGTGCGGTTCGTGCTGGCTCCGGGACCGGCATAGCTGCCAGCCGCCAACGAGATGTAACCAACTTCGTGCAGGCGATGGATTATCTTCGGTGCCAATCGGGACAACCCAATCTTGTTATACCGAGAATCTGTGTTCCAGGCCGTGTTGCTCATTGCCACGCCAACAGACAGCTCAGGGTCGGCATCCCAAGCCACATAAAGATCAAGCAATATGGTCCGAAGTTGAACGAAACTGTTGGCCTTGGGTCTCACGCCACCCTTCTTTGGGCTGCTGCTTTCTGGTTCCCCATAACATTTTGCCCAGACCTGCTTGGTCAGATGGGTAACATTCGGGTGTTCCGAATATCGGTGAACATCTAGTAGTTTGGAGTAGTGCGGATTTGTGATCGGAAAAGCATCTAGGGTCTTTCCAGCGTGTGTTTCTTCCATGAGTCAATTTGGTCCTCAATATATGCGACCACGCCCAGAGCACACTGAGGCCCTGAAGACGTGACAAGCCGAGCGAAACCGAAGACAGCATTAAGCCATCAACGAGACAGACCTCGACTGTGGTGTTTGTTGTAAGCTGAGATGAGGAGGCTCTTGCGGAACCTCATAGCGGACCAAACCGCTATAGCGCCTCTGGACGCTGGTCATGGTGCCCACGGGATGCGGGCGGTTAACATGATTAATAAATGGGTGTGACTATCTGCTTTGCAAGTTGACGGAGATAATTTTTTTCT
>NZ_WVRF01000037.1:0-1680 GCF_013110775.1 Ruegeria sp. HKCCD7296
GGTCAGGCAGATGAAGATTTTGTGCGAGGATATCCGCTTTTTCTGACAGCGCTTCAGCACGTTCTGCAGCAGTTTCAGCTTTCGAGGGCATTCCCGACTTCCTGAGTATCCACGACTTCACTAACCAGAAGTGTCTGCAGTAGGGACGCATTTCAGTCGCGTCTGAAATAGCTTCGATAGCACGTTGCTTATCACCTGCCATCATGTGGGCAATCGAAAGGGGGTAAAGCCGGTACGGAAGAAAAGGATCTTCGCCGGAACGACCCACGGCCTTCGCTAAACTTTTCCGAGCAGCTTCCCAGTTGCCGGCAATGATTTCTGTGTAACCACTCGCCTCCATACCCAAAACGTAGCTGGGATTGAGTCGGAAAATCCTATCAATGTCCTTTCGGGCGCCATTCAGATCACCCGCGATGCGCGCGCGTACCTGTGCCCGCGTATACCAACAGTAGTCAGAGCGGGGCGCAGCTTGAACGGCCTTGTTCGAAGACTCTATGATCCGCACACGCAAATCAGGATCAGCCTCGCGATAGCATGCTTCTAGGGGGTAGAGTTTGGCTTCACACCACATTGCAAGCCCAGACCCATTCTCGGGATCAAGTCCAAGCGCTCGCTCCAGTAGTTTACCCGCATGATCATAGTCCTCGACGGTGGCACGGTAAAACAGCATAGCCGCTCGGGATCTCAACTCACTAGGGCTCAATTGATCGTCTGGGATGTCATTAAGTCGGTCACCATCAAACGCATTGATCTGCAGACGTAATTCGTCCGACAGCTGTTCTGCAGCCCGGTCGCTTAATTCAAACAAATCCTCAGAATCTCCGTTTAAGAAGCGCGACCAGGTTACCTGTCCATCTCCCAACCGGGTAAGGCTGGACGATATCCTTGCTTCGCTCTTCCGGCAGCGCAACCTGCACCTCAGGCTGTAAGTCGCTTTGGTCTCGGATGTTGAATCTGTTGCAATTACACGCACTCCAGTGCGGCGCGAAAGACTGTGAACCAGCTGCTCCTGCAGGTCAGCGCAAACCTCAAGCGTCTCTCTCGTTTCGGGAGCACTTTTCACCGGCTCGACTGCAATGGAAGGCAATTCGGTGAGTTCAATTTCACGCTGTGTGGCGGGCCGCCATTGAAACCCATTCACAGGATTGGCAAGGTTCTTTAAATCGAATCTACCCGCATCGCTGAAGCCCGCTGAAAGCTTTTCGTCCAACTGCCGCTTAAGGTCTTCGGAGATCATTACACCACCGGGTGGAGCCTCGGTTTGCAGGCGTGCGGTGATGTTTATACCGGCACCATATATGTCGGCCTCGTCTTGAACGATTTCCCCGAGATGCGCAGCCATCCTAAGCCTGATTTTCTCATGGTCGACCAAGGCCAACTGCACAAACTGAGCGGTTTCGATTGCCGCTGATACTGAAGGAAAGGCGATTATCCATCCATCACCCATACGCTTCAGTATTTCGCCGCTTCTTCGGATGGCCTCTGGTTCCAGCAATTTATCACGGAGGTCTCGGACCAGCTCGATTGTGAGCGACTGATCCGCCTCCATTGCGGACGTGTAGCCGACCAGGTCGGCCATCAAGATCACAGCAAGGCGAGCTCTCATGCAGCGAGGTTAAGACAACGTTCAAGCATTGTCATCTTTTGAAAGCGGAGGATGCTACCTCAGAACATCATCAC
>NZ_WVRF01000004.1:0-319824 GCF_013110775.1 Ruegeria sp. HKCCD7296
CTCCTTGCTTTTCAGCAAGATAGGGGATTTGTCGCAACCGAGTTTAGAATGTGCCCCTTGAATGTATATGCGTGGTATAATCATGATTATGTTAAATTTGGTGCGGGTGGAGGGACTTGAACCCCCACGCCTTGCGGCGCCAGAACCTAAATCTGGTGCGTCTACCAATTTCGCCACACCCGCAACCATGCGCTTCAGCGCCGTACTGCTGCGCTCTTAACAAAGCTTGATGCCGAGTGCGAGAGGTAAAATTTACGAAACAGCAAGTTTGTTCACTTGAATGGAACTGATAGGGATTATCGGTTCTGGCCTGCGTGAAACGCGTCGTTGGTTCGGAAGACATATACCTTGATGAGGGTTGATCGCGTGCGGTTGACTCGACCAGACATCGGCATTTTTCAAAGCAAAGCTTCCACAAGTTTGCGGTGAATGGGGCACTCCGATCAATTCGCAATGCGAACGCGCTTACGTTGAGAAGACGCTCAGTCTTCCGCAAGTACGTTGTGGTTTTCGGATGTCGAAGTAGGATAAAACACACCCATGACTAGCGTATCTGGCACCGCAAAAATCGAGCGCTCGGCCACATGCTCATCCAATAAATTAGTATTTTCAATTAATTACTGAACGGCAGTTCACAGTCGACAAGCCAACCCTGCAAAATGGTCGGCAGAAGCGACTGCACCAACTGGTTGAGAGCAATATACTCGCAAAGGTTGAGGCATTCTTAGGTTGGCTCTGCCATGTTGCCGCCACATTTCAACCGCCAAAAAATCTTATTCGCGTCAAATTAAGACCGCCTTGAAGGTTCTTCTTGGTTGCAAGGAGTTAATGAGTCTTTTTCGCCAATTTGGCACCGGTACGAGTTTTCTGCTCAACTCCAGTACAAGGTTTTCTGCTGTGACCGATCTGAATTCCTCCGTTGCCGCCGAGCAAGACGCTGTCTTTTTCGCTCGCGAGAGCTTTCTTGGCGAACTCAAAACTCTGAACCGGGACTATCCAAATACGGGCTTTGGTATTTCGTTGCGCACCCATTCAGGTGAACATTATCTGCTGGCAAACGCCCGGATGCCTTTGCCGGCGGCGAAATCTCTGGGTTTCCCGACAGGGCGCCGCGTGGCGCGACTTGAGAACGGTGATCGCTTCAGCTCTATCGAAGTGCTGGCGGATTCCAAAGCCTACGAAACAATTACCCCACGTGCCGAAGCCGAGATTCTGGGCAACGCGCTGGATTTGATCGCACGTATTGACACATTGACAGGCCTACCTACGGGGCGCGTGTCGCACGAACCCCAGATTGCTGCTACGGGAACCGGAGGTTAAGCATGGCGCGCAACGATCACCTTTTGTCTGTCGGCAACGAGGCATTGGCTCCGATGACCTCTGCTATGTCGTCGCTGACGGCGCAGATCGATCAATTGACTGAGGTGGCAGATGCGCGCTCCTCGGCGCGGCTGGCCACCCTCAAGACGCGAATGGAAAATTTCACCGCCAGCATCACGATGGTGGGCCAGGTCAAGGCAGGCAAGTCGTCGATTGTTAATATTCTGGCCGGGCGCCCTGCCCTGTTACCCTCAGACGTCAACCCTTGGACGTCGGTTGTCACGACCTTGAACATCAACACGCGTCCGCCAGGCGACACCAAAGCCAAGTTCACATTCTTTGAGCAGGAAGAATGGGACAACCTGATGGTCGGCGGCGGTCGTTTGGGCGAATTGGCGAACCGAGCGGGTGCGGATGACGAGATGGACGACATCCGCCGCCAGATCGGTGACATGAAAGCCAAATCCGAAGAGCGTTTGGGCAAGCATTTCGACCTGATTCTTGGTCAGAGCCATCAGTATGATCATTTCGATGAGGAATTGATCCAACGCTATGTTTGCTTGGGCGACGAAGACGATCCGGATATCGATCCAAAAACCGGACGGTTTGCTGATGTCACGAAGTCAGCTGAGCTGTACATGGACATCCCGCAATATCCGATCGCGCTCAAGCTCTGCGACACACCCGGTGTGAACGACACATTCATGGTGCGCGAACAAATCACTCTGCGCAGTCTGCGAGGGTCTGAGGTTTGTGTCGTCGTTCTGGCCGCAAGTCAGGCGCTAACCACCATGGACATGGCTTTGATGCGCATTATTGCGCAGTTTGAGAACCGCCAGATTGTCCTGTTCGTCAACCGCATCGATGAACTTTCAGATCCAGTCAATCAAGTGCCTGAAATCCGCGACCGCATTCAGGATACGCTGAAGCAGAACAACATCGACACCAATACCAGCGTCGTGTTTGGCAGTGCTTTGTGGGCCGAAGCAGCCTTGACCGGAAACCCGGACATTCTGACCGAAGAGTCGCGTGAGGCACTGAACACGTTCTACCTGGCCGCTGGGTTCGGGGATCAGGCACCTTCACTGGATAAGATTTGGGCCTTGTCCGGCCTGCCCGATCTGCTTTTGGCCATCAATGAGCGCATTGCTGAAGGGGCCGGAGCGCGGTTGATGGATCGTGTGCGTCATCGCGCGCGCAACATCGCCAGCCAAATCCGTGCCACAGCAGTTGCAAAGAACTTGTCCGACGGTGAAGGCATTTCGAGGGATTTGGAAGGTGTATCGCCTGAAGATGCAATCAACACCGTGGCAGCGGAATATGAAAAGAAAGCGGCCGAGCTGACAAATGCCCTGCGTGACAAGGTGTTGGAACGTCTAAGCGCAGCCGAAGCCAACTTTGTCAAACGGGCAACGGATTCTTTGATCGCCCATCTTGAGAAGAACGGCGAACAAGGTACATGGCAATACGACCCGGCTGGGTTACGCACACTGCAAAAGGCAGCTTATTTCAGCTTTGCTCGCGCAATGCGTAAGGATGCTGGAGCGTTGTATGGAACCGCTGCGGCAGATGTCGAGGCGTTGTACCAAAAGATATTGGGCAACCATCTGGGCGAGTTCAGCATTGAAGCACCCATTGTGCCCCGCGTCCCGCCGCCTCTTGGCATCGGTCGGACCATTGCTCTGGATCTGCAAAGCACCTGGTGGCGGCGATGGTGGCAAAGGCGCAAAGGCTTTGAAGCCTACGCTGCGGACTACACACGTCTGATTGCATCCGAGGCCAACTCGATCACTAAAGATATCGAGGAAAACCAGATTGCCGCGGTGCTGGAAAACGTCCGCGCAACCCTGACAGACTTTATGCGCGAGCAGAAGGAAACTCTGCTGAGCATTTCGTCGACGGCCGATAAAAACGCAGGTCAAACTGCAGCGGCCATGGCGGGTTTGCAGCCCCAGAAATCCAAAGATGAGATTCTGGGTGACATCCTAAAAGATCTAAGCAACGAAGCGGCATAAGTAGAAAAATGGCAAAAGATACACAATCACGCTTTGTTTCACCGAAGACATGGGAACGTATCGAGCAGTGGTCCCGCCGTAAGCCTGTTTTCGCCCTGATGGGCGAATTCAGTGCCGGTAAGTCTACGTTGATGAATTTTCTGCTACGAACGCAGACCTTGCCCACGCAGGTTACCGCAACCCAACTGCCGCCAGTCTGGTTCAGCTGGGGTGATCGCTCACCCTATATCAAGCGCCATGACGGCTCGGTCGAGGTTATCGAACTGGACGATCTGGAATCCGTGGGCGTCAACGACGCGCAATTCATTCGGGTATTTCTGAAAGCCGATATTCTTGAGGCCGTCGATCTGATTGACACGCCCGGTATCTCGGATCCTAAAATCTCGACGGATGTCTGGCAACGGGCCGTCGGTCAGGCCAATGGGGTATTGTGGTGTACACACGCGACCCAAGCCTGGCGCGAGACTGAGCGTGCGACATGGGTATCACTGCCTGAACGTTTGCAAAACAACTCGCTGCTTTTGATCACTCGCGCGGACGCGCTGAACCTCAAGGACCGTCAAAAGGTTTTGCGTCGCGTGAATCGTGAGGCAGGTCACCTGTTCAATCGTTCTATTCTGTTTTCCGCTCGGGATGCGATTGTTGCCCGCGACAAAACCGGTGATGCTGAGATGTGGTCTCGCAGCGGTGGCGGAAAGATGATCGACAGCTTCCTGGAGATCACTGAGCAGATTATGGACAAACGTGCCGATCAGCTGGCCCGGTATCAGATCGACAAAAGCCCCTCGGACGCATCCAAGGTGCAGCCGGTGCGCCCGGCTCGGAAATCCGACAGCGAGACTCAGGCCGAAGCCGCACCTTTAAGGTTGGTCAACCCTGTGGAAGAAGAAGCGCGGCCCGAGCACGATGGCGCCGCGGTCGTCACCAGCTTTCCCGTCCGCCCCGCCCGTGTAGAGCGGCGCTCGGATGAAGCTGAACGGGTGCGGATCAATGCGGAAGAGGCCGAGCGTCTGCGCGCTGAAATGGTCTCGGACCCAGAACCGACATCAGCGGAACCCGACACAAGTGATGATCTGCGCGCTTTCTTCAAGGACACGTCTAACGATCCGTTGGAGCTGACCAATGTCGCCGGACTTGACGGCAGCGTTGATGAATTTGACTTGTCAGATGGTACCGACCTTGATGACGAGCTTGAGGATTTGGCCGACAACAGCATCGAAGTTGAAGAGACCGGTGGTGCAGCCCTTGAGATTGAGGCCTCCGAGGATGTCCTTGCATCTCTTAACACGACTCTGCGGGACGCACCGTCTAACACGCAACCTGCGGAAGACGCGGTCGACGAGTCTGATAACTCCGAAGATCGTGGAATTGAGGTTTCGGTTTCTTCCATTGCGGCGTTGATGGCAGCGCAGCCCAACGGCAGTGCCGACGATTATGAACCAGAACCCGAGACCAGCGGGCTGATCGAAGCTGCTCTGACCGATCAGGTGGATGCCATCGAGCCTAACATCTCAGTACTCGGAGAACGGCCTGAGGATGCGGATGGCTCGCCCTTGAGTGCATCGGATATGTGGCGTGAAATTGCGGACAGCGAAGATCTGCCTGACGATGCGGATGGCCTGAAGAACGTGTTCAAGGCGTTTTTGGCAGAGTTTGACCAAATCGCCATAGAAAAAAGTGAAAAGCACTCAAAGGAGACATTGCATTCCATTCCGAAAGCAAAGGAAAACAGCGCTGCAGAATGGCACGTGTTGTAGTGTCACCAGAATCGATATGACCGGCAACCTTCAATTGAAAACAATAACTTAGATGTCCATCCAAAACGCCTTAAGCACAGCGATCGAAACAATACCCGACTGCATTGCAGCCGGGTATATCGATATGGAAACCGGGATGCTGCTGGGGAGCAGCGTTTCGGAACCGGAATGCACGGAATCTTTGGACAATTTGTCGATTGCGGTTGCTAATCTCTTTCAAGGACGCGGGGTTGCCGCGTTTGAGGCGTTGTTGCGTGACGCTGGTGGCGATGATGAGGCGCAGAACACAGGATTTGGGGAAATCGCCGTGTTTTCAAAAGATCGTCTGAACATTTTCTTGCGGACGAAAGAATATCCGGACCATGTGGTCTGCTACATTTGCCGCAATAGCGCAAATGTCGGTTTGGCATTGACAAAATCACATCTCAGCCTGGGGTCGGTTGCGGCCGCAGTTTGAACGGGACCAGAGGGGGTCACGGTATGATGGACACAGACATTCTGGACATGCTTGAGGATATCGGGCGGTCCTCGGTTGCGCGGTTGTCACCTGCTGTGACAATTGCAGCGGACTCGGCTGCGGCACGGCGCGCGGCAGTCTTGCGCAGCATTCGCGGCACTATTCTGCCCCGTCGGCTGGACTTCACGGCCGCCAATGGGATGTGTCTGGCGATCGAGGTGAATAGTTCGCGGGTCACGGATATCTTCCAGGTGCCGAGCGGACCAACGCCGGATTTCGAAACGGAAAGTCGCGGCGAACTGGTCGAAAAGCTGGCTCAGTTGGTGTCAGAGATTGCAACCGCCCCTACCCCGCTTGAGCTGAAGTCAGGTAAACCGGACTCGGATCTCGAGGCGGATGATGTGGGTTTGACTTATAGTGAAATCGAGAGCGCTTGCGCTGCCATTGACTTGTCCACAGAACCGATTGTGTCCGTTGTGCCGGATTTAGAACCGTCGACAGACGACGACCCTGCACTTGCAATGAATGTTGATCCTTCAACAGAGCTTGCGCAGCGCTTTTTTGACGGTGCGGGCCGCTTTGCATCAGGCCGCGTGTTGATCGACAGCGCGGACAAGACCGGCCTGGCCTACGAAGGGTCTTGCCAGCCGTCGCAAGGCATGCATCCCGGTCCGGACGTTTTGGCCCGTTTTGCAACCGATCTTGCGGGTTGGGATAACGATACCCAGGACGAGTTCGACGGTCCCCAACTTATCGTCATACGGCCGTCTGGCGGGAAAGGCGCTGGACTGGCAGTGCTGAGCGATAGTGGTCAAATAGCTGTTGCCGCCCACGACGCGCGTAAGCTGGGGGCAGTTGTTAATCTGTGGACTTCTTTACAGGGGACTAAGGAATGATTGTCCCTGTAGGATTCAAATTTTCGATTAATTCAATCCTTTTTTGTGTGACCAAGGTAGTGAGTAATGAGTGAAACAAATCGCCGCGAGCTTATACGCATCGCAGAAGATATGCATGAAACCAGCAATGATGAAACGCGCCATTTCATTTCGCGTATCATCGGAGATCTGGCAAGCCTGAAGCCGTCAATCGCTTTTGTGGGGCAGATCAAGGCTGGGAAATCCCGTTTGATCAACGGGTTTACCGGGCAGGCTGAATACCTGCCGTCGGACGTCAACCCATGGACCACGGTAATCACCGACATGCATTTCGGGCATCCCTCTGGTCGGACTGAGGGGGCCGAGTTCCATTTCTTTGACAATCACCAGTGGCAATCTCTGATCGCCGAAGGTGAAGAGCTGCGCAATATGTTCCCCGATGACGAGGACAGCTATAAGCGCGAGATGATCGAAGAGCAGGTCGAAGCTATGAAGACCCGGGCGCGCCTGCGTTTGGGCGACAGCTATGAGCAGCTGTTGGGGCAACATCACGATCTTGAAGAACTGAACTCGGACGATCTTGCGCGCTATGTGTGCGCAGGGGATGATCCTGGCGAAGATGGCAACGTAGATCCAGGCAGTGATCGTGGACTGTACAGCGATATTACCCGCAAGGCCGAAGTTTATTTCGACATCGGGCATTTCCCGTTTCCTCTAACCGTTACGGACACTCCTGGGGTCAATGACCCCCTGCTGATCCGCGAAGAGATTTCGCGCCAATACCTGAAGGAATCAGATTTCTTCGTGGTGGTTCTGTCCGCACATCAGGCATTGTCGCGCGCGGATCTAAAACTGTTCCGGCTGATGCAAGCGCTTGAGCTTGGTCAGATCGTTGTTTTCATCAACCGCGTTGATGAGTTGGGCGGCGGCCCCGAGGACGCGGCCAAAGTGCGTTTGGATGTTCTGGACGGGTTGGAAAAGGCCCTCGGCAATGCGGACATCGACGTTCTGATGGGCAGCGCTCAATGGGCGCATTATGCGCTGACCGGTGATGAAACCGGTGTGAACCATGACGATGTTTTGGCGTGGCTGCGCGCGCATCCGGAACAGATGAAGCAATACCTGAACGGCGTGGCCGAGATCAAACAAGGCCCTGGCCCCATCAGTCGCGAGGCTGTTTTGCGTTTTGCCGCAATGATTGCTTCAGGTCTGCCAGATCTACGCAGGCATGTTACCAAGGCTTTGACAAACGGGCCCATTGACGAACAGCTTCGGATGGCCTGGCAGCATCTTGACAGTTTCGCACGCGGTGAGCTTGAGCGGTCTCAGGTTCATCTGCGGGCGCTACAAGATGAAAATAGTTCCGATGCGCGCAGCGCAGGTGACAGTGACAAATCCTTTGGTGAGCTGCGCAAACTGATAGCAGATAAGACACAGGAAATCACTCGGGACATGGATGATGTCCTTTCCAATCTACGTGGCGTGATGGATGATACAGTTGCTGAATCCGTCTCGGGCGTAGTGCGTGGGCCCAACGGTCAATCACCCCTGCTGGCCAAAGGTGGTGCGACCGAGTTGAACTTTACCCCTTTGCGCGAACACATGCGGGAACTGGTACAAGGCGCTTCTCAAGTAGTGCGCCAGCGCATGCTGAGTGAGCTTTATGCGGTCGACATGCAATGCAACGCAGCTTTGCGCGCTTTGCCGGGCTGGCAAGAACCGGTCGACAATCGCATGAACACCAGCGCTGTTCGGTGGTTCCGACCTGACACCACTGCGCTCACCCGTGGAATTACGGTTGAATTGCGTGTAAACTGGTTGTCGCGTCTGATCTCGCGCAACAGCGTTGTAACACGAGCGGAACGGATGATTGTGCAAGAGTTCGAGTTGATTGGTGACGATTTGATCGACACCACGCGTGACAACTTGCTGGAACGGTTAAATACAGTTTTGGATCATTATGTGGCCCTGTTGGCGGGTCATTTCGAACACCGCTCGGGCGCGGGTGAATTGAATGCTCAGGCCGAAGCACAAGTTGCATTCGACCGAGCGCGCCGCATTGCTTCGGACCTTGAAAGTGTCTTTGGAACCGGCCATGCGGACGAACGACAAGCAGAGGCAGCGGAATGATAGAATTTCCCGGAACCGAACAGGAAGTGCGCCAACTGGAGCGTTTTCTGACCGCGACTGAAAAACTGTCGTCTGATGACAAGTTGGAGGACATGCGCGCGCGGGCTTTGGCCCACGCCGAGCGGTTGTCCAATGCGGTCAATATCGGGTTTGCCGGGGAGTTTGGTGCAGGTAAATCAAGCCTTGCTAACATGCTGGCCGGTGCAGATATTCTTCCCACCGGTCCTCAGCATCTGAAACTGCCACTTGTCATTGTGGCCTTCGCGGAAACGCCCGAGACGACCGTGGGTTGGTGGGACAAAGAACCCAAGACCTACTCTGGAATAGCACTGGAAAAAGCCGCGGCGGATGAGCCGGATTTTATTTCGGTGGGGATCAACACGCCTGCACTGAAGGAAATCTCACTGTTTGACCTTCCCGGCTCAGGTGCTTTGGACGATACCTATAAAAAGACCCTGGACTTGCTGAAGTTCGTCGACTGCGCAATCTGGTGTTCAAACGGGACAAACGCATGGCGTGAGACAGAGCGCTACTTGTGGTCCAAAGTGCCACCTGAATTGCGCGCCAACAGTCTGCTGGCTGTGACTCACGCTGATCTGCCGCACGTGCAAGGATCATTGGACCGCGTTTTGTCTCGGCTTAACAAAGAAAAGGACGAGATGTTCTGCGAAGTAGTTCCGATCGGCACTCCTTTGGCAGTGAAGGCCATGGCTCAGGAGCCGGAGCCTGATTTTACCTTGTGGGAGACGTGCGGTGGTCAGAACCTTGCCGAACAAGTTCTGAACGTAGCGTCCAGCCGACGTCGCAGCGATCTGGACGCGGCTCGAAAGGACTTGCAACAGGAATTTCTGCCATTCCTCGAAGCGCTCCAGGGACCGGACTCAGAACCGACACCTCCCGATGCAGCAGCGATGCAATCCACGCTGGGCTCTGCCCTACCGCCTTTGAACAACCCCATTCTCGAAGACTGGCTGGCGGCAATTGCAAGCATCTATGAGGATCTGCGCGAGTCCTCGGATATAGAGCCAGTTTCGTTCCTGCAAAGTTGCCAGGAAATCGTCGAAGACTTTGCAGAAAGACTGGAGCAAGGTGGCGAGATTGACCCGGATGCAGACTGGATTCCAGCAGAGTTTGAAAAGGCCACCGACCTGCTTTTGCTGTTGCAGTTCGAAAGTGGCGATGCGCCCCTGAAGGACGCAATCAGCATATTGGTGCAGCTGGGTGACAACCTTGCATGGGCTGGTAGCACGGTCGCCGCAGCTCAATCCAAAACCGGGACCTGATAATCTCTCGTTAAGATTGAGTGCAGTTTAGCGATTCGAAGGGCCAAGGAATCGGCCCTTTATTGTTTCGAATTCGTAGACCAACCTGCGTTTTTAGGGGTGTGCGTTTTCATTACCTCTACCCAATTTATCAATATGCAGTGTTAAGGGCGCGTGGGAAACTACATGTGCTATGATCAAGAGAACGATCCATAGTGAAGCCATCAGGCGGCCCCAATAAAGTCAAATTTGAAACGTCTAACCGTTCTTAAGTGTCCTGCGGTTGTTTTTGGTTGTGAGTTCGTGGGCTGTTGGCCCTGTTAAATTTAGCCGCAAAAAACGAGTAGAACGGGCGGATTAAAATGAGCCACAACCAGGCTGTCGGTGCAACGCACGACGAACCAAAAATCGAAGGATTGCAACCGGGCGCAAAACTACTGCGCGGTCAGTATGAGATCCTCCGCTTTCTGAGCAACGGAGGATTCGGCATCACCTATCTTGCGCGCGACAGCCTGGAGCGCGACGTGGTGATCAAGGAATGCTTCCCCAGTGCCTTGTGTCGTCGCAATGGCGATCTCGTTGAACCCAACGATCCGTCCTACAAGGAAGACCTGCGCGCCATCATTGATCTGTTTATTCAGGAAGCCCGCAATCATGCGCGGCTGGTGCACCCGAATATCGTCGATGTTCATCAGGTGTTTGAAGACAACGACACCGCCTATATCGCGATGGACTTGATCCGCGGTTGCGATCTTCTGGATTATGTTGAGAATCCTGAAAACGATGCAGGCCCTGACTTTATCGTGCAAGTCACGGAAAAGATGTTGTCGGCGGTTTCGTTCATCCACCAAAGCGGGATGTTGCATCGTGACATTTCGCCGGACAACATCCTGATCGACGAGAACGACGACCCTGTCCTGATCGACTTTGGTGCGGCGCGTGAGCAGGCGGCCAACAAATCTGCGGCTCTGCTGACCCTGCGTGTCATCAAAGACGGGTATTCCCCACACGAGTTTTATGTCCGGGGTGCGGAACAGGGGCCAAGCAGTGATCTCTATGTTCTGGCGGCAACGTTGTACCACGCCATTAGTGGCGAACGCCCGGTCGACGGCCAAAGCCGGTTGAATGCCTTCAACAACGGGCAGGATGATCCGTACACCCCGCTTGCGGGCCGCTTCGAAGGATATCCTGAAGGGTTCCTCGAGGCGATTGACAAGGCCATGGAAGTTCACACCACAGATCGTTTGCAGACTGCGCTGGATTGGTTGCGCATGTTCCGCGGTCCGGGCGTGATGTTTGATACATTTGCCTATCGCCCTGTCTCGGTGATTGTGGGCATGGACCGCAAGGACAAAGAAGAAGAAAAGGCACGGATCAAGGCCGAAAGCGAAAACGCCGAGGCCGTTGTGACCGCACTTTTGGCGGGCAACCCGGATATTGTTGTTGGAAACGATGACAAAAGGAACGAAGACCTGGCCAAGATCGTCGCGAAGGAAGAAGCTCCTGTCGCCGTCGATACTGTGGTTCAAAGCGGTTCTGGCGGCAGTGGTAGGCTGATTGCCGGCGCGGCTGTGGTTGCAGTCGCATTGGCGGCTGGCGGTTACTTTGCAATGTCTGGCAACAAAACCGAAGAACAGGTTGAAGCACCAGCTACGCAAACCGCGGCAGAGGTGGAAACGGCAGATGTCCCGGCAACAGCGGTAGAAGCACCAAGCTCTGTTTCGGAAGAACAGGAAACCGAAGTCGCCTCCGCGCCGTCGCCTGATCCAACACCAGTCGCAGAAGAGCCTGTCGAGCAGGTACAAACTGAGCCTGCAGAGACTGCTGTGGCAGAAACTGCGACTGCAACCCCAGAGCCCACAGCCCCTGAAGTGGCCAAGGCTGAGGCGCAGGACCCTGCGGTTACAGAATTTGAACCCGAGGTCGCCACGTCAAGTGCCGTTCCGGCAGAGCAACAGGTGTCCTTTGCGCATTGGGATGTGGAAATCCCCTTCCAGACATCTCGTCGCCGCGCCTCAACCGGTGCGACCATCGCTATAACTGGTCTCGATCCCAATCAGGACATGAGTGTGATCGGCGAATGGGTGCAACGCGGTGCCGTGATCTTTACTTTGAACGGAAAGCCGATACGCGAGGATGCTTCTCTTGCAGCACAGGTTCTGGACAAGCTGAGCGTTGATCCCGACGGTTATACCCGCGTCGCGGCCCGCTATCGTCCAATTGGTCAGACCCGGGCGCAAAACGGTCTGCTTGCCTTGCCTGTTGAGCGTTCTGTCGGACTTAAGAACGGATTTACCTTTACTGTCAGCAGTTCTGGCAGTGAGGGCTGGCAAACCAAGGTGGACGCGACCCCATTCAGTGACGCAGGCGGTCTGCAGCGTGGCGATGTGCTTCTGAGCGAAAGCCAGTCGGGGATTGCCTTGGGCGGGTCGGAAAGCCTGGATGCCATGCTTGCAGAACTCGTCTCTGAGGGCCGACCCGAAGCGAAATTGACCGTCCTGCGTAACGGTGCTGAAGCCGCTGCAACCATGCAGCTTGCACAGGAGTAATCTGACCGGTTCGTTTGTGATCTGCCAGCGTGTGTTTGCTGAGGGTGGCATCCAGTTTGTCACCCCGGCGGGAACCGGCCCGCCGCAGAATGTACCAGTTTCCTTGAGTATCCAATGAGTGTCTCTGCGCTTTTGCGCGCGGGATAAGTAGCAGCTTACGGCACAAGATATTCGTGCCGCCAAATCGAAGGTGTCGACACCATGTTCAAATACAAAAGCCCTCTGAGCCGGCTTCTAGAAGGTGCCGGCAAATCCAAAGAAGAAGACGTTGCAGAAAACTCAGACGCGGTTGAAACCCCTGCGGTCGAAGAAGAAAAGCAAGAGCCGATTGCAGACTTCAATGCTCTGCGTGCGGCGCTGGCTGGCGGCAACATGACATCCGAGTCTTACGAGGAAACGGATGAGCTGATCCCCGAAGAGAAGATGCCTGAATTCGACGAGGTCGCGACCGAAGAGACTGTCGAGGACTCCATTTTCGTCGAAGATACCGCAATCGAACACGACGCGCCGGAAGAGTTGCTGACGGCTGAGCCTTTGGAAGAAGAGGCAGCCCTCGAAGACGAACACATCATCACTTTGCATGTTGCCGAGGACCCAGCACCGACACCGGTGGAAGAGGTTTCGGAAAACGTCGCACCCGAAGCGGTTGAATCGCCAGTTGCCGAAGCTGCGCAAGATGATCCAGTCGAAGTCGCGGAGGCCCCGGCCGAAGTTTCAGAGGCTTTGGTTGAGGTTGCAGAGGCTCCGGTTCAGGAAGCGGAAAAGGTTGAACCAGCGATTGAACCGGTTGCCGAGCCCGCACCTGCCCCTGCACCAGCGGAAGATCGCCGCTCGCGTGTCAAAACAACTTTCCTGGGTTTCGAACGTGCAGACACCCATGTGCAAGAGTTGATCGAAACCGCAGAACCCGTCGCCAAAACTGAGGCAGCGCAAGAGACATTCCCAGTCGGCTGGCTGGTTGTCACCGCGGGGCCAGGTCGGGGTGCCAGCATCACTTTGACAGAAGGCCTGATGCAGATCGGTCGTAACGATGATCAGGCTATTCAGCTGGATTTCGGCGACACAGGCATCTCGCGTTCAAACCATGCGGTTATTGCCTATGATCCGGAAGATCGTAAGTGCTACTTGGGTCACGGCGGCAAGGCCAACCTTGTGCGCTTGAACGGCAAGCCCGTACTCAGCACCGTGGCATTGTCCAGCGGGGATCTGATCCGAATTAGTGAAACATCCATCCGGTTTACGGCCTTCTGCGACGAAGGTTTTGATTGGCGGGATTCCTGATAGATGCTGGCGACTCCGGCATATGATGTGGCGCTGATCCTGCACCAGGGTCAGCGAGAGACGCAGGAAGACGCCATTGCTGCGCGCATGTTCGACGCGTCGGATGCGGGCTATGTCGTGATTGCAGACGGTATGGGTGGTCACGATGCAGGCGAAGTCGCTTCTGAGCTGGTGATTTCGGCTTGGCGTGAAGCCCTGGACCCCGAACTTGAAGCGGAAACCCTGAATGAGGGATCCATAGTTGATGCCCTTCCTTTGGCAGCCATGCAAGCAAACGCTGCTATTGCTAACCATAACGAGGCGCAAGAACAGGGTTTCAACATGGGTTCGACCATGTTGGGTGTTCTTCTTTTGGGGCGTCGCGTGTTCTGGATCTCCATCGGGGACAGCCCTCTTTATCTGTTCCGCGAAGGCGCTTTGTCTCAGGTAAATGAAGACCACTCTATGGCGCCCGTGATCGACGCGAAACTCGCTGCGGGAGAGATCACTGAATCAGAGGCACAGGATATGGATCGCAACCAGCTGACCTCGGTCATAATGGGGGGCGCCATTCCCAAAGTGGATTGCCCCGAGCAACCCATTCTCGTGACACCGGACGATATCCTGATCCTTGGCAGTGACGGTTTGCAATATCTAAGCGATGCCGAAATTCAATCGGTTCTGAGCAAGCACAAACAATCGCTGGCGCAGGAAATCGCCGAGGCGTTGCAATTGGCCGTTCAGGCCAAGGGTGACCCGGATCAGGACAATCTGTCCATCGCAGTCGCGAAACTCACAAGAACATAAACAGGCAAAGCAACAGGACTCATGAAAAAACACCTCATCATATCCAGCCTTGCTCTTGCTGCCGCCACCGGCGCAGCGTCGGCGCAAGAGGCTTGTACCAGCTATGAAATCCAACGCGGGGACAGCCTGCGCGAGTTAGCCATTGAAGTTTATTCGACCGAAGATTTTCGGATCATTTTCGATGCGAACCGGGATGTCATTGGCTCGAACCCAAACATCATCCGGGTGGGCGACGTACTTGAGCTACCGTGTCTTGAGGATATAGGTCGTGCACCTGTCCTTGCCGATACCGAGGCAGAACGCCTAGCCGCGGAAATGGCTGCAGAACTGGTAAAGGCCGCCGAAGAGCGCGCCGAAAAAGCCGTGGCCGAAGCAGAAGCCCGCGTGGCAGCAGCTGAAGCGGAAGCAAAGAAAACCAGTGAAGAAGCAGTTGTTGCAGCACGGGCCGCGGCCAAAGAAGAGATTGAGGCCGCCCGTTCTGAGGCAGCCGCTTTGATCCGGAATGCCGACACCGGCGAGCGTCCGGAAATCCGAGACCGGCAGCTTTTGCTGATCACGGGCGGGAACTATGCACCGTTCACCGATGAAGCGCTGCCCAACCGGGGTCTTTACACCAGCCTGGTGGAAACAGCCATGCTGCGTGCCGCACCGGAACAATCCTACAAGATCCAGTTTGTGAACGACTGGTCATCACATTTGGACCTGTTGATGCCCACGCTGGCTTTCGACGGCACTTTCCCCTGGTCGCGCCCAAACTGCGAAGAGGCAGAAGCCTTGTCCGAAAGCGATCGCACACGGTGTGAAACCTACAATTTCTCGAACCCGTTTTATGAAGTTGTGGACACATTCTTTGCGCTTGACGGATCGGGCTATGAACAAGCGTTCAGCTATGCGGACTTTGCAGGTACAACGATTTGCCGCCCGGAAGGCTGGTCAACATCCCACATGGATTCTGTCAGCCTATATGAACCGATCATCAAGCTTTTGCGCCCTGTTTCGCCCGATGATTGCTTTCACGCAGTAATAGAAGGTCGCGCGGACATCGTTGCAATCGAAGCGCATCTGGCGGTCGAGGCGATCTCGCGGCTGGGATACGAACACCGGATAATCGAAAACCCGAACCTGGCGGCAATCAAGTCACTTAACGTCATGACCCACAAAGATAATCCTGACGGGGAAGCGATCCTTGAGACGCTGAATCAGGGTCTGGCAATCATGCAGCAATCCGGAGAATGGCGCGACATCGTGTCGACCGCTCTGCGGCATCAAATGGAAAACGGATAAGGCCCCAACTGGCCTGGCAAAACTAAGTCTGGAGGACGTGGACATGTTTGAATTCAACCTTAAGAAAGTGGCGATGTCGGCGAGTGCCGTCACGGCTCTGAGTGCGGGTGCAGCAGCGGCGCAAGAAGCCTGTACAAATTACACCGTTGCAGATGGTGACACGATGGCGACCATTGCAATTGCAGCCTATGGCACCTCGAACTATCAGCCGATCTTCAACGCGAACCGCAACATCATCAACAACCCGAACGCACTTGAGCCCGGTTTGGTTTTGGCATTGCCTTGTGAAGATGGCAGCCTGCCAAACGGCCAATCCGCGCAGGAAATCATCGCAGCAGAAGAACAGCGGGCGGCCAGCGTCAAGCGTTCGAACGTCTACGCTCCGCCGATCAAGATGGTTGCCGGTAACGGCTGGGAACCGTTTACAACTGAGAATCTTAGCGGTGGCGGCATCATGACTCGTCTGGCTACCACTAGCCTCCAACGCGCGGGTAACCAACGCGATTATTCGGTCAGTTTTGTTGATGACTGGAGCTCGCACCTTGATACCCTGTTGCCACTTGGTGCGTTTGACATCTCTATCGCTTGGACTGTCCCGGATTGCACAAACCGTACATACGAATGGTCAGCCGAAACAACCGCGCGTTGTACCCAGTTTGTTGCGTCGGTGCCAGTCTACGACGTTGTCGGCGGCTTCTTTACTCTGCCGGAAAGCCAGTATGCAAGCGCTACGGATTTCAGCGATCTTGAAGGTTCCACCATCTGCCGGATGGCAGGTTGGAGCATGGTTGTTCTGGAAGAAGTCGGTTTGAACCGTGAGAATACAACTGTCGTCCAGCCGAATTCCGCGCGTGAATGCCTGGATGCGGTTTTGACCGGCACGGCTGATGTGGCCGCGTTCGAGGTTGATCTATTCGCATCCACGATGAACGATATGGGCTTGACCTCGTCTGATATCATTGAAAACCCATATGTTTCGACACTGTCGTCGATGAGTTTCCTGGCGCATCGTACAAACCCGTTCGCGCGCGAGTATATTGCGATGATGAACAAAGGCCTAAACGAAATGCGTGAGTCCGGTGAATGGTACGCGATTATTTCGGACTCGCTGCGTGAACAAAATGCAAAACTGAACGCAGCTTCGAACTGATCCCTCGGTTCAGCTGAAACTATGGGCCGGTCTACGCACCGGCCCTTTTTTCTTGCCTGAGCGTACATGATTTTGTCGTAGGACAAATTTTGGCCGTTTATCTGCTGCATAATCGCCTCATCAGCATTTCAGTCTAAGGCTGAAGCGCAATCATCAATCCCTTGATGGGATAGCAAGAGCATGGGTCACGCATGATACAAGGTGCCTTGGATCTCAGGAAAAGATCGGTGACACCGGTGAACAGACCGGACTTGGAAATTGCCGTGATCTTGCCATGCTATAACGAGGCGATTGCCATCGGCGAAACCGTCAAGCAGTTTCGCGCAGCCCTACCGGATGCAGTTATCTATGTCTTTGACAACAATTCTACGGACGACTCTGTCAGGATTGCAGAAGAAGCCGGTGCACTGGTCTTTTCAGAACCGTATCAGGGCAAAGGCAACGTTGTGCGCAGAATGTTTGCTGATGTTGACGCCGATGTCTATGTCATGGCGGATGGCGATGCGACTTACGACAGCTCGGCTGCACCGGAACTGATCAACCTTTTGGTGTCAAAGAACCTGGACATGGTTAACGGCGCGCGGGTGAACGACGAAACGGACGCATACCGCCCGGGCCACAAATTTGGAAACGCCGTGTTCAGCGGGCTCGTGAAGTTTTTCTTCAAAAGCAAAATCAACGATTTGCTGTCCGGCTACCGGGTATTCAGCAGACGGTTTGTGAAAAGTTTTCCTGCAGTTTCGAATGGCTTCGAGATTGAAACCGAGCTTACCGTGCATGCGATGCAGATGCGGATGCCGGTTGGTGAAGTTGAAACACACTATTTCTCACGGTTGCCGGACTCGAATTCCAAACTGGCCACTTTTTCGGACGGGTGGCGCATACTCAAGATGATTGGCCTGCTGATCAAAGACGAAAAACCAATCTCGTTTTTCCTGTCTTTGGCCTTGTTGGCATTTTTACCCTCGCTGTTGGTCTTTATTTCGGTTTTCCGCGAGTTTCTGGATACCGGTCTTGTTGACCGGATACCGTCGCTGGTTGTTGCCGTGTCGGGATTTGTCGCATCGATGTTGTTCATTGTTTGCGCCCTTATCATGCAGTCTCTTGCCCTTGCACGGCGAGAGGCGCGGCGTATGTCCTACTTGCAATATGAAGGTGTGGCCGCATCAGGTGCGAACAGGATGCAGTCTTCCCTTGTACAGCCGCAGGCACGCCGTTTCGGCTGAATTACAGCGCACTCCAAAACATTCCCTTGCTCAACCGACCGCGCACAGCCGCAGCTGACGCGAATCTGACAGGATTGGTTTGGTCAGGGTTAATCTCGAGATTTTGGGCTTTGAAAAGCAAAATGACCAGCACCCCAAATGCTGGTCATCTTCTGAGTGAGTGATAGAGCCCAAGGGGCCTCACCAGTGAAATTCTTTGTTGTCACAGGTGTAACTTAGGCTCATTCCAGTTTCTATTGGGGGAATCCCGTAGGTGGATGAGGTATTCTTGTAACCATCTGAAATAATGTACTTAAAATCTCATACAGGAGTACTGTAATGCAGTTTCGTATTCGGTCCAGCACCGTAGATGAAGTCGTTGATCCTCTGCTTAAATCGGCACGTTTATCGATGACCTGTCGTCACAATAATTAAGGGGCCGCACTCTCTGCTGGCCCCTTTTCTTAGCTTACAGAGTAGATGCACGTGCATCTGCTCTGTCGGTACCGATTACCCGATGATCGCGTTCAGTGTCGCACTTGGACGCATTACAGCGGCCGTTTTGGCGGGATCGGTGTGGTAGTATCCGCCCAGATCCGCAGCAACACCCTGAGCCGCAGCCAGTTCCGACAAGATTTTTTCTTCCTTATCGGCTAGGTCTTTGGCCAGGGGCACAAACTCCGCCGCCAGATCAGCATCATCGGATTGCGCTGCCAGAGCTTCTGCCCAGTAGCGCGCGAACCAATAGTGGCTGTCGCGGTTGTCCGGCTGGCCTACTTTGCGGCTGGGCGAGCGGTTGTTGTCCAGAATGCCCTGCGTTGCAGCTTCGGCAGCAGCACCCAGAACACCTGCCTTGGCGTTGCCTTTGCTGTCAGCAAGGAAGTTCAGAGATTCACCAAGCGCACAGAACTCACCCATCGAGTCCCAGCGCAGGTGGTTTTCCTCAACCAACTGCTGCACATGCTTCGGAGCGGACCCTCCTGCCCCGGTTTCAAACAATCCGCCGCCATTCATCAGTTTCACAATCGACAGCATCTTGGCCGAAGTACCCAGTTCGAGGATCGGGAACAGATCGGTCAGATAGTCCCGCAGCACGTTGCCGGTGATGGCAATCGAGTCGTTGCCAGCCGTGATGGTTTCCAGCGATTGACGGGTGGCTTCGCGCGGGGCCATGATCAGGAACTTGTCGGCAACGCCAGCGGCCTCGAGCGCCGGTTTGACGTATTTGATCAGTTCGGCATCATGGGCGCGGTTTGCATCCAGCCAGAAAATCGCCTCGGACCCGGTCAGGCGCTGACGGTCCATCGCCAGTTGGATCCAGTTCTCGATCGGTGCTTTCTTGACGGTGCAAGACCGCCAGATATCACCGGCCTCGACCTCGTGGCTATGCAACGTTTCACCATTCGCAAGAACGATGCGGATCGTACCATCGGCAGGGGCTTGGAACGTGGTCGGGTGCGAGCCATATTCTTCGGCCTTCTGTGCCATCAGGCCGACGTTAGCGACTGCACCTGCGGTCGCTGGGTTTAACGCGCCGTTGGCTTTGAAGAACTTGATGGTTTCGTCATAGACCGGCGCGTAGCAGCGGTCAGGGATCACACAATTGGTGTCACCCTTGGCGCCTGTCTCATCCCAACCCTTGCCGCCTGCACGGATCACGGCAGGCATAGAGGCGTCGATGATCACGTCTGAGGGCACGTGCAGGTTGGTGATACCACGATCCGAGTCGACCATGTACATCGACGGACGATCACCTTTGATCGCATCGATGGCGGCCATGACATCGGCGTTGTCTTTCACACGATCCAACAGGTCGCCCAGGCCCGAATTCGGGTTCACGCCCAGTGCGTCCAATTCGGCACCAAATTGCTCAAACACCGGGGCCAGCCACGCTTTGACGGCATAGCCGAAGATGATCGGGTCGCTGACCTTCATCATCGTCGCCTTCATGTGCAGCGAGAACATGGTGCCGTCTTTCTTGGTGTCCTCGATAGCGTCGGCAAGGAAAGAAGACAAAGCCTTGACCGACATGAAGGTCGCGTCGGCCACAGTGCCTTCTTCCAGCGGCCAGGCGTCTTTCAGAACGGTGATGCTGCCGTCTTTGCCGACAAACTCGATATTTGCGTTGCCGGCCTGAGCAGCGGAAATGGTCGCGGACTTTTCGTTGGCATAAAAGTCGTTGCCGGTCATGGACGACACTTTGGTTTTGCTGTCCGAAGCCCATTCACCCATCGAATGGGGGTTCTTCTGGGCATAGTTCTTAACCGCACGCGCCGCTCGACGGTCGCTGTTGCCCTCTCGCAGAACCGGGTTCACGGCCGAGCCCTTGATCGCGTCATACCGCGCGCGGATTGCTTTTTCTTCTTCTGTGGCCGGTTCTTCAGGATAGGCAGGAATGTCATAGCCTTGCGACTGAAGCTCTTCGATGGCGGCAACCAGCTGCGGAACCGAGGCCGAGATATTCGGCAGCTTGATGACATTGGCATCCGGTGTTTTCACCAGGTCACCCAACGCGGCGAGATCATCGGTAATGCGCTGCGCATCTGTCAGCTTCTCAGGGAAAGTTGCCAGAATGCGCCCAGCCAGTGAAATGTCCTTGGTGCCAACGCTGACGCCCGCAGCAGATGCGAACTTGCGGATGATGGGCAGGAACGAGGCGCTGGCCAGCTCGGGCGCTTCGTCTACAATGGTATACAATATGTCGAAGTTCGATTTATCTGCCATATTCTTTTACCTTTTTTAAGCCTTTCGGGGCGTGCGATCTAAGAGTTAAGGGCCGCAAAAGCGCGGCGCGGGAGGGGCGCGATCACGATACCGCCCCTGGGTGACTCTGTTTTGACAGGGCTTCCCTTAAATCAGGTTTGGCTTGGAATCAATCGCCTACAGGCGCGCGTTTTGCCACGGGTCAGATTTGAGTGTCGTGAGTTTCGTACGGCAAAACGTTCCAAACGTTCGCCATTAGTTGCTCTGCTTTGAAGCACGCAACACTATTCAGCGGTACTTTGCGCATGCGCAACCAAACTCTCGGTCCAGGTCCAGCGGATTACCGAAACCTCTGCCCTGTTTCGGGGTCGAACACCATAGCGCGGTCAGGTTGGATCGAGATACCAATCCGTTCGCCTGTTTTGCTGCGTTGATCATCCCGTTCCTCGACAATCAGCTTGTCGCCATTTGGGGTGAGGAGATACGAGTAGGAAACGCCCCCAAGCGCTTCGGTCAGGTCCACGGTGCAAGTGTCTGCCGCGCGATCAATCTGAATATGTTCCGGGCGCATCCCCAAAGTAACTTTTACCTGTCCGGCCGGAATCGTTGCCGAAATCGGCAGCGGTTGCGCCAGTGCGGGATGTGTGACGTGCCCATCGGCATAGTCGCAGTCTAAAAAGTTCATCGCGGGTGAGCCAATGAAACCGGCCACAAATCGGTTGTCGGGATCGCGGTACAGATCCATCGGGGCACCCACCTGCTCGATTCGACCATCGCGCAGAACAACGATCTTGTCGGCCATGGTCATTGCTTCGACCTGATCGTGGGTCACATAGATCATGGTCGCGCCGATTTCCTGATGCAGACGCGCGATTTCGACCCGCATCTCGACCCGCAATTCGGCGTCGAGATTCGACAAAGGTTCATCGAACAGAAAAACCTCGGGCCCGCGAACAATGGCCCGACCGATTGCAACCCTCTGCCGTTGGCCCCCTGACAGAGCCTTGGGTTTGCGCTTGAGGTATTGATCCAGCTTCAGAATGTTCGATGCTTCCTGAACCTTCTTTTCAATCTCGGGTTTTGCAACACCGTTCATGCGCAGGCCGAACCCCATGTTTTCGGCGACCGTCATGTGCGGATAAAGCGCGTAGGTTTGAAACACCATCGCGACCCCACGTTTTGCAGGGTCCATATGCGTGACGTCCCGCGCACCTATGTGAATCTGACCTTCTGACGTTTCTTCAAGCCCGGCGATCATGCGCAGCAAGGTGGACTTGCCGCATCCAGAAGGGCCAACAAAGACGCAGAATTCACCGTCGTCGATCTGCAGGTCGATCCCGTGAATGACCTGTGTCTGACCATACCGCTTGATCGCCTGGTTCAGAGTTACTCCCGTCATGTCGCTTGCATCCTGTCATTGCTGTGGTTTGGGTCCGTTTCGGGAAAGCGCCATGCCTGCGCCTCGGCCCCGATCTGTTCGGCCACGCGGCGTAGACGCGGCACCCAGGCTTCGAGTTGTTTGAAATCCATCCGTTCCGTCGAGCCTGTCACGGAAATCGCGCCCAGCATTCGACTGTTGGACGTCAGAACCGGGCAGGCGATACAGATGATACCGGGTTCGTGTTCTTCATCATCAACAGCGAACCCGCGGTTGCGTATCCGTTCGAGGTCGTCGCGCAGCGCCTGTTCCGAGGTGAGGGTCTTGTCAGTGAAGCGGTGATAGCTTTGTTGGGAAAGGACCCTGTTCAGCGCCTCCTCCCCCAAAAACGCCATCATCGCCTTGCCAACCCCGGTGCAGTAGGCGGGCCCGACTTTGCCGGCTTGCGAATACATCTCAATGGGCTGCGCAGCGTTGCGTTTGTCGACGTACAGAACCTGGCCTGAGTCGAGCTGCGCCAAATGTACAGTTTCACCTGTTTCCCGGCTCAACGCGTCAAGGAATGGGCGTGCTATTGGGGCCAGAGAGCTTTGAGTCCACGCGGCATGGGCAAGGCGAACCAACCTCATACCAGGCGCATAGGTTTGTCTGTCCGGGTCGTAAGACAACATTCCCTGATTCGTCAGGGATTGAAGGAACCGGTAGAGCGTTGCCTTGGGAAAGGCACTGCTGTCCAGCAGTTCAGAAAACCGCACAGGGCGTTGAAATGCCGCGACGTGATCCAGCACGTCACATGCTTTGCCTATGGTTCCATCACCTGACACGGGCTTGCATTCTCCTCCGTTTTCCATCGCTTCTTCTCGATGGGTCTTGACAAGACTAACCGAGTCGATGTGTAGTTTTCAATATATAAAACTTGGTTTCAATATTTGGAACCTCACATGGGAGCAACAGGGAGGAGACCATGTATTCCACTTTCAAGCGCACAACGGCTGCGCTGGCGCTTGGCGTCGCAATGGCGGCGCCAGCAGCTGCGGAACTGACCGGAGAGCTGCGCATTTTCCTGGACACGTCAAACCCGGCGCCGCGTGCGACGATGGAAGCGATGATCGAGCGGTTTGCGGAACAGCATCCAGGTTTGGAAATCGAAACCACCGTGATCGACCGCGAAGCTTATAAAACGCAGATTCGCAATTTCCTCACGGCCGATACTCCGGACGTGGCCACTTGGTACGCAGCCAATCGCATGAAGCCGTATGTTGAGGCAGGCCTGTTTGAAGACGTATCAGACCTGTGGGCCGAGCCTGAAATTGCCGAGAACCTGGCTTCGACCAAAGGCGCGATGACCATCGATGGCAAGCAGTGGGGTGTACCGTACACCTACTATCAGTGGGGCGTTTACTATCGCAAAGACATCTTTGATGAGCTGGGCCTGAGCGAACCGACGACTTGGGAAGAAGAACTGTCCAACTGCCAGAAGATCGTCGATTCAGGTCGCGCCTGCTATACCATCGGCACCAAGTTCCTGTGGACCGCCGGTGGCTGGTTCGACTACCTGAACATGCGCACCAACGGGTTTGACTTCCACAACCAACTCGCCAATGGCGAAATCAGCTGGGAAGATGATCGAGTCAAACAGACCTTCGCCAACTGGAAACAGCTGATCGACATGGGTGCGTTCATCGACAACCATCAGACCTATAGCTGGCAAGAGGCCCTGCCCTTTATGGTCAATGGCGAAGCCGCTGCTTACCTGATGGGCAACTTCGCCGTTGCGCCGTTGCGTGATGCCGGTCTGACGGATGATCAGCTGGACTTCTACCAGTTCGTTTCGATCAATCCCGACGTCGAATTGGCCGAAGACGCTCCGACAGACACGTTCCACATCCCGGCCAATGCGTCCAACAAAGAAGCCGCGCGTGAGTTCCTGCGCTTTGTGGTTTCGGCAGACGAGCAAACCGAGATCAACAATGGTGCAAACCTAGGTCAGCTGCCTGTGAACGCGCAGTCTTCGGTGGATGACGACAAGTTCCTGCAGCAGGGCTTCCAAATGCTGTCATCAAACAGCCCCGGCGGTGTCGCTCAATTCTGGGACCGCGATGCTCCGGCTGAAATGGCCAAAGTTTCGATGGAAGGTTTCCAGGAATTTATGGTCAAGCCGGACAATGCTGATCGTATTCTGGCGAAACTGGAACGCGCCCGTCAGCGCATCTACGACAACTAAGCGGATCGGGCCGGGCTAATTGCCCGGCCTACCTATCCCCTGAAATGTAGGACGGACTTCAGCCCGCCACCCCTTATCACCCGGAACACCGTCATGACCGTTGCCGCCGACATCCCAGAACAAGAAAGCTGGTTTCACCGCAACCAGCAGCGAATTGCGCCGTGGTTGTTCCTGGCGCCGGGTCTGCTGTTCTTCATGGTCTATGTGATCATCCCGGTATTCCAATCCTTCAACCTGTCCCTTTACGAATGGGACGGTTTGGGCGCAGCCGAATATGTCGGGTTCCGGAATTACGAAGACCTGTATTGGGAATGGGTGGATCGGGATGCTTTTTTCATCTCGTTGAAAAACAACCTGATCTGGCTGATCCTTTATCTTCTGGCGATTCCGGCGGGCCTGTTCATCGCATTATTCCTAAACCAGACGGTTTGGGGCATCCGCCTGTACAAATCCCTGTTCTTCTTCCCGTTCGTAATCTCTCAGGTGGTCGTGGGCCTTGTATTTACGTGGTTTTATGACCCGACCTTCGGGCTCTTGAACGAATTCCTTGGTTTCTTAGGCCTTGGCCCGCTGAATGTGCTGGGCGACGAACGGTTCGTCACCTATGGCATCATCTTCGCCGGTCTTTGGCCGCAAACCGCATATTGCATGATACTGTATCTGACGGGCTTGAACGCTGTGGATCCGGAACAGATTGAGGCCGGGCGATTGGACGGTGCAAAAGGGTGGAGAATGCTGTGGCACATCATCCTGCCACAACTACGCCCCGCCACCTTCATCGCATTTGTTGTTACAATCATCGGCGCTTTGCGCAGCTTCGACCTGATCTCGATCATGACCCAAGGCGGACCCTTCGGATCATCTAGGGTGCTGGCCTACTACATGTTCGAGGTTGCCCTGTCCGAATACGGCTTCCGCATGGGATATGGCGCTGCAATCGCAGTGATCCTGTTCCTCATCATGCTCTGCTTCATCGCCTACTTCCTGTGGTCGATGTACCGCGAAGAAAAGGGGCACTGAGATGTTTCCCAAACCCATCGAAAAACAACCCCGAGCGGCGCAGATCACCTATCAGGCCATGCTGCCGCTGGCCTTGTTGCTATGGCTGGGTCCACTGCTGGCGGTTGCCCTGTTTTCGGTCAAGCCCGCCGCGGATTTCACAAACGCCAATTACTGGGGATTGCCATCAAGCTTTGAAGGTGCGTTCAACTATGGGCAGGTATTCTTCAACTCGGACATGCCGCGCTATCTGTTGAACTCGTTCATGATCACCATCCCAACTGTGATCGGAGCCGTCGCGCTTAGCTGCATGACCGGGTTCGCGTTGGGGATCTACAAGTTCAAATCGAACCTCTGGATCTTTTTCATGTTTGTCGCGGGCAACTTCGTACCCTTCCAGATTCTGATGGTACCCGTACGCGACCTCACCCTTGAACTTGGTCTCTACAACACAAAAACCGGCCTTGTCCTGTTCCACATCGCGTTCCAGACCGGGTTCTGCACCCTGTTCATGCGGAACTTCATTCGCGCCCTGCCCTTCGAGTTGATCGAAGCTGCTCGGGTGGAAGGCATTAGCGAATGGCGAATATTCTGGTACGTCGTGCTGCCATTGATGAAACCGGCAATTGCAGCGCTTAGCGTGCTGATTTTTACCTTTATCTGGAACGACTATTTTTGGGCCGTCGTGCTGACCCAAGGCGCTGAAAGCCAGCCTGTCACCGCAGGAATCACCAGCTTTAACGCGCAGTTCAGGGCAGCCTATCAGTTAATGAGTGCAGGCTCGATCGTTGCAGCTTTACCGCCGGTTGCCATGTTCTTCTTGATGCAGAAACACTTTATCGCGGGCCTGACCCTCGGTGCCGTAAAATAACGTCAAACCAAGAGTTTGTAAGATGACAAAGATCACCTTTATCGGGGCTGGTTCCACGATCTTCATGCAGAACATCGTAGGTGACGCCCTGCTGACCCCTGCATTGGCCAACAGCCAATTTGCACTGATGGACATAGACCCCGAGCGGCTTGCCGAAAGCGAAGCTGTAGCTCGCGCTATGATCCAGTCGGTCGGTACAGGGGCGACGGTTACAACCCATACTGACCGCCGCGCTGCGTTGGATGGCGCAGATTTTGTCATTACCGCCTTTCAGGTCGGGGGGTATGAGCCCTGCACTGTCACCGATTTCGAAATCCCCAAGCAATATGGCCTGCGCCAGACCATTGCCGACACGCTGGGCGTCGGTGGCATCATGCGCGGGCTGCGCACGGTTCCTGTGTTATGGGACGTAGCACGGGACATGATGCAGCTCTGTCCCAACGCAACACTGCTACAATACGTAAACCCGATGGCGATCAACACCTGGGCCTTGGCCGAGCAATTCCCCAGCCTAAAACATGTTGGTTTGTGCCATTCGGTTCAGAACACGGTCGAGGAACTAGCTCATGATCTGGACCTGCGCAAAGAGGACATCCACTACAAGGTTGCGGGCGTCAATCATGTGGCCTTCTTCCTGAAACTTGAACATCAAAACAGCGATCTCTACCCCGCTTTGAGGCAGGGGTATGCCAATGGCCAAATCCCAAAACCACCCCTGCTGATGCCGCGCTGCCCCAACAAAGTGCGTTACGAAGTAATGGACCACCTGGGCTATTTCTGCACTGAAAGCTCGGAACATCTGGCGGAATACGTCCCGTGGTTCATCAAGGACGGACGCCAGGATCTGATCGAACAGTTTTCGATCCCGCTGGACGAGTACCCAACCCGTTGTGTCGAACAGGTCGCTAACTGGAAAGAACAGGCCAAGACGTTGACCGACGGCCGCGACATTGAAGTCATTCGAAGCCACGAATTCGCGGCCGACCTGATGAACGCCATCGTCACGGATACGCCCTATACAGCCTACGGCAACTTGCCCAACACCGGTCAAATTCCCCAACTTCCACTGGGTGCCGCTGTCGAAACGCCTTGCCTGGTTGACAGTAATGGTGTCCAGCCTTCGGTTGTCACGGACATCCCGCCCCAATTGATCGCGTTGATGCGCAGCCAAATCAATGTGCAGGAACTGACGGTCCGCGCATTGGTCGATCAGAACCCCGAATACATCTATCACGCCGCGATGATGGATCCACACACCGCTGCCGAATTGGACCTTCGTCAAATCCGCAGCCTGGTGAGCGATCTACTGGACGCACATGCAGACTGGTTGCCGGATTGGTGCAAACCCGCCAAAGCCGCCTGACCGCGAGACTAGAAGGCTAACAAAAAATGACAAAAAAGCGCCGCTCATCACATTGGTATGGAAAACTCGACAAGGACGGGTTCATCCATCGTTCGTGGATGAAGAACCAAGGGTTTCCTGACCACGCTTTTGATGGGCGCCCTATCATCGGCATCTGCAACACATGGTCCGAACTGACGCCTTGTAACTCGGGCCTGCGCGATCTGGCCGAAGGCGTCAAACGCGGTGTGTGGGAGGCAGGTGGCTTTCCGGTCGAATTCCCCGTCATGTCACTGGGCGAAACACAGATGAAGCCGACCGCCATGCTGTTCCGCAATCTGCTGGCGATGGATGTCGAAGAAAGCATCCGCGCATACGGAATTGATGGCGTTGTCCTGCTGGGCGGGTGTGACAAGACAACGCCCGGGCAGCTGATGGGCGCAGCCTCGGTCGATTTGCCGTCAATCGTGGTCAGCTCCGGCCCGATGCTCAACGGCAAATATCGCGGGCAGGATATCGGTTCGGGCACCGACGTTTGGAAATTCTCCGAGGCTGTCCGCGCTGGGGAAATGACGCTGCAGGATTTCATGAACGCCGAATCCGGCATGTCTCGCAGCGCGGGGGTTTGTATGACCATGGGGACTGCCAGCACCATGGCCTCGCTGGTTGAGGCGATGGGTATGTCCCTGCCTACCAATGCTGCCCTGCCCGCAGTGGATGCCCGCCGTATGGCGCTGGCACATCTGACCGGCAAACGGATCGTCGAGATGGTGGGCGAAGACCTGAAGCCCTCGGACATCCTGACCAAGGAAGCGTTCGAGAACGCCATTTTGGCGAATGCTGCTGTGGGTGGGTCAACCAATGCTGTGGTCCACCTGTTGGCTCTGGCAGGCCGTGTAGGAGTTGATCTAACGCTCAAGGACTTTGAGATTGGGTCTGAGATTCCTCTACTGGTGAACTGTATGCCTTCGGGCAAATACCTGATGGAGGACTTCTGCTACGCAGGCGGGGTTCCCGTCGTGCTGAACGAGCTTAAACCCTTCCTTCGCCAGGCAAAAACCGTGTTGAACAAGGACATTTCAGCCCATTATGAAGGGGCCGAGTGCTTCAATACGGACGTCATCCGCCCTTTCAACGATCCGGTGAAACCTGCCGCCGGTCTGCGCGTCTTGCGAGGCAACTTGGCGCCCAACGGGGCGATCGTGAAACCATCGGCGGCGACGGATGAATTTCTGGAAACCGAGTCCGAGGCTTACGTTTTTGAAAACATCGAAGACCTGAAAGCCAATATCGACCGAGATGATCTGCTGGTCACACCTGATACTATTCTGGTCCTGAAAGGCTGCGGCCCCAAGGGATATCCCGGCATGCCCGAGGTTGGCAACATGCCGATCCCGGCCAAGCTGGTGAAAGAGGGCGTGCGTGACATGATCCGCATCTCAGACGCGCGCATGTCCGGTACCGCTTATGGCACTGTCATTCTGCATGTCAGCCCCGAAGCGCAAGCCGGTGGTACACTGGCACTGGTGAAAACCGGTGACCGCATTCGTATCTCGGCCAGCAAGGGTGAGATGGAATTACTGGTTGATGAAGCGGAACTGGACGCCCGTCGCGCCGCGTGGCAGCCGGATGAGCCGTATTACTCCCGTGGTTACGCGAAACTTTACATCGACCACGTGCTTCAGGCAGATCAGGGCGCTGATCTTGATTTCCTTGTGGGCAAAGACACTCGCCTTGTAACCAGAGAGAGCCACTGATGCCCCAACTAGCAACATTTCATGACCTGAAAGGGGCGTCTGTCTATATCACGGGCGGAGGCTCGGGCGTCGGCGCGGCGCTGACAGATGGTTTTATGGCTCAGGGGGCCAACGTTGCGTTCATCGGTCGCTCGGACGCCAGCGGGTTTGTTGACGAGATGCGCGACAAGCATGGCCGCGCGCCGCTTTTCATGCAGGGTGACATGACCGATACCGAATTGCTGCACGCAACCATGCGCAAGGCCGCCGACGTACATGGGCCTTTGCATGTACTGGTCAATAACGCGGCCAACGATCAGCGGCACGCCTTGGACGAAACAACGCCAGAGTTCTGGGACTGGATGATCGGGGTCAACTTGAAAGCCTATTACTTCGCCTGTCAGGAAGCCGCCCGGCAGATGAAAGACGGGGGTGCGATCATCAATTTCAGTTCAATCAGCTATATGATGGGCAACGCGGGCTATCCGATCTACACGACGTCAAACGCCGGGATCACGGGCATGACACGCTCTTTGGCGCGCGAGCTTGGGCCACAGAACATCCGGGTCAACGCCCTGGCGCCCGGCTGGGTTCTGACGCAGAAACAGCTGGACATGTGGGCCACGCCCGAAGATTTGGCTGCACATCTGGACCGGCAATGCCTGAAAGAGCATCTGACACCTGAAGACATGATTGCGCCCACCCTGTTTCTGGCGTCTAAGGCCAGCCGCGCGATGACCGGCCAATGCGTGGTCGTTGACGGTGGCGTTGTGGTTACGGGGTGACGTGATGAATACTGAATGGATCGCTGTTGATTGGGGTACATCCCATCTGCGCGCGTGGGCCATGCAGGGGCGCACCGTGCTGGATCAGGCACGGTCTGACGCAGGAATGGCCCGAGTTGGCAAGGATGGGTTTCAGGCGGCGTTGCTTGCGCTTGTTGAAACATGGCTGGCGGATACCCCGGTGGACGTAATCGCGTGCGGTATGGTTGGTGCGCGGCAGGGCTGGGTCGAGGCACCTTATGGCGCAGTTCCAAGCCAACCACTGCCCGACGCGCCAATCCGCGTTCCCGACACCGATCCACGCATCTGTGCCTTTGTCGTGCCCGGTCTGAAACAGATGGCACCGCCGGACGTTATGCGTGGCGAAGAAACGCAGATCGCAGGATTTCTTGCCGCGCGGCAGAATTGGGATGGGGTGATCTGTTTGCCCGGAACGCATACAAAGTGGGTTCAGGTCAGCGCGGGCGAAGTTGTCAGCTTTCGGACATTCATGACGGGAGAGATGTTCGATCTGTTGTCTGGGCAATCGGTGCTGCGACACTCGGTTTGCGAAGGTTGGGATGATAACGCATTTGTGGACGCCGTTGCAGATACCCTGTCCAAGCCCGAACAACTGGCTGCACGCCTATTCGGTCTGCGCGCAGCAGATCTGCTACACGGTCAGGACAAAGGCACCGCTCGGGCGCAGCTTTCGGGGTTGCTGATCGGTGCCGAGCTGGCCGCCACCCGACCCTATTGGTTGGGACAACAGTTGGCCGTGATTGGTGCCGACGGTGTTTCGCAGATTTATGCAACTGCGCTGAAGCAACAAGGTGCGTTTGTCGAAACTGAAAATGCCACTGCGGCGACACTGGCAGGGCTTGCTCTGGCAAAAGACAAGGTGAATTCATGAGCCGTCCCATCATCGCCATTCTTCGTGGGCTTAATCCGTCCGACGCCGAAGCCGTTGGGCGCGTGATACTTGACGCGGGAATCGACCGTATCGAAGTGCCGCTCAACTCACCCGACCCGTTAAATAGTATCGCTATTCTTGCCAGGGTATTCGGGCATCAGGCACTGATCGGAGCAGGCACGGTTTTAACCATCGATCAGGTCAATGCTGTTTCGGATGCCGGGGGTAAACTGATCGTATCGCCAAACTATGATGCCGAGGTCATTGGGCGCACGGTCGCTTTGGGGATGCAAAGCTGGCCGGGTGTTTATACCCCAACCGAAGCGTTCGGGGCACTAAAGGCCGGCGCCACAGGGCTAAAGCTGTTTCCCGGTGTGATGGCAGGACCTGCCGGACTGGCAGCTTTGCGCCCGGTTTTGCCTGACGGTGCGCTGGTGTTTGCCGTGGGTGGTGCGGGCCCTGAGAATTTTGATCAGTGGATCAAGGCCGGGGCAGATGGGTTCGGGATCGGATCGGCGCTATATAAACCTGGCATGGACGTGACCGAGATATCAGACCGCGCCCGCCAGATCGTTGCCGCCTATGACAAGGCGGTGGGATGAGCACTGTTTTCGATGATCGCCCCTGTGAATTGGGTGAAGGGCCTTTGTGGCATCCCGAACGGCAACAGTTGTATTGGTTCGACATCATCGGCAAACGCCTGATGACCCGTAGCGCACAAGGGCCGCAGAGCTGGGCATTTGAAGAATATGTCTCTGCTGCAGGATGGGTGGACCACGATACGCTGCTGCTGGCGTCGGAAACCGGGCTTTGGCGTTTTGACTTGACCACTGCGGACTGCAGCCTGATCACACCGTTGGAGGCAGATAACTCAGTCACCCGCTCTAACGACGGTCGGGCCGACCCTTGGGGTGGCTTCTGGATCGGAACGATGGGAAAGCATGCGGAACCAGCAGCCGGATCGATCTATCGGTTCTGGAAAGGCGCGTTGAGGCGTCTGGTTGCGGATGTGACAATCTCAAACGCGATCTGTTTTGCTCCGGATCGGTCGGTTGCCTATTTTTGCGATACCGTGACAGGGCAGGTTCGGCGTTGGAAGCTGGACGCGGAAACCGGGTGGCCTGAAGGGGATCATTCGGTCTTTCTGGATCTTCGGGCGGAAGGGTTGAACCCCGACGGCGCTGTGGTTGATGCAGCTGGAAACATCTGGATTGCCCAATGGGGTGCGAGCCGGGTTGCCTGTTATACATCTGAGGGACAATTCCTGCGTGCCGTTTCTTACGACGCGGCGCATACATCCTGCCCGGCCTTTGGCGGCAGTGATCTGAGCACCCTTTTCTGCACAACAGCGCGTCAGGGGTTAAGTGCCGACGAAATCGAAGCGCAACCAAACAACGGAAAGACCTTTGCCGCGCTAAATGTCGGGCGGGGTCAGGCAGAACACAGGGTCATTTTATGAAGCCGGAACTTGGCGTTTGCTACTATCCCGAACACTGGCCCGAGGCGATGTGGGCGGAGGACGCAGCGCGCATAATCACCACCGGTCTGACCTGGGTTCGGATCGGTGAGTTTGCCTGGAGCCGTATGGAACCTCAGCCGGGTAATCTGCAACTCGATTGGCTGGACCGTGCGATCGAAACACTTGGGTCCGCCGGGTTGAAGGTTGTGCTGGGTACGCCAACGGCGACACCGCCCCGCTGGATGATCGACAAACACCCGGATATGCTTGCAGTGGATGAACTCGGGGCCCCGCGCAAGTTTGGGTCGCGGCGACATTATTGCTTTAGTCACCAAGGCTATATCGACGAATGTTCACGCATCGCCCGCATCATGGGCGAACGGTATGGTCGTAATCCGCAGGTGGCAGCATGGCAGATCGACAACGAATACGGGTGTCATGACACAACGGTCAGCTACAGTGCCCCTGCCCTCCGCGCCTTCCAACAGTGGTTGGCAGTTCAATATGGCACCGTCGAAGCGCTGAATACAGCATGGGGCAATGTGTTCTGGTCAATGGAATATGCCAGTTTTGACGAGATTGACCTACCCAATCAAACCGTAACCGAACCGAACCCGGCTCATGTGTTGGCGTTCCGACGGTTCAGCTCAGATCAGGTTGTGGCTTTCAACAAAGCTCAGGTTGAGGTTTTGCGGCAGCTGACCGACGCGCCACTGCTGCACAATTACATGGGCCGGGTTCTGGATTTCGATCACTTCGAGGTCGGCGCAGATTTGGATATTGCCACCTGGGACAGTTATCCAATTGGATTTTTGTCGGATCGGCTGGAAGATGACGATGCGCAAAAGATCGCCTTTCTGCAACAAGGCGACCCGGATATGCAGGCGTTTCATCACGACCTGTACCGGGCCGTCGGGCGCGGACGTTGGTGGGTGATGGAACAGCAACCCGGTCCTGTGAATTGGGCACCTTATAACCCAGCGCCCCTTCCCGGAATGGTACGGCTGTGGTCTCTGGAGGCCGTTGCTCATGGCGCTGAAGTGGTGAGCTATTTTCGTTGGCGACAAGCCCCCTTCGCGCAAGAGCAGATGCACGCAGGCTTGTTGACGTCAAACAACCGTCCTGCACCTGCATTGACTGAAGCGCGTCAAACCGCGGATACACTGTCGGAACTGGGTGACGTCCGGCAGTCGCAAGCCAAAGTGGCTATTTTGTTCGAATATGCGTCGGACTGGGCATGGTCCACTCAGCCGCAGGGGGCCGGGTTTGATTACTTCCGACTGGTCTTTGCGGCGTATCGCGCGCTGCGACGCGCAGGGTTGTCGGTGGATTTTGTATCTACCCATGACCTCTCAGGACATTACGATCTGATCCTTGCACCGGGGCTGGCGACACTTGATCAGGATTTGGAGCGCCGTCTGAAATCGGCGTGTAACCTCGCCATCCTTGGCCCCCGAAGCGGAGCCATTACCCGTGATTTCCAAATTCCCGAGAATGGCCGCCCCGGATTGAGCGCATTGGACTGTGACGTCGATCTGGTCGAAACGCTTCCTCCGACGGTTGAGCGACCTGTTAATGGCGGTGGCGCAGCCCTTCATTGGGTTGATCGACTGTCGGGTTCAGCCACCGATTTGCTGAACTTCGAAGATGGGGCAGCCGCGCTCAAGGGGGAAAACGGGCTTTGGTATCTGGCGGGATTTCCTGATGAACAGCTTTGGGATCGGGTCATTGCGATGGCGGCAAAGCAAACAGGATTGATCGTGCAAGCCATGCCACAAGGCTTGCGGATGCGCGAGACAGCTGATCATGTGTTCCTGATCAACTACAATGCAAGCCCGGTGATCTGGAAGGGTCAAACTGTTCAAGGCTGCGATGTCGCCATCCTGAAACGCAATCCGCCCGGACAGGGCTGATCCTGATCCGGGCGGATGCCTTGGCTATCAACCTGCGACGCTAGTCGTTTTGCAGGCTGTTGGGGTCGAAGACGTTTCCGAACCCGCTGTTGTTCGATGGGGCCGGGTCGGCCTCGGACGAACCATCGTTGCTTTCGCTTTCGTCTCCGCCCAGAGAGTTGGGGGCAAACACGTTTCCAAAGCCACTGTTGTTTGATGGCTTGGGCGTGGATTGCGCCTCACCCTGTTCGGCTTCTTCGGCTTCGCGTTGCTTACGGCGCTCTTCACGCTGCTTGCGCAGTTCCTGAATGCGTTGTTCGGCCTCCAGCTGTTTCTGCTCGCGCACGTTGGCAATGCACTGACCGGGGTCGTAGGCCGTTGCAGTGCCGACAACCGTGATCGTTGCAATCGCAAACACAACCACCAGAACCGCCGCTGCGTTTCCGGCAAAGAAGCTGGGCAGTTTGATTTTGCCGGCCAGTTCCTCAACCGTTGCGTTCTTGCGTGCCGCCGCGACCAGTTCCTGACGCTTGAGCTTGGCTTCGTTCAGTAAGGCAAAGAACACGGTCAAGGCCACGATGATAAATGCCAGCGCAGAAATCGCGGGTGTGATGCCATACCGGACCTTCTGGGCCAGCTCGATTGTCAGCGTCGGGTATTCACCAAACGTAAAGGTGGTGGTGTTGTAGTTCTCGAACGAAGCAAGGAATGCCAACACCGCCGCCGAGGCAATCGCCGGGCGCATGAACGGCAGCAAGATCTTGCGGAAAGCCTGTGCATGGCTGGCGCCAAGGTCCAGGGCCGCTTCGGTCAGAGCTACGTCGTAGCGCTGCAAACGTGCCACCAGCACCAGCATGCAGTAGCTGGCGATAAAGGTGGATTGGCCGATCACCGTCAGAAAAATGCCATTTGACAAGAAGCTGTCTGCCCCCAGTCCGAGCATACGGTTGATCCGATCCCAGAACACCAGTGTCGAGATACCCAGAACCACGCCCGGGATCAGGATCGGTGCGATGATGATCGTGTAATAGGTCGCACGCAACTTGGGCCAGATCTGAGTCAGCATCAGCGCGCCTGCCAGGCCCATCGCCACGGACAGAACAACCGTTCCAAGCCCGATGATCAACGAGTTTTTGATACCGTTCAGGATACGCTGATCCTGAAACAGCTCACCAAACCACTGGAAGGTCAGGCATTCCCACGGGCTCATCCGAGGAAAACCGGACGAGTTGAACGCGGTGATCGACATGATCACAAGCGGTCCCAGCAGATACAGGAAGAAGATCGCCAGATAGACCCAGATGCTTATGCGGAGGAAGGAATTGTTCATTTCCCGATATCCCCCATGTTCACCTTGAACAGGCGCATCACCGCCAACACGAACAGGATACAGGTCACCAGTAGCACGATGGCGTAAGCCGCCCCCTGTGGCCAGTCATTGTTGTCGTTAAACTGCTGGTAGATCAGCTGCGTGAACCACAGGCTCGACGGTCCTCCCAAAATCTGCGGAGCGGCCAGCGCACCAGCGCTTAACATGAACACCATAGTACAGCCCGAACTGATGCCCGGCTTGGCGTAAGGAATAACCACGCGCCAGTGAATCCGCCACCATGGCGCACCCAGGTCCCGAGCGGCTTCGATCTGGTTTTTATCCAGACTTTCAATGACGTTATACATCGGGAAGATCATCAGCAGGATATAGGCATAGCCCAAACCCGCATAGAGCGCGATATCGTTGCGGATGAAGTCAAACGGTGTATCCCAGATCCCCATGCCCATGAACAACGTATTCAGAACGCCGGTTTCACCGAAGATAATGCGCAGCGCGAAGGCGCGCAGGATCTCGTTGATCCAATAGGGAATGATAAGCATGATCGCAAAGATGCGGATATGGCTACCTTCGGATTGTCCCAGGTAGTAGGCGATTGGATAGCAGATGATCAGATTGAAGATCGTCACACAGACAGCCGCCACAAGGGTTCGGAAAAACACTCTCAGGTCGACTGTGTTGTAGTCCTGACTGCCGCCCTCGGGGCCGTAGATCAAGTACTTGTAGTTCTCCAGCGTATAGACGTCCTTGGGCCCGCCAATCTCTGGCGGCGGCAGGTTCGGACGGAATGAAAAGTCCAGCATCGACAACTGCGGCAAGATGATCAGCCCAATGGTCCAGAACAGGACCAGGCCCAAAATCGCCAACCCCATGCCGGTGCCATTGCGATTGAAGAAATCCTTTAGAAACTGGGGCATGAACTGTTCCCCTTATTCCGCGGCCAGTTCACCCGCAGGAACGACGACGGCGTTGTGCGTCTCATATTCCAACGTGATGTTCTGTCCGGTGTGATCTTCGAAGGATTGCCCGTGGTTGGGGATCGATACTTTGATCTCTTTTCCGCCCTCGCCTTCGGTGAAGATGTTAAAGACGTTGCCCTCGAACTCTTCGTGGTTGACACGCGCGGTGACGAAATGGTCGCCCGACGCGCCATCGGGGGCGATGGCAAATGCCTCGGGGCGCACGAACATCATGGCATCGTCGCCTTCTTTCATCTTGCCTTGATTGGCCGTCGAAATCCTCGCTACCAGATCGCCTGAGCGGTTAGTCGCGATCAGAGCCTCATTGCCCATGACTTGTTTAACTTTACCCCGGAACACATTGTTTTCGCCGACGAATGAAGCCGCAAACGCCGTGTTGGGATCGTTGTAGATGGTCTTGCCGTCGGCAATCTGATCAATCACACCCGCGCGCATAACGGCGATGTTGTCGGACATGGTCAGCGCCTCACCTTGATCGTGAGTGATGTAGATAAAGGTGATACCCACGCGCTGCTGGATTTCGCGCAGCTCTGTGCGCATGTGTTGGCGCAGTTTCAGATCCAGCGCTGACAGAGGCTCGTCCAGCAGTAACACATCCGGCTCTGCGCAAAGCGCGCGGGCGATGGCCACACGCTGACGTTGCCCGCCTGACAGTTCGCTGGGCAGTTTGTCGCCCTGCCCGGGCAAAGCGATCATGTCCAGAAGCTCATCTGCACGCTTGCGGCGTTCAGCGGCGCTGGCCCCTTTAATCTCCATCGAGAAGGTGATGTTTTCCCAAACTTTCATCAACGGAAACAACGCCAGGTTCTGGAAAATCAGCGCCGTGGGCCGCTTGTTTGGTCCGATGCCGCGCATGTCATTGCCGCCAATCAATACCTTGCCCTCGCTTGGCTCCAGGAAACCTGAAACGGCGCGCAGGATCGTTGTTTTTCCACAGCCAGACGGCCCGAGGAACGAAAAGAAATCGCCCCCGTTGATGTTCACATTCGCGTCCCGCACGGCAACGAAGTCACCGAAACGGATCCACAGCTTTTCAAGATCGACGCCGACCCCTGCACTCATTTTTGGTATCTCCCTGGGGTGCACATTGTCTTCACACCACATTACTGTCCGTTACGCCGGGACGGCGCACAGAGTGTAGCCCCCCGCGCAAGGCGGAGGGCATGTTTTCAATGCGTTTAAGCGCTCTTGAATTTGTTGACGAACTCGGTCCGTGTTTCTGCATACCAAGGTGCTTCGGCCGGCCACGGGTTAAGGTTGGCCAACGAGTCGCCCGGATAGGCTTCGGCGAAGTTCTTTTTGTAAGTGTCGCCCGAATATTGATCAGCTCCAAGAACCGGCGAGTTGTAACCGTGGCTGTCGATGGCAACACCGGCAGGCTTGGCCTGATAGGCGAAATCAATGAACGCATAGATCTGGTCGATATTCGCGGCACCTGTTGGAATTGACATGCCGTCAACCCAGGCCATCGCGCCTTCGACCGGCGCTTGGTAGTGCACTGGTTCACCTGCAGACTTCAACGCCAGCGGCGGGCCATCCCAAGTTTGACCGACAATCACGCCTTCGTTCAACAGACCATTTTTCTGTGTGTCAGCGTCATTCCAGATCAGCTTGATGCGATCTTTGCGCGCAACGCACCAGTCGGTGATCTGGCCCCAAACCTTGCGCATGGTTTCTTCGTCACCATACGCCGCCCAGACCGAGCCCGGCTCCATCTCGCCCGAACGCTCCATGTAAAGACCCGCGCCCAACATCATCGAATGCGCACGGCCCATAGTTTTTCCGGCGTTTTCTTCGGACCAAACGTCGCCATAAGACGGTGCGTCACCTTCCGGCAGCCACAGGTCGGTGCGGTAGGCAATGCCTTCGGTGCCCCAGATATGCGGCAGCCAATGCGCCCCTGATCCACCAAAGTTCCAAGCGTCTGTGCCGATCTTGGCCATGGCTGGGTTCACCAAGTCAATCGGAACCTTGTTCATATCAAAGGGCTGAAGAAGCTCCAGCGGCTCCCATTGCAACGACCGGTTGTTGGTGGGCGAGACAATGTCAAAGCCCTGACCTTTGGTGGCCTTCATCTTGTTGATGATTTCTTCGTTCGAACCGATGCCGGTGTAGTTCACCTTGATGCCGGTCAGAGTCTCAAACTCTTCGATGAAGCTGGGCGGAAGATAATCCGACCACATCAGAATATTAATCTCGCCCGACGACGCCAGCGCGCTTTTGCTGTAAAGCGGCGCTGCCAAAGCAGCTGCACCCGCGCCCTTTAGCACCTTGCGTCTGGAAAGAGTCAATTTGTCAGCCATGTGTTTTCTCCCATTGATGAACTGTTTGTTTTTATTTTTTGTTTATAGGACTTTCTGTGTCAATTCGGCAGTGAAAAAGTGACAGTTTTGAAAATTCATTAGCCCAGCCTCCTGATGGAACGCGTTCAGATTGATTTTTTAAGGGGTACATCTTCTTGCCAAACGGTCATGTCCCGGACATCCACCGGGTCGGTTCCTATCAACAATCTACGATGATCACCGGCTGGCAAGGGTTTGGGAGTGTCACCAAAGTTAAACGCGAAATGCAACGTACCGCGCCGGGCAATGCGAATATCGGGATCACAGTTCAGTGTGCTCAGGCCAGCCCACTCCAAAGCCTGATGTAAAATGGATTGCAAAAGCGCACCACGTGGAAGCATCGCCATATATATTGCCCGGTTTGACTGCACGACCGCAGGGCTTCCGTCGCAATAGGCGCTTTCAAAGCGCGCTAAGACACTTTCGTTGGTCTCGACGATCTCGCGCCAACCTACGAAAGCGTGCCGAGGGCCGTTGATCAGTTGCACATGTTCTTGTGCCAGGAGGGGAAGTGACTCGACGCGTGTGACATGAACGCCGGTCAACTCTGTTAATGTGCCAGGGGCAAGGTTCGCAGGTGTGTGCATCTGGGGTGTTTTGCTGCCTGACCTGGCTCCAATCACGAGTTTCGCGTCCGAATCTGAAAGCTTGGCAGCAAGGTCTGCGCTGACGATCATGCTCTGCGGCAATAGGATCAGTGCATAGCCGTCCAGATCATCTTCAGGGCCTAGGAAATCGACGTCTGCCCCTAATTGACGAAGGCTGGCATACCATTCACGGATAATGTGACTGTTTGGGAACTCGTCATCATGCGGCAGGATATCCGCAGCCCAGATTGAGCTGTAATCCAAAAGTATCGCCACATTGGCCTTTGAACGCGTCGCAGATGGTAGAGTTTCGCGATCCTTTACGATCTGTGCCAATTCAACCGCCGCTTGATCTGGGCTGTTATCCGAGCGCAGCAACGCCGTATGATATTGTTCCTGCGCGAATTTTGCTTGTCGCCAACGAAAGAACATAACTGCTTGCGCACCATGCGCATAAGCTGCCCAGGTCCAAAGCCGTACCATGCCCTCCGCTGGAGAAGGGTTTTTAGCCGCCCAGTCCACCGGACCCGGCTGTTGTTCCAAAACCCACATACGCCCACGTCCCTGACTGCGGTATAAATCGCAGTGAAAGCCTTGATAATCCGGCGCACCTGTCCGCAGATAGCGACGCTTTTCATCGTCGGAGAGGGTCGAACCCATCAGGTTGCCCAGCGGGTAACTGTCAAAGCCAACCACATCCAAATCGGCCGCAACGGCGTGATGGTCAAACTCGAAACTGCCTGCCATAAAGTTGTGGGTGATGTCTCGGCCCGGAGAATGTTCCCGCAGAATGTCGACCTGTGCTTTGTTGAACAGACGTACCCTGTCCGAAGAATAACGCATGAAATCCAATGCATGTGTTGGATTCGGGGCTGCGACCAGACCGTTGGGCAGCTCAATCTGGTCAAATCCGGAATAGAGCGATCCCCAGAACACGGTTCCCCATGTTTGGTTTAGGGCGTCGATTGTTTCGTATCGCTTCTGAAGCCAGCGTTGAAACCCGCTGCGCGCAGCCATTGAATAGCTGAGTACCGTGTCGTGGTCGTTGTATTCGTTGTCGATCTGCCAGGCGTGGACATGAGGGTTCTTTCCATATCTGCTGGCGTATTCGGTTGCGATCCGTTTTGCCTCGGCCAGATAAATCTCGGAGGAAAAGCAATAATGCCGACGCGATCCGTATCCCCTGACTCGTCCGTCCGGTCCGACGGGTAGGATTTCAGGATGCGCGTCGATCAGCCATTTTGGCGGGGCCGCCGTTGGGGTCGACATCATGACCTTCAGCCCGGCCTGACCCAGAATTCCAATGACCTCGTCCAGCCAACCCCAGCGAAATTGCCCGCGTGCAGGTTCGATCAGGCCCCAGGTGAATTCGGCAATACGCACCCAATCCAACCCCATCTCGACCATACGCTTGGCATCCTCTTGCCATTGCGACCGATCCCATTGTTCAGGGTAGTAGCAAACCCCCAGCTCAAGCTTGCTCATCTGCTATCCTTTGCGGTACGACGTTCGATCCATTTCAGGAAGCTGGCGCAACCCAATGTGATCACGACGTAAAGAATTGCTGCCGTATTGAAGGGGGCGAAAGGCAGGAAACTTGCCGCCTGAAACTCTCGCATCCTTTGGGTCATGTCACGAACAGACAGGATCGACAGCAGCGAGGTGTCCTTGATCATTGCTATGAATTCGTTGCCCAAGGGTGGGGTCACGATCCGCAATGCCTGCGGTAAGACGATGAGCCGAGCAGTCTGCCATCGAGACAAGCCCAAGGAGCTGCCTGCCTCCAACTGCCCTTTGGGTATGGCCTCGATCCCGGATCGAAAGATCTCGGCCATATAGGCTGAATAGCCGACCGAAATGGCGATGATGCCGCGGGTCATATTGGTCATGTCGATGCCGCCGCCTGTGGCATCCTTGACTGCACCCGCCAGAGGCAGGCCGATGTAAAGGATGATCACCAGCATCGGGATGCCCCGGATCGTATCCACAAAGAACTCTGCGCCAACGGCTAGCGGGTGGAGTTTGTGCTGTGCGCCACCAATGGTCAGCGTCAATAACAAAAAGCCAAAGACAGCAAAAGCCAGCGCCGGGTTGCGGTACTTGTCGGGCAAAAAGCTGGTTTGCCAAAGCACCGGATAGCCCTGCGTGTGTGCCTGAACGGGGACAAACGCGCCAGAGACACTTTCAACGGTTTCGATTTGCTCCAGGGCCGCTGCGGCGTCTGTTGCACTGCGGATGCGGTATTGCTGCTCTCCACCGCCTTCGAATTCACCAAACCGGATGATATCGGCCTGTGCCTGTGGTGTGCCGCGCACAATCGCAATGCGGGCTTCGGTGCTCCCGACAAGGACGTAATTCACTTGTGGTTGCATGAAGAAAAACGAGGAAACTCCTAGCAGAGCCAAGCTGATTGCGCCGTAAACCATCGTAGTACGCGCTTTGGGTTTGAACGATTGCAGCCCCACCCAGATCAGCCCCAGGATCGCTGCAAAAATATAGGCAAAGATCGCCGCGCGGAATGTAATGGCAACGCCAGTTGCAAACTGCCAATGCGCCATGAACATCAAATAGAACAAGGTGGCCCCGGTCAGGATTTCAAACCCAAGTTGAGAATAGCCGCGCAACGGGTTGTTCAGACGGGTGGATAACACGCACAGCGCGATGATCACCGCATAGATTGCCAGCAAGACCTGCAAACCAGTCTGCACTTGCGCCACAACCACAGGGAAAAGCACCCAGGTCTGGTTGGTTCGGTCGATAAGTGCCGATGTGTTTTCACTCAGCGCATGAAAGAAGACCGACTCGGCGAATGGCATCAGGATCTGAGGTGCGACAAAGGCAAGCATCGACAGGCCAACCGCCGCAGGAAATGCAGCCAATGCCGCCACGCGCAACCAGGCCGGGGCTTGCGAATGGAACCGGGAATGGCGGGCGCAGAGATAGCCCAGGATCGCCGCGGTCAGGATCAGCAAGAACCCAACAAAAATCGGCCCCGCGTTGTTGCCGATCCCTAGGATCGCGACCAGAGATCGCAAATATTTGGACGAGGAAGCAAACAGGTAAATGATGAATGGCGCTGCTGCGAGCAACACAAGGTTGCTCGGGCGGATCGAGCTGAGACGCGACATGGGGTTCTCCGCTAGGTCAAAACCCCGGCGAAAAATTCCGCCGGGGCCGTAAGGTATTCAGAGTTCAGTTTGTTCCCCAGTATTTGGCTTTCAGCTTGTCCAAGGTGCCGTCGTCCTGAATCGCGGCCAGTCCCGTGTTGATGGCATCAACGGTTGGGTCGCCTTCCTGAAAGACGATGCCCAGCGGGTCGGATTGCAGGCCAGTGATCCCAACGGTCAACTCGCCTGCAAACTCCTGCTCATAGGCCGACGCCGAGGTGCCGTCGATGATGACCCCCTGTACGTCGGCGTTTTGAAGCGCCAGAATGGCGGCCGAAAAATTGTCATACAGACTCACATTCTCGCGGCCCACCAACTCTTCCGCGAGTTGCGCGTTGGTCGTACCGGTCTGTGCCGCAAGCTTCTGGCCTCCTGCCTTGAAATCTTCCAGCGTCATATCCGCATTGTCGACCTGAAGAAGAATGGCCTGGCTGACAACGATGTAAGGTTCGGAGAAATCCATGGTCTCTTCCCGTTCCGGTGTGATCGAAACGCCCGAGATCACCAGATCGAACTCACCCTGCTGAAGTGCCGCGAAGATCCCGTCCCAAGCCGTGTTGACGAAATTCGGAACGCAATTCACGCGCTCGCAAATGGCATTCATGACGTCGACGTCAAAACCGACAATCTCGCCAGTTGTTTCATCCACGGTTTCCATCGGTGGATATGTCGCGTCCGTCCCGATCTTGAGCACACGGCCTTCCAGATCGGCGGCAAAGGCGGCAGGCGCTGTCATCGCAGAAAGCGCCGCCGCTGCAAGTAAATGTTTGAACATGTTTGGTTTCTCCTTTGTTGGACTAAGTCAAATCGCCGGTTCCGGCGGTGGCGTGTCAGGTTGCCGCTCGATCAATTGGGCCCTGATCTTTTTTTGAATCTCTGATGGGTTGGCTCCGGCCAAGACTTGCAGCATAAACTCGCCCAAGAGGCGGCTGGTCTCGCCAATGGGCAGATAATAGGTGCTGGGCGGGGGTACGAAATACTGGCTGAGTTTCAGATCATCGTTTGAAATGACCACAACATCCTGCCCCACCCTCACCCCTTGTTTTGCTGCCGCCGACAAGGCCCCAAGGGTCATCGCCTCGTTGGCGCAAATGATGGCGCTTGGCGGTTTGGGTAACTGCATGAGTGCCGCAAAAGCCGTTTGGCCGGTCTCTGCTGTTGTTGGACCGGTCGCAATCAGCGTAGGGTCAAAGCCAAGCGCACCCTCTGACAGAGCATCGGCATAGCCCCGGCGTCGTTGCAAGGCATAGACCAGGTCATCCGGAGGGTTAATCAACGCGATCCGGCGATGGCCAAGGCCAATCAATCTGGCCGTCGCTTCAAACGCCGCAGTCTCACTGTCGAGATCAACATATGCATGCGGCAGGTCGCTGCTACTCATGCCGTAAGTGACAAAGGGAAATGCCTCAGCCTGAAGATACGCTATCCGCGGGTCGTTCACTCGCGTGCCCGAGAAAATCACACCATCGGCCAGCCCTTCTTGCACGATCGAACGCAGAGTCTTCAGTTCAGTATCGTCGCCGCTTGTGCTGAAAACACTCAATTGATAGCGCGATCCCTGAACCGCTTTGGAAATCCCAGCCAGAATCCGTGTGAATTCAACGCCTTCCCATTCCTCAGCGGCATCTTCCGAAACGCTGACCAGAACAGCAATCCGATAGGATTTATTGGTCCGCAACTTAAGTCCATCAAGGTTTACCCGATAGCCCAGAGCGGTCGCTGCCTTGTGGATTTCATCCCGCGTTTCTTGTTTCACCGAGGGCGCATCCCGTAAGGCGTTCGAAACCGTTCCGACAGAATAGCCAGTCTTCTTTGCAATTGATTTTATTGTCGCCCGCGCCATCAGGTAATCCCGATCAGACGTTCGGTCAGGAACCCCCGTCCCGTGTTCAATGTACGTCTGTGATCTAAGGTTTCGTCATGTTCGACAAACAAATCGGAACAATTGCTGTCTGCGAGTGCCTTCAATACAGCGTCCCAATCCACGACGCCCTCCCCCAGATCGCGCCAACGCTCGTCACCTGTGCCACAGTCTGGATCCGCATCCTTTGCATGAATAGACAGGATTCGGTCCGCATGACGTTTGATCATTGCGGCGGCATCTAGGCCAGCAACTTGCAACCAACCTATATCTGGCTGCCAGTAGATATTCCCTTGCGAAAGGACTTGATCCAGGGGCGTTTCACCCTTTGCCCCCACCAGATCAAAGTCGTGATTGTGATAGGCCAGACGGATGCCGTGCTCGCTTAGTCGATCAGCCCATTCTGACAACTGACCCGACACTGCCATCCATCCCCGGGCAGTGTCGGGCCGCGTCTGGGGCGCCAGCCAAGGCATGACGGCCACCTGGCATTCCAAAAGGTCCATGACCTCGACAATGTCATCGAAACGCGTGTCGAACTCTTCCCAGTCAAAATGTGCAGACCGAACGTTAAGACCTGATTGATGAATGGTACCCGCCATCTGCTGCGGGTTCAGTTCATGCAGCCCCGTGGTTTCGATATCCTCAAAACCGCAATCTGCAACCAGACGCAGCTGATCTGTCAGATCACCGCATTGCCGCACTGTATAAAGCTGGGCTGAAACTCTCATTCCCCACCATTGAAACGTTTCAATTATGGTGGAATACGACCTGTTGAGTTGTCAAGCTTCGCATTGATCAGCCGCCGTTCTCACTTTCGCATCGATACGCTGTTGTGGAACAAGTGTACTTTTTCAGGGGCTGCGGTCACGGAAACGGTCTGTCCGCGCATGTTCCGTTGAACTCCTGGCAGTTTGGCAATCGGCGCTTCAGCGTCCGTGGTCTTTTCGAAGTACAACAGTGTGACCTCGCCCAAAGCCTCGGTGAAATCCACCTTTCCGGTCATGATCGCGGTATCGTCAGTCACGACAAAATCTTCGGGGCGTACACCGATATTGACCTGCTTGCCCAGATCGCTGTCCTCGGTTGGGATCGCGGAAACGGCGGTGCCGCCAGACGCAAGCTCCACAGTCGTTGTCGCCCCCGTTTCGGTGATCGTTCCGGGTAATAGGTTCATTGACGGCGAGCCAATGAATTGGGCCACAAACTCGTTATCGGGCGTCTCATACAGTTCAAGCGGCGTGCCCACCTGCGCAATACCCTTGTTGGCCAAAACCACAATCCGGCTGGCCAATGTCATCGCTTCGACCTGGTCATGGGTCACGTAGATCATGGTACTGTCGGGCATGGCCTCTTTCAGGCGCGCAATTTCGATCCGTGTTGCCACCCGAAGGGCTGCGTCAAGGTTCGACAAGGGTTCATCAAACAGATACACCTTTGGATCGCGCACAATGGCCCGCCCGATGGCGACCCGCTGGCGCTGACCGCCGGACAGAGCTTTGGGTAAACGGTCAAGAAAGGGTTCGAGTTGCAGAATTTGGGCGGCTCGATCTACCGCAGCATCTATTTCACCCGCAGGCATCTTGGCAATTTTCAGGGCAAACGCCATGTTTTCGCGCACTGTCATATGGGGGTACAGGGCGTAGCTTTGAAACACCATCGCGATGCCGCGTTGTGCGGGCGGAACATCGTTCATGACCTGCCCTTCGATCTCCAGCGTCCCGCCTGTGATCTTTTCCAAACCGGCTATCATCCGCAGCAAGGTGGATTTGCCACATCCGGAAGGACCAACAAAAACGACCAGTTCGCCCTGCTCAATGTCGAGATTGATGTTCTTCAGAACGTCAACAGGGCCATAAGACTTGGCGACACCTGTAAGGTTGAGTTCAGACATGCCTTACCCCTTTTCCCGAGCCATCAGGCAGAACTGCGAAGCCGTCAGAGTGATTGAATTTGCACCGTCAATGGCACCCAGTTCCTGACCAATTGTCTGCCAATTGCCGTCAGGCACTTTGATCTCGGTTTGATCTGATCCGAGATTGAACGCACAGAAAATTTGCTCGGAGCTGTCTTCACGAATGAAAGTCAAAACTGAGCCTATTTCGTTCATCTCAGAAAGACGTCCAGATGCCAGAGCCGGGTGCGCATGACGCAGCGCGATGGCGCGACGATAGTGGTTCAGCATCGATTGCGGGTCCACCTCGGCCCGATCGACCGCGTGTTCAGCCTGTTGGACGCTGACCGGTAGCCAGGGTTCTGCGGTGCTGAAGCCTGATTGTTCATGCTGCGCTTGCCAAACCATTGGCGTACGGCAACCGTCGCGGCCTTTGAATTCGGGCCAGAATTCGATGCCATAGGGGTCTCGAAGCTTCTCAAACGGCACATCTGCTTCATGCAGGCCCAATTCTTCGCCTTGATACAGGCAAGCCGAGCCGCGTAGGCACATCATGAGAACCGCATGCTGTCGGGCTGCGGCGTCATCTAAGTTCCAGCGAGAGGCATGGCGTTGCACGTCATGGTTTGAAAATGCCCAACAGGGCCATGCATCACCTGCCTTGGCCTGCAATTGGTCAAAGACATGTTTGGTGTAACTGGCAGTCAACGCGCGTTTCTCGAGGAACTCAAACGCATAGCACATGTGCATCCGCTGATCGCCCGAGGTGTATTCACCCATGATCTCGAGCCCACGCTGCGCATCGCCGACCTCGCCCAGACACGCACGGCCTTCGTATTCGTCCGTAAGCGCCCTCAGCCGTTCAAGGAATTCAATATTCTCGGGTTGGCTTTTCGAATACAGGTGGTCCTGATGGTTGTACGGGTTGACTGCTGGTGCGATCGTCGCGTTGCGCTGATCCATTGGCAGGGCTGGGTTGTCGCGCAATTCCTTGTCATGGAAGTAAAAATTGATTGTGTCCAACCGAAAGCCATCTACGCCCAGATCCAGCCAGAACCGTGCGACGTCCAGCAAAGCATCCTGAACATCCGGGCAATGGAAATTCAAATCCGGTTGCGATGTCAGGAAGTTATGCAGATAGTACTGCAGGCGACGAGAGTCCCATTGCCACGCCGAGCCGCCAAAGATCGACAGCCAGTTGTTTGGTGGTGTGCCATCCGGCTTGGGGTCAGCCCACACATACCAGTCGGATTTCGGGTTCTCACGGCTGCTGCGGCTTTCGCTGAACCAAGGGTGCTGGTCCGACGTGTGCGACAGAACCAGATCGATCATGATTTTCAGTCCTTTGGCATGCGCCTGATCCAGAAGCTCTTTGAAGTCCTCCAGCGTTCCGAACATGGGATCGACATCGCGATAATCGCTGACATCGTATCCAAAGTCTTTCATTGGTGACTTGAAAAACGGTGAGATCCAGATCGCATCAACACCCAACGACGCGATATAGTCCAGTCGCGCGGTGATGCCTTTCAAGTCACCGACCCCATCGCCGTTGCTGTCCTGAAAACTCCGCGGGTAGATCTGATAGATCACCCCTCCTCGCCACCAATCCGAAGACAGTCTTGTTGCTTTGCTGTGTTCAAGGTTGTTCTGCACGTTCATCAGACGCCTCTATTTAACAGATCCGGCCAGAAGGCCCCGGACCAGGTATTTTTGCATTGCGAAAAAAACGACCAGCGGCACAAAGATTGAGACAAAGGCGGCGGTCGCAAGAATTTCCCAGTTGCCGCCACGCGTCCCCAAAAGCTCGACGATGCGGTTGGTCATCACAGTTGTCTGGCCGGTCGCATCGATCAGGAAGACCTTCGCAACCAGCAGGTCGTTCCATGTCCAAAGGAACTGGAAGATCGCGAAAGACGCCAGCGCCGGGAAGCTGAGCGGCAGGATCAGCTTGGTAAAGATCTGGAACTCGGTGGCGCCGTCGACGCGTGCGTTTTCGATCAGGTCACGCGGTAATCCGGCCATGTAGTTGCGAAGCAGATAAATCGCCAGGGGCATCCCGAACCCGGTATGTGCCAGCCAGACGCCCAGATAACCCTTGCCGATGCCGATATTCAGGTGGAATTTCAGCAAGGGTATCAGGGCCAATTGAAGCGGAACAACCAACAGCCCAACAACCGCCGCGATCAACAGCGCCCGACCGGGAAAATCCATCCAGGCCAGCGCATAGGCCGCAAAGGCGGCAACCAGAATCGGGATGATTGTTGCCGGGATCGTCACGGTCAGCGTATTGAAGAACGCCTTGGCCATACTGTCCGTACTACTCTGATCCAGAAGAACTTTCTGGTAATTGTCCAAGGTGAACTCAGGCGGCAACTCGGCCGTCACAAAGATACGCGCGCCGCGGTTTCCGGTGAACTCTTCGGTGTTTTCCATCCGATAGTATCCAACGGCATCGACGGTGATGGTGCCGCCTCGGCGTAGCTCGACCGTTTGACCGGGCTCAAAGGCATCCACATCACGCGAGCTGATACCCCATCTCGAAATTGTGGCTTGCTCATCCGCGCTGAACAGCGCGCCCTCAATGACATACAACCCGTTTTCCAACGCCTGTGTTTCAGGCGCGGCGCTGCGAAGGGTCAGATTCTGCTCGGATGGAAACAGCGATCGCCACCACCCGCTTGATGAGATTTGGTCGGCTGTCCGAAAGGACGAGACCAACAGACCCAAAGTTGGAATGACCCACAACACCACAAGAAAGATGACCGAAAGGTGCACAACCCATCTGAGCGCGGGTTTGGTTCCAGCAATATCGCTCATGGCTTACTCCATCTCCTTGCGGGCGTTGCGCACATTCCACACCAGGATCGGAGCAACCAGCAGCATAATCACCATGGCCGAGGCTGATCCGACGCCCCAGTCATTTGCCCGAAACAGCTTGTCGTACATGTAGTTGGCCAGCACCTGTGTCTCCCACTGGCCGTTGGTCATGGCAAAAACGATGTCAAAGACCTTGAGCACGGTGATTGTGATTGTCGTCCAAACAACAAGGATTGTTGTTTTGATTTGGGGCACCTTGATCTTGAAGAAAATCTGGAACGGATTCGCGCCGTCCAGAATGGCTGCTTCGATGGTTTCTTCGGGGATACCGCGCAGAGCAGCCGACAGGATGACCATGGCAAAACCGGTCTGAATCCAGACCAAAACGATCATCAGGAAAAAGCTGTTCCAGAACGGGACCGTCAGCCAGGTTTGCGGTTCGGCCCCACCGAAAAAGATAAAGAGCGCGTTTAGGATGCCAATCTGGTCTTGTTCTGCAGGACGCGCATCATAAACCAGTTTCCAGATCACCGACGCGCCCACAAAAGAAATCGCCATCGGCATGAAGATCAGAGATTTGGCGAAGTTGCCCCAGCGGATCCGGTCAGTCAGTTGCGCAACAAGCAGACCAAAGGCTGTGGACATGGCTGGTACGACGATCAGCCAAAACATGTTGTTGCGCATGGCCTCCCAAAATTTGGGCTCAGCCGCCATCTGTGAGTAATTGTCCAGACCCACCCATTTGTACCCGCCGCCGGGCACACGCTCCGTGATTGACAGGCGCAGTGTTTCAACAACCGGATAGGCCAGATACAGCCCCAGCGCAGCAAGCGCAGGGAACAGAAACAGCCATGGCCGGATCATGTTGGCCCGGTTGATGTTGCGCCCCGCATTCGGCCCGTGCGGCGGGAACAGGACTTTGTCTAGAAACTGGTTGGAGAGGTAGAAATAGCCCACGCAACCCGACACGCCGATGGCGATCGTCAGCAGGCCTTGAAGTGCCGGTGTCATGGTGCGCTCATCCGTTTGGCAAGCAGGGCGATCCTAAGACCGCCCCAGCGGTTGATCACTTGGCTGCGTCCCAGGACGACTGGATTTCGCCGGCCACGGTGGCTGCGTCTTTTGCACCCGATGAATAATCTACCATCCCGGTCCAGAAGGTACCGGCACCAACGGCACCTGGCATCAGGTCAGACCCGTCAAAGCGGAAGGTGGTGGCATTGGTCAGGATTTCACCCTGCCCGCGCTGGGTGTCGTTGGAATAGTTTTCGGGGTTCGCACCAAGATGCGGTGTCAGGAAGCCGTCTTGCGACATCATGATCTCATGCGCAAAGGGTGTCTTTAGGAACTCCATGAACGCTTCGGCGGCAGGGTTTGGGTTGGTGACTGTAAACAGCGTTCCCGCCCCAAGTACCGGAGTACCCAGATCCTTTTCGGCATATGCCGGGAAATAGAAGAAATCAGCATCAACGCCCAATTCGGTGCCCTCAGGGAAGTACGCCGGAATAAACGACGCTTGGCGGTGCATCATGCAGGCCGGGGGGCTGTCGAACAAACCCTTGGGGCTGTCGCGGAAGTCAATCGCGGCAGTGTCGTCTGCATCCCCGACAACATAGTCGTCGTTGCGGGTAAAGCTGCCATATTCCTCAATTGCGGCGATCACCCGAGGATCGTCAAACTTCATCTCATTCGACACCCACTGGTCATAAACTTCCGGTGGCTGAGTGCGCAGCATCAGGTCTTCTACCCAGTCAGTCGCAGGCCAACCGGTTGCGCCTCCTGAAGCCAGACCAACGCATAATGGGGTTTCGCCATCTTCGACCATCTGGTCCATCAGAGCTTTGAACTCTTCCATGGTCTCCGGTACTTCGTATCCAAAATCTTCAAAGTTCTCGGGGATGTACCAAACCAGAGACTTGACGTTTACGTTGAAGAAAAAGCCATAGAACTCGGCAGCGCCTTGATCATTCTCGAACGTGCCCAGATCGACCCAGGACTGACCTGCAGCAAAGTTATCTTTGATCCAGTCAGCAGACCCATCCGCAAGTGGCGTCAGGTACCCCTGCTTCGCAAGGTTTGCCGCCAGACCAGGCTGTGGAAACACTGTCAGGTTCGGCGCCGAGCCCGCCGCTGCATCAATGAGGATTTGTTGCTCAAGCGAATCTGAACCTACGTAGCTGGAGTTTGCGCCTGTTGCTTCGTCGAAATACGCAACAAGGTTCTCAAAGGATTTGCCCTCACCCGCTAGCCAGGGGCCAAAGATGGTCAGGCTTTCCCCGGACAGATCGTTAGCATCGGCAAAGGCCTGGAACCCGTCCCAGTCAAAGCTGCCTTCACCTGCGGCGTGGATCAACTCACCCTCCGCCTGAACCGACCCAGCCATCAGGGCGAACATCGCCGCACCTGCATAAAGCGAGTGTTTCATCTAATCCTCCTCCCGAATTTTCACGCGCTTAAAGACTCACTTTCAAAGCGCTTTGGATGCGACGTGTTATCCGCTAACACTTTCATTCTGTCAATCATTTGCTGCCTTATGCTGAAAATATTAATAAATTTGGCTATAACGGTAAAACAAGTTGACGGGCGCTCAAATTGGCCACACAACAAATGTTGCAGATAATTGAAGGCGCTTTGAATAGCAAAATGAACCTGAAGCAGCTCTCGGAAATCCTGGGCCTTTCGCAAACAACGGTGAGCCGCGCGCTGAACGGATATCCGGAGGTCAGTGAAGGAACGCGTGTACGTGTGCAAGCCGCCGCGCAAAAACATGGATATCGCCCCAACAGCCGGGCGAAAGGGCTGGCGACAGGGCGATCCATGGTCATCGGTCATGTGATCCCCAGTTCGTCGCAGCATGAAATGGTGAACCCCATCTTTGGCGACTTTGTTGCCGGTGCCGCGCGGAAATATGCGGAATATGGCTACGACTTGATGTTTACCAACGCCGACGACACTTCGATCGAAGAAGCCTATCGCAGTCTTTTTCAGCGGGGTGCGGTCGATGGCGTTGTCCTGCAGGGGCCGAAAGTAAATGAGCCTCGGATCGCTGTTCTGAAACGCATGGGCGTGCCGTTCATCGTGCATGGGCGTTCGACTGGCGTAGATACGCCTTACGACTGGATCGACGTGAACAACAAAAGCTCGTTTCTACGGGCGACGCGGTTTTTGATTGATTTGGGTCATCGCCGGATCGCCTTGATCAATGGCCTGGAAGATATGGATTTCGCACAGCGCCGACGCGCCGGGTATCTGGAAGCGCTCAAGCAAGCTGGCCTTGCCGCCGATCCCGAACTGATGCGCAGCGCAGAGATGACGGAAGTGTATGGCCATCACGAATCGCGAGGTATGTTGCAGCTTGAGAATCCGCCAACCGCCATATTGGCGTCCTCGATGATTTCCGCCATAGGAGTAAGGCGTGCCTTGGATGAAGCGGGCTTGAAGATGGGGCGCGATGTTTCGGTCATAGCGCATGACGACGACTTGTCTTATCTGAAGAACGGTCAAGACGTTCCTATTTTCACTGCAACCCGATCATCCGTCCGTCACGCCGGGGAAATGGCGGCAGAGATGTTAATTGAACGGATCAAGTTCCCCGATGATGCGGCCAAATCCAAATTGCTGGAGGCTGAACTGGTTGTCGGACGCTCAACTGGCCCTGTGCCCAACAGGACGTAACAAAGAATGAAATACACTCGCTCTGACTTCCCAAAAGACTTCCTTTTCGGGGTCGCAACCTCAGCTTATCAGATCGAAGGGCATGCACAGGGTGGTGCCGGGCAAACACACTGGGATACGTTTGCGGCCTCACCTGGAAACGTGGTTCGTGGAGAAAATGGCGATCTCGCCTGTGATCATTTGAACCGGTTCGAACAGGATTTCGATCTGGTGCGCGAGGCGGGGTTTGACTGCTATCGGTTCTCAACCAGTTGGGCGCGGGTGATGCCGGAAGGTCGCGGGCAGGTAAATCAGGCCGGTTTGGATTACTATGATCGACTTGCCGACGCGTTGCTGGAACGCGGAATACGGCCCTGCGTAACCTTGTATCATTGGGAGCTGCCCTCGGCCCTGGCGGACCAGGGGGGGTGGCGCAATCGCGACATTGCAGGATGGTTTGCAGACTTCACCGAGGTCATCATGGGCCGCATCGGGGACAGGATGTACAGTGCCGCACCGATCAACGAGCCATGGTGTGTCAGCTGGCTAAGCCATTTCGAAGGTCATCACGCCCCGGGCCTGCGCGACATCCGCGCAACGGCCCGCGCGATGCATCACGTTTTGCTGGCGCATGGTCGCGCCATTCAGGCCATGCGTAGTCTTGGGATGAGCAATCTGGGCGCGGTGTTCAACCTCGAATGGGCAGACCCGGCCGATGACAGCGTCGAGGCGCGGCTTGCTGCGGACCGGTATGATGCGATTTACAATCGGTTCTTTCTTGGTGGCGTCTTCAAGAAACAGTACCCCAAACTGGTGTTGGATGGGCTTGAGCCACACTTGCCATCTGGTTGGCAGGACGATTTTGAAACGATTGGGACTCAGGTCGATTGGTGCGGGTTGAACTACTACACCCGAAAGTTGATTGCCCCGAGCGATACCGCGTGGCCCAGTTTGACCGATGTTCCCGGACCACTGCCAAAAACGCAGATGGGGTGGGAAATTGACCCTTCCGCCCTGACCCGATTTCTTATTCGAGCACAGAAGGACTATACGGGCGGGCTACCAATCTATATCACCGAAAACGGAATGGCGAGCGCAGAGCGCGTGCGGGATGAGGACCGTATCGAATATCTTGATACACACCTTGCAGCCGTGCTGGACGCTTTGGCACAAGGTGTTCCGGTTAAAGGCTATTTTGTCTGGTCTCTGCTGGACAATTACGAATGGGCCTTCGGGTACGAGAAAAGGTTTGGACTGGTGGACGTGGAATTTGAAACTCTGGAAAGAACGCCCAAAGCGTCGTTCGCGGCGCTGAAATCCGCCCTTTCAGAGGGGCAGAACGTCTCTCTTCCGTTAGCGCAACCATCTGGTTCTGTGCATGAACACTGGAATTTGGTTGCAGACATTGGCGGAACAAACACCCGTCTTGGCGTTGTGACAAATGGCGAGCTAACGGACCTGCGCAAGCACCCTACGGGCACATTGGACGATCTGCTGAACGCATTTCACTCTCTGCGAGATGAGGTTGGCACAAATCCTCAGGCGGTCGTTGCTGCTGGGGCTGGTCCTGTAAGAAACGGAGTCATCCGTCTTACAAACGCTAATCTGGACTTGTCCGAGGTTGAACTGGCGCAGGCGACCGGGGCGGAGCATACTTTTGTTATTAATGACTTCACAGCGGCAGCTTGGTCAGTTGCTGACGTCAAACAGAACGAAGTTTCGGTTTTGCAAGGTCAGGCGAAACCGCCTGTGGGCACGCGTTTGGTGGTTGGCCCCGGCACTGGGCTTGGTGTCGGAGCTTTGTTGTTTTCTGAAGGGCATTATCACACGGTTTCCGGCGAAGGCGGCCACGTGGGACTGTATCCGCGTCACCGCGACGAGGTAGAGATCTTTGAAGCAGCCCGCCGAATTGCACCTGAATGCTTTTTCGGGAACAGCCTGGCTCTGGAAGCGGAAATGTTCCTCAGCGGAACGGGCTTGCCCATCCTGTATCAAGCCGTTGGATTGGCGGCTGGAAACGCACAGCCTTCATTGCGATCTGCCAAAGAGATTTTGGCCGAAGCCCGCGATGCCTCGGACCCCATCGCAGTCAAAACAGCGCAGATGTTCACCACGCATCTGGGCGCACTTATGGGCGACATGGCAGTTACTCTGATGCCTGCCGGTGGGGTGTTTCTTGTGGGCGGCGTCGCCGAGAAAAACCGTTGGCTCTTTGATCAGGACTTTAAGGATGCGTTCAACGGCGGTGGACGTTTTAGTGAGTTGCGAAAGTCATTGAACCTGTACGTCTCAGAACAAGCCGAATTTGGCATCATTGGTGCAAACAACTTTTGCAAGAACGCCCTCAAGCGTTAAGCGACGTGCCCCACAAGAACTCCAGGAAAGGACTGTCGAATGATCTTGTGTTGCGGGGAAGCCCTGATTGATATGATCGCCGAGCCGACAGTTTTCGGTGCGCACGGCTTTGTTCCGCATACCGGCGGGGCGATCCTGAATACAGCAGTCGCCATGGGGCGTCTAGGCGTATCTGTGGGGATGCTGACGGGCATTTCAACGGACATGTTCGGCCAGCAGTTGATCACCGCATTAAACGCCAGTCACGTTGATACATCGCATGTGATCGTCTCGGATCGCCCCAGCACACTTGCCTTTGTTCAACTTCAAGATGGGCACGCAACCTACAGCTTTGTCGATGAAAACACGGCTGGGCGTATGTTGACGCCGGAAGATATGCCAGATCAGCTTCCAGCAGTCTCTGCTTTGTATCTAGGGGGTATTAGTGTGGCGTGTGAGCCCTGCGCGGATGCCTACGCGTCATTGTTGAAGCGTCATGGTGGCGAACGTGCGGTGATGCTGGATCCGAACATCCGTCCGGGTTTCATCGAGGATCAGGCCCGGTTTCGAACACGCCTGAACCACATGATCGCGCAATCCGATATCGTCAAAGTTTCCGACGAGGATCTGGACTGGATCATTCCCGGTACCGAGCCCGAGTCGGCGAAAGCCGCGTTGTTGTTGCAGGCCGGGCCAACGGCCCTGATAGTGACCCGGGGCGGTGATGGCGCACATGGGTATCTGGCAGATGGATCAAAGGTTTCGGTGCCGGTGAAACAGGTGCAGGTCGTAGACACGATCGGTGCCGGCGATACGTTCAATGCTGGTGTGCTCACCGCACTCAGCCGTGCTGAGAAACTGACCAAACAAGGCGTGCGAAACCTGACCCCAGAAGCGTTGCGCGCGGCCATGGAACTGGGAGCCGAAGTCGCCGCTGTAACCGTATCCCGTGCCGGGGCCGAGCCGCCCTGGGCGCATGAGCTTTAATTCTTGGAAAAACCAATGAAACGATCCGAAATTAACCGCATCAAGTCCGAAGCGCAGGCTTTCATACAATCCTTTGGAGCCGTGTTACCACCTTTTGCCGATTGGTCGCCCGATCAGATGCGAAGTCCTGTAGCTGAAACGATCCGCAGTCGGGGGCTGGGCTGGGACATCACCGATTACGCTCAGGGTCGGTTTGACGAACTCGGCCTGTTCCTCTTCACTCTGCGCAATGGTGAGGTGAATGATCTGAAATCAGGTCGCGGGATGTTGTATGCGGAAAAATTGCTGATCTCGAAAGATAAACAACTGTCTCCGATGCATCGTCACATCGTAAAGGCCGAGGACATCATCAATCGCGGCGGGGGTGATCTGGTGCTGGAGATTTACGCATCTGACCCTGACGGGGGCATCGACCGGAACACGCCAGTGACGGTACCCAGCGATGCCTGCCCTGTTACGTTGCAACCAGGTGAGCATTTGCGGCTGAAACCGGGGCAAAGCGTGACCCTTATGCCGGGTGTCTGGCACGCATTCTGGGCAGAACACGGCGATTGCCTTATTGGAGAGGTTTCGACTGTGAATGATGACCGTACGGATAATGTCTTCGAAGATTCCATCCCTCGGTTTTCACAGATCGAAGAAGACGCTGCGCCGGACTTCTTGTTGGTTTCCGACTATTGATATCAACCAGGCTAGAACCGGCCAACGTGAATGTGAGCCGCGCCCAGATGTTTTGGATCGGCTCGACTGCTTCTCCTTCTTGACAAGTCCAGCACCGCCAGCCTAGCTGAGTTGGATGGTTCCGAAAGGGATGAAAATGGGAATACGGTGCGGCGCTGTATTGCGCCAAGTCCGTGACTGCCCCCGCAACTGTAAGCGGAGAGCGACGCCACTGCGCCACTGACCCCGAAAGGGTTGGGAAGGTGGGCCAAGCTTTGACCCGCAAGTCAGGAGACCTGCCATCCGATGTTTAACCAACCCGGGGCGGGGCGTCCTGGAAGGAGGCTTTGATGGCACGGTTTTCGCGTGTTTCCATTTTTGGCACCTTCTGTCCGCGCTTGGTTTCAAGCAGAGCGGACAATGCAACAGGTGACTGATAGCTTTATCCTCAACCCCAATACCTATTGTGCTGTGGCCTCGCGAAAAGATCGCGATTCTCAAAATAGTAATGTTATAACATTGTATTGTAGTTTGATCAGCGGTAACCGGTGCGCACAATGACGAAAACTGCAGATCATTTCCTACTTGTATGCACGACATGCACAGGCGCGATGTCCACCGATCAAGTGAGTGGCGCATTGGCGCGAAAACTGCCCGAAGGGTTTGCAATCCGGGAGGTCGCGTGCATGGCGGGCTGCGACCGGCCAACCACCGTCGGTTTTCAGGCACCGGGCAAGGCGCAGTATTTGTTTGGTGACATCGTTTCGGAACAGGATCTGGATGCAGTGGTGGAATTCGCCGGGCAATATCAGCTCAGTTCCGATGGTTGGACAAACGCAACTGACCGCCCGCTAACACTGTTCACCAAAACCTTGTCGCGCATGCCTGCCTTGCCATCGCAGAGGCCGTCATGAGTTTCCTGGCTGTCGAAAACCTAGAATATTATGCCTTGAACGGTGATGTGCTGCTTCAGGATGTGTCCTTTGGCTTGGAAGAAGGATCAATTCTGGCGATTGCGGGACCGAATGGGGCTGGGAAGACTACGCTGCTCAAGCTGCTTTGCGGAATCGAACGTATTGCGCTGGGTGATGTGCAGATAAAAGGTCAAAGCCTGCGCACCTTGTCGGCCCATGAACGCGCGCGGACGATCGCTGTGGTTGGCCAACAGGAAATGCCGGATAGTCGGTTGCGATTGCACGACTATGTTGCACTTGGCCAAATTCCGATCAAGGCTGACAAGTCCGCGTCTGAGCACAGGGAAGATCTTGACCGGGTTTTGGAAACAACGGGTTTAATGCACCTTTCCCGCAAACCTATGGGTCAGCTATCGGGGGGTGAGAGGCAACGGGCGCATATCGCACGTGCGCTGGCTCAAAACCCGTCTCTGTTGTTTCTGGACGAGCCGACCAATCACCTAGACCCGGATGCCAAGGGGCACATGTTGTCTTTGGTCGCTGAATTGGGCGTGACGGTTGTCATGATCGTCCACGATCTGGTCATGATCCCGGAATTTGCCACTCATGTGGCGTTAATGAAATCAACACGTCTGACAGGGTTTGGCCCTGTCAACGATGTTCTGACAACGGATCGTGTCCGCGACACGTTTGGAGTGGATTATCTGTGTTTCCAGCATGAGGGCCGCATGATCCCTGCTCTGGATATTCGAAAACGTAAACTGTCATCATAACAGGAGCTTACAATGATGCAGAAACTCTGGCCTGTGGCTGTGTTCACTGGCCTGGCAAGCGGCGCAGCCGCGGATGCCATTACAGTGGACAATTGCGGCGAGCCACTGGTTTTTGAAACAACGCCAGAACGGCTCGTTGTTCACGACATGAACATGACTGACATGGCGTTTGCTTTGGGTCTGCAAGACAAGATCGTCGGCCTGACCGGCATCACAGGCTGGTACAAGACCAGCCCGGATTTTGATGCACAGCGCGGCGACATCCCCGAGTTGGCTCCGAAATATCCTACAGTTGAAAACCTTGTCTCTGTCGAACCCGATATGTTTTTCGCTGGTTGGTATTACGGAATGCAGCCAGGTGGCGAAGTGACCCCAGACACGCTGGAACCCTTTGGCATCAAGACCATGGTCTTGACCGAAAGCTGCGTGCACCTGAACAAAGACCGCCCCGAAGCCAGCATGGATCTGCTGTTTGACGACGTCCTGCGTTTGGGCCAGGTGATGGGTGTCGAGGCTAAGGCGGAAGACCTTGTCTTGGGCTGGAAAGTCCAGTTGGATGCCCTTGAGGCAAAAACCGCCGATCTGGATAAACCTCGTGTTTTCCTGCTGGACGGGCCGGCAGATGCGCCTTTTACCGCAGGTAAATTCGCCATCCCGGACGCCATGATTGCCGCTGCGGGGGGTGTAAACGTCACACATGACATGGATACCAGCTGGGGTCGCACCTCTTGGGAAACCGTGGCAGCCGCAAACCCGGAATTCCTGGTGCTACTGGACTATCAAACAGGAAATGGTGCAGAAGATACCTTCCAGTTTCTGAAAGATCATCCTGTCATGTCACAAACCGATGCAGTCAAGAACGCGCGCTGGATCGGCCTGCGTTACGAGGAATTGACACCCGGACCGGCAAATATTGAAGCCATTGAAAAGATGGCCAATGCGATGCATCCGGAGACCAACTGACATGGTCCATTTGGGCCGATCGATCTTGCTGGGGGCGGTCATTCTGACCGCCCTTTTGCTGCTGTCTACGATCTATGGCACAACCTCGATCCCAATGGCCGAGGTCTTTACCGCCATTGGCTTGGGGACCGGCCTGACAGAAGGTGAAATGTCCCCGGTGCATCGGATCGTTTTCGACCTTCGCCTCCCCCGAGCCTTGTTCGCCGCTGTGATCGGCGCAGGGCTGGGCGTAGTTGGCGTGGTTTTGCAAACAACCACGCGCAACGATCTGGCCGATCCGTTCCTTTTTGGCCTGTCCTCGGGGGCGGCGGCTGGGGCCGTTCTTGTCATAACGGTCACTGGCGATGTGCTGGGGGTCTGGACCCTGCCTTTGGCGGCGTTTTGCGGGGGGCTAATAGCCTCTGGCATTGTTCTGGCTCTGGTTCAGGGTTTGCGCACAAGTGCGCCGGAAAAGCTGATCCTGGCCGGTTTGGCTGTGTCTTTCCTGTTTTCCGCGATTACAAATTATTTGATTTTTTCCGGCGACAGTCGTGCGGCGCATTCGGTTATCTTCTGGATGCTGGGCGGATTGGGTCTTGCCCGATGGCAGACCTTTCCACTGGTCCTGACCGGGCTTGCCCTGATCCTAAGCTACGCGCTTTATCGCAGTCGCTGGCTGGATGCCCTTTTGACCGGAGATTTCACTGCGTCGTCACTGGGAATTCCCGTCCAGGGTCTTCGATTCCGAATGTTCTTTGTGGCTGCGTTGGCTACGGCCAGTTTTGTGTCCGTGGCTGGTGTCATCGGATTTGTTGGGCTGATGGTGCCTCATATTGCGCGCGGCATTGCTGGTACGCTGCACCGAAACCTGCTGATTACCTCGGCCATCGTAGGGGCGATTCTGCTGACGCTGTCGGATATTCTGTCCCGCCTGCTCTTGGCCCCACAGGAACTGCCCGTGGGTATCGTGACAACGTCTATCGGGTCTCTTTTTGTTTTCCTGTACCTGTTCAAATCCGCGCGTGGTGACTGACCTCAGACACCGTCCTGCGTGTCCGATCCATGCGACAAGAGCTCTTGCACCAAAGGGTTCGGGAACCGGCGTTTGAACGTGATCGCGTGGAAGTTTTCCTTGATTTTCGGGTGCTCTTGCGCCTCGACCAGACGACCCGAAATCAACTCATCCTGAACAACGATCGGAGCCACCAGAGCCAGCCCGATATCCTCCCGTGCAAGCAGCCGCATCATCGCCATGTCGTCCACCTCGGCTGCCACCTGAGGGCGCACCGACATGCGGCTGGCCATGGCATCAAAAGCCGTGCGGACACTGTTGTTCGTTGTGGGCAGGATGAAGGGTTGTTCTTCCAATAGATCCCGTATTGAACGTGTCGGTTTCAGACGATCGGGGGTTCCGACGATGCTCACCGGTTGTTCGGCCAAATGATGAGTGACAAAGCTGGTCAAACTGTCGCTTGCGGGTTCGTGGTTCATCAAGACCAGGTCGAAATTCAGCGTTTCGAGCCCCTCCAGCAACTCGCTTGGGCTACCGGACCTTAAAATAACCTCGACGTCTGCGCGCGCCAAAATGGGCCGCAAAAAACGAATCTGAAAGTTGCGAGAAAGGGTGGACTGTGCCCCAACCCTAAGAGCTTGCCGCGTATTCCCCGCGTCCTGCAAGGTTGCCACAAGTTCCTGACCTGTCGCAAAAATCGCATCGGCGTGGTCCAGAGCGATATGTCCGGCTTCGGTGAGATGCAGCTTGCGGCCCCGGCGTTCAAACAGCGGATGACCAAGCCGGTCTTCCAGTTCTTTTATCTGCACCGACAAGGCCGATTGAGAAAGATTCAAACGCTGCGCCGTGCGGGTCAAGTTCCCGTCATGAGCGACGGCCCAGAAGTAGCGCAGGTGATGATAGTTGAGCGGCATATCGTTCTATTTATATGAACGAAACACATCAAACAATGTATTTTTCTTATGTTGCACTGCGAAATATGTCGAACGGAACAAGTCGAGTCAGTATCGAACGTCAAGGGACACACGCATGAGTTACCTGCTTCTACCCCTCCTAAGTCCAATGATCTTGTTGGGATCTGCATATTACTGCAGCCGACATCCGGGGATGCGTCCGGGCAATTTGCCGAAAGTCGCAGAATGGGCGGCCCTGGCGGCATTTGGCGTGTCTGCCTTGGCGGTCATGCTGCTAATTGCAAAAGGGTCCGGGACCTCGACGATGATCGGCTTTTGGGGAGTGGGCCTTTCGGTCCGGTTGGATGCTGTAAGCGCCACAATGTTGATTCTGGTCAGTTTCATTGGCTGGATCGTATTGCGGTACTCTGCAACATACATGGACGGAGAACCAAGGCAGGGTGCCTTTAGCGGTTGGATGTCTGTCGCGCTGGCCGCCGTTCTTTTGTTGGTGATGTCCGGCAACATCGTCCAACTGCTGGTCGCCTGGATTGCAACAAGCCTGGCACTGCATCAACTGCTGCTGTTCTACCCCGAACGTACCACGGCACAACGCGCAGCGCGCAAAAAGGCTGTTGTGGCGCGAATCAGCGAAGTTGCGCTTGGTCTGGCCGTTGCCTTGCTGATCATCGGCTACGGCACCACCGACATCGCTACGATCCTGTCAGAAGCACAGCCGACAGTAACCACAATTGTCGCCGCCCTGTTCATCGCACTGGCGGCCGTACTGGCTTCGGCCCAGTTCCCGGTCCATGGGTGGCTGACCGAGGTGATGGAAGCACCAACCCCGGTCTCGGCCCTGTTGCATGCGGGCGTGATCAATGCGGGCGGGTTTCTATTGATCCGCTTTGCGGATGTGATGCTGGTGGCTCCTGGAATTATGGCCTTGTTGGTCATGCTGGGCGGTTTCACCGCGCTGTTCGGAGGCTTGGTCATGCTGACGCAGCCCGCGGTCAAGACATCCCTGGCGTGGTCAACAATTGCCCAGATGGCGTTCATGATCATGCAGTGCGGTCTTGCCCTGTTCCCGCTGGCGCTGCTGCACATTGTGGCGCATTCGCTCTACAAGGCCCACGCCTTCCTGAGCGCGGGTGAAGCTGTGCGCAACGTGGCCGCCATTCGCCGTCCGGGGCCGGTGGCAGTACCAAGTGCCCGCAATGTATTGCTGGCCTTTGCAACCGGCATTCTGATCTATGGTGCGGTGGCTTCGGTGTTCGGAATCGACGGGAAATCTGTTCAGGCCATTGCCTTGGGTGTGATCCTGATCTTTGGCGTCGCCTACCTGCTGGCGCAAGGCTTTGCGGATGCAGCGCCCGGTGCGCTGACCCGGCGCACTGTCATCTATGCGGGTGCAACATCGGTCAGCTACTTCGTTCTGCAAATCGCTGCGCAGAATCTAACGGCGGGCACCCTGCCGCCTACGCCTGCTGCAGGACCGCTGGAATGGGCTTTGATCGTTCTTGCGCTCATCAGTTTTGGCGCCGTGGCGCTGGCCCAATCGACCTTCCCGCTCTGGGCCTCGCATCCGGCGGCGGCGGGAATGCGGGTGCATTTGTCCAATGGACTTTATGCCAACGCAATCTTTGATCGGCTGCTGGACGGGTGGTCCACGCGCCGGACTGTGTGAAAAGGGGATCAGATATGTATATGAAACACGAAAGCTATCCTGCTCCGCTTTTGGAACTAGTCGCGATTGCTAATGACGCTGTGCGTCAGATCCCTCCTCTGTTTCCGCTGTCTGCGAATGTCGCTGTGAACCCCTTTTTGGGTCAGACAGGGGATACCCTCGCTGTAACGGCCGCACGTCTTGGCCGTGTTGCCGGTGTGCGCATCACCCCTGACAGGCGCATTATGGCCGAGAAGTTGAACTCGGGTGAGATGACCGAAGGGGATCTGCTTGAGGCGATTTCGCATGTAGAAAGTCGCTTTGATCCTCCGGGGCTTGAAGAAGTCACAGCCGCTTTGACGGATGATGCCGCACCTCTTGCCCCGTTTCCGACGGTGGCGGAATTGGCCGCAGATGTGTCTGGCATCGACTGGCCCGGTTTAATCGAAGAACGTATCGGAGCTTGGGCTGCCAGCCATTTTGACGAAGGCCAGGCCCTTTGGCAGCCCAGCCGTGCCGGCGGTGCGTTCAGTGCATGGCGGGAGTTCGCATCGCGCGACCTGACACCTGAGATCAATGGGTTGAAAGGCTTTGGCGCATTTGTGGCGGCCACCAACCGTTCGCAATGGCGCGCCATCGGGCGGGCCTCGGAAACGCTGGGCGTGACGCCTGACGCGGCTGGAACAACATTTCATCGTTGGCTAGTCACGCTTGGCGGTTGGGCGCAATACGCGCGCTATTTGTTGTGGAAGGCCGAGCTTCAGGGTCAGACCGACACAACAACGGCGGAGTTGCTGGCCATTCGGATGGTATTTGAAGAGGCCCTGTTCCACCAATACCGTGATCAGATTTCGGCGCGTTGGCTGGAAACCGTCGCAATGCACGAGACCCCGATCACTCCGTCCCGTGACATGGTGATTGATGCCATTCTGCAGGATGCTGCGGAACGGGCTCAACAGCGCAAGCTGGGTCAGGTTTTGGCTAGTCGTCAGCCACGGGCGACCGAGGGCCGCCCACTGGTGCAGGCTGCGTTCTGTATCGATGTCCGGTCCGAAGTTTTTCGCCGGGCGTTGGAAGCACAGGACTCGGGTATCGAAACCATCGGCTTTGCCGGGTTCTTCGGGTTGGCCAGCGCACATAAATGCGCGGGATCAGACGTGACCGAACTGCGGGGTCCGGTTCTGCTGAACCCCAATGTTAAGTCCAAAGCAGCAGAAGACACACTGTCCGACCTGGATCGTCGCTATACGGCCCGTGCCAAAAGGGCGTGGGGGCGGTTCAAGCTGGCCGCTGTTTCATCCTTTGCCTTTGTCGAGGCGACTGGTCCGATATACGCTGGTAAATTGTTGCGGGATTCGCTGGCTGCGAGTGGTAGTGGGAGCAAGTTTGACCCTGCGCCTAAACTGGACCCTTTAATGGATCTGGTCACGCGCATCGATACCGCCAAAGCCATTCTGGGCGCGATGTCTCTGACAGATAATTTCGCGCGCATCGTGATGCTGGCGGGACATGGGGCGGACGTCACCAATAACCCCCATGAAAGCGCGTTGCAATGCGGTGCCTGCGGCGGTCACGCGGGGGATGTAAGCGCCCGGCTACTTGCCAGCCTGCTGAACGACAACCAAGTACGGGACGGACTGCGGGACAAAGGGATCGACATCCCCACTGACACGCTGTTTCTGCCAGCGCTGCACAATACCACGACAGATGGCGTTACTCTGTTTGATCAGGATCACCCCGCGGGATTGTGGGCGCCGCAGATCGCTCAGCTGAAAACCTGGTTGGCAGAAGCCGGACGCCTCTCACGTACCGAGCGTGCGGCCCGGCTGCCTCGGGCCCATGGGGGCGACGATATCGCCCATCGCGCTAAGGATTGGGCAGAGCTTCGACCCGAATGGGGTTTGGCAGGGTGCCGCGCCTTTATCGCAGCGCCGCGAAGCCGGACTGACGGGACCGGTTTGGCCGGGCAGTCCTTCCTTCACAGCTATGACTGGCGCTCGGATGATGGGTTTGGCGTGCTAGAGTTGATCATGACCGCCCCGGTTGTCGTGGCCAGCTGGATCAGCTTGCAATACTATGGTTCGACTGTCGCGCCGGGGTTATTCGGTGGGGGCAACAAGTTGCTCCACAACGTAGTCGGCGGGATTGGTGTTGTTGAAGGGAACGGCGGCGCTTTGCGTCCGGGGCTGCCCTGGCAATCAGTTCATGATGGCGAGGCGTTCCAACACGACCCTCTGCGTCTGTCTGTGGTGATCGAAGCCCCACGTGAGGCCATGAACGCCATTCTCAAGCGCCACGCCAATGTCAAAGCGCTCTTTGACAACCGCTGGCTTCACCTGATCGCGATGGACGAAAAGGGTGATCTGGCATGGCGTTACACGGGTGATCTGGAATGGAGCCCAATTGCCAAGACGACTGGTTATGAACAGGCCATAGCAGCCGAATGACCAAGACCATGAAGCCAAGGCCCGGCGCATTCTGCCGGGCCTCTATCCGTGTATCAACGCCAGTAGGTTAGCACGTAATTCCGGCGTCGCCGCAGAAGCGACCGTGCATCAGACTTCAGTTTCAAAGCCCTACGCTGCCAATCGGTCTTCACACCACCGGCTGCCGCAACAAATGGCGTGACTGCCAGAAATGCTTAGGGTTGCAGATCAAAATCCACCACAGCATCCACATGCACCGCAGCCAACAGCGCATAAGGTTAACAGTCAGAGGTAAACCGACGGTTCTGCCAAGCCTGCATCAATCGGTCGAACAGGTTCGGATGATCGCGCTGAATCTTGTCATCTTTGTTCACAGACAGGATCGACTGATCCAAACGCGTTTGCTGCGGGGTCTGAATGGGCTGGCCATTCTTTGTGGCCCCCTCCCCCATGACACCCACAAATACCTCATCCAAGGCAGGCCTTCCAACCAACCCTAGCCTAGGCTGTCCCTCAACCGGATATGCACACAGGAAGCCAAACAACGGGTGCCGCCAACTGGATCAATGAACCACATATGCCGACCGTCTCCAGCCTCCTGCCCGTGTTCCTCACCAAAGATTCCATGCTCGGGGAAATGTCGTTTCAAGTAGGACCGAACCTCAGCTTCAACCGGCTTGTCGGCTTGCGTCACAGGGCGTTCATCCAGCTTGAGTTCAACACTCAGAGATCCACGAAGGAACCGCATCCCGTTCGTGGATCCAATATTCGCCATCTGAATGGAGTGTTCTTTAAGCGTATGTGTGACAACCATTTCAATACTTTAGGATGGAAGCACCTGTGAGATTTCAAAGACGGGTTTCATCAATTGCAGTAAGCATGCGCTGCAGCCGCACCCGGCGATTTGAAGTTCTGTCGGGCGGTGCCGTCAATGCCGAATCCAGCTTTAGGCTTCATGAACTGCAAGAAACCAATCTGGCGCGTATTGCTGCTCGGAATGCGCAGGTCCAGATCGTGGTAACTGACGGGAAAAGCCGGGTAAGTGCGCGCTGGTCACTCTGGATTCAGACAGACATATCAATCTGCTTTTTACGGACCCTCACCCGTCAAAGGGCATTTGCCAAATGTTGTTTGCAAACGAAATGGTTTGGTGGTCGCCGAATAGCCGCTTACTGCTTTTGGGCAATGATCCAAACCGGGTGATATGTCAAAGACACCCCGTCATCCGTCGCAAAGCTTCGTACATAGTCTTTCTCAAACCGGGCCAGAGTGGACTTGGTCCACGCCCCTTGCGCGCGACCGTTCACCCCGGTTCGGCGCAAGTATTTCAAAACGTCACGCGGAGTTTCGAAATATGATGGCCGGATGCGTTCCCCGGCGGTCAAAACCCGCATTGACCCCTCAATGGCCGCGACAAGGGCGTCTGCCCCGCAAAGGCCAGGCGCCTGGGCTGTTGATCCGATGCTTGTCAGTTCTTTGTATTGCTGAGGTCCAAATCCTGAAATGGCCAGCCAGCCACCGGGGGCCAATGCATCGACCGCCTGCTGTAGCAGCCCGGTCGGGTCGTCCATCCATTGGATCATCGAGGCTGAAGCGATCAGGTCGATCTGGCCGGGCCATTGCACCATACGCACGTCGCCTGCGATAAATACGGCCGCTTCGGCGTCTGCCGTTGCCTGGGCTTGCGGCGCGATGTCGTTCAGAACAAGGTCAGGCAGATCGAAATTTTGCCGCAACGTCCGGGTGAGATGCCCGGTGCCACACCCCATTTCGAATGCGGTGCGAAATTGCCCCGGTGCGCCCACACGGCGCAGTTCAGAAACCAGTTTATCAGCAACCCACGCCTGTTGGCTGGCTGTGTCGTGATAGGTGTCAAAGCTTCTGCTAAAGCTGCGTTGGACCTTATCTGCCGGTTGCGCCGTCATGACAGCCACTCCGCCCAATTTTGGCCTGACCCGAAGGGTACATGTGACCCTGCAACACGTTTGACCGAAGCTGAGGTCTCCGCCCAGGCAGCCTCTTGCGCCTTCGTTGGAATGATACGGTCCCGATCGGGTATCCACACCAGGTCAAACCCGGGATTCAGGGCCGATCCGCGACGGATCACTGCGTGAAGCTCTTGTTGCGCTGCTGCGAGGTCAAGCTCTGGTGCCTCAACAGACAACCCCGCGCGGCGGCAAAACTTGGAAAAACTGGAGGTCGTCAGCTGATCCGCCGTCGCCCGTATCATTTCGGGCGCAATCCCACGGTCCGGACAGGTCGGATGCAGGGTGCCACTGACGGCAACAAGCCGGTCGGGGCGAAACTGAGTATTAGCCAGCCAATGCGCGGCAGATGCCACGCCAAAGGAAAACGCGAGCATGTCGACACGGTCAAACCCTGTCAAATCAGGCAAGGGGTCATCAAGCTGGGTGTAGTCATCAACCAACAGAACAGACGCGCCACCGGATAGACCCAGGAACGGTGCAGCACCAAGCGCCCAACCCCCGAACACAAGGATCAGAATGCCGTCGCCTGATTGCTCCAGCCACCTGTGTTTCATCCCTGCCCCCCGGCCAGCGCGACCATTGCACTCGTGACCTGGCTGAGCTCGTCAGGAGAGATTACGTAAGGGGGCATGCAATAGATGTTGCGCGCAAAGGGGCGTAGCCACACTCCGGTCTTTGGGGCCAGCCGGTGGGCGACAGAAGGATCAACCGTATCCTTCATTTCGATAACGCCGATGGCACCAAGGACTCTGACATCCGCTACGCCAGGCAAAACGCGAGCTGGCTCCAGTTCGGTGCGCATCTGGGCCTCAATATCAGAAACCTGCCGTTCCCAGTTCCCCTCGGCCAGCAGACGAAGGCTTGCCGATCCCGCGACACAGGCCAGAGGGTTGGCCATGTAAGTCGGGCCGTGCATGAACACGCCTGCCTCACTGTTGCCGATGCCATAAGCCACCTGCTCGCTGGTAACCGTTGCCGCGAATGAGATATGTCCACCGGTCAGCGCTTTGCCCAAGCACAAAATATCAGGTTTGACGTCAGCGTGATCGATGGCGAACAGCTTACCGGTGCGGCCAAAGCCAGTTGCAATCTCATCAAAGATGATCAGCACATTGTGGGCATCGCACAAGGCACGTGCCGCGCGCAGCCATTGTGGGTGATAGAAATACATACCACCGGTGCCCTGAACCACAGGCTCAAGGATCAGGGCCGCCAGTTGGTCGCCTTTTTCGGCAAGCAAGCGCTCCAGCGGCTCCAGCCCGTTCTGTACCGAATCTGCGGGCCATTCGTCACCCAACCGCACGTGCGGGCGCGGCAGGAAGTGCTGGATCGACAAGGCTCCGCGGAACAACCCGTGCATACCGGTGACCGGGTCGCAGACGCTCATCGCCTTCCAGGTGTCGCCGTGATAACCGCCCCGAATAGTAGCGAACTCGAACTTGCCGCTGCGGCCATGTGCCATTTGGTACTGCACAGCCATCTTCATCGACACTTCGACCGAAACCGAACCGCTGTCACAGTAGAAAATGCGATCCAGCCCTTCGGGCAGCATGTCGATCATCCTGCGCCCCAGATCAATGGCTGGATGATGCGTCAGCCCCCCGAACATCACATGGGGCATCTTCTCCAATTGGTTCTGCATCGCAGATGTGATCTCAGGGTGTTTGTGACCGTGGATCGCACACCACCACGAGGACATGGCGTCGATCATCTTCACGCCGTCTTCCCGGTACAGATAAACGCCCTCGGCCCGGTCGATCAGGTGCATCGCGCCGGGATTGGCGACGTTGGTATAGGGGTGCCACAGGTGGCGGGCGTCAAACTCAAGCGGGGTCACAAGAACCTCCGAATGGTGACAACGTCAATTTCTGAGAAGGCATCTTTCAGGGTTTGCTGTGTCAGTTCGCTTAGAACCGGAAGGCGCCCAAGGTGACGGACATTGCTCATCTCTACGATGGTTTGTTCAACATCCGGCTCAGCCTCACCGACAAAGGCAACACCCACAACCTCACATCCAGCGCCACGCAAGGCCATCAGAGACAATGTGGTGTGGTTGATCGTTCCCAGCGCCGTGCGTGCGACCAGCACAACCGGGGCCTGCCACTGGGCAATCAGGTCCAGGTAATAGGACTGGCGGTTCAGCGGCACCATCAGGCCCCCTGCCCCCTCAACGACCAGCGGCCCGTCAACCTGCGGCACAGCAAGGCGCGACAGATCAATCTCAACACCCATGTCTTCGGCAGACAGATGGGGTGAGGCCGGCAGGTTCAGGCGATACGCCTCAGGCAAAACTTCCGCACCGGACAACAATCGGACGGTTTCTGTGTCCGTCGCATCTTCCAAACCCGACTGAACGGGTTTCCAATACCCTGCATTCAACGCTGCGGTCAGACCAGCGGAAAAAACGGTTTTTCCGACGCCCGTGTCGGTTCCGACGACAATCAACGCGCTCATGCGGCCTCCGATTGATGGCTGGCGATGGTGGCAAACAGCGCCGAGATATCCTCGTGGGTCACATTTCCGGTGATCGACACACGCAGTCTGGACGTTCCCTTGGGAACGGTGGGGGGGCGAATACCCCGGATGTCAAAGCCCTGTTGCTGCAAGGCAGAGGCCGTCGCCATCGTTCTGGCCTCGTCACCCAAAATAACCGGGATGATCTGGCTGGTCAGGGCCGAATCCGGCAGTCCTGTTTGCCGGGCCACGTGATGGGCATGACGCAGACGGTCATGTGCAGCAGCGACCAATTGAGCGTTGGTCGCCAATTCCCGCAAAGTTGCCCGTACCAAGGCAGCGTTCAAAGGCGAAGGCGCGGTTGCAAAGATAAAGGGCCGCGCGCGATTGATCAGCGTATCAATCATTACACGCGGACCACATATCAGACCGCCCGAAACGCCCAGACCCTTGCCGCAGGTATGGAGTGTCAGAACCTCCGCGCTCAGACCATGCGCCAGACCTTTGCCGTTCAGGCCAAAAACGCCAGTGGCGTGTGCTTCATCCACGATCAGTACGGCATCGGCCTCGCGCGCCAAGGAGGCAAGATCCTCCAGCGGTGCAAGATCGCCTTCCATGGAATACACGCTTTCCACTGCGATCCAGATGTGGCCCGATCCACCCGTCGACTGCCACTCGGCCAGAACCTTGCGTGCATCTTCTACGTCATTGTGGCGAAAGGCACGCAGATCCGCGCGGCTCGCACGCATCCCTTCATGGGCACTGGCATGGACCAGTGCGTCATAAAGCACCAGATCTCCGGCTGCTGGCAGGGTGGAAAAGATTGCTTGATTGGCCTGAAACCCTCCGCCCATGAAAAGCGCGGCTTCAGATCCAAAGAATGCGGCAGCTTCCTGTTCAAGCGCCTCGTGTTCGGGGTGATTACCCCGTAGCAGGCGCGAGCCACCAGAGCCAACCGGCACACCGCGCGCCAAGGCAGCCTTTGCGGCATCTTGCAACAGTTTTGACCCCGCCAAACCCAGATAATCGTTCGACGCAAAATCCAAACCCTGCGCAGGGATCAAAGCCCGGCGGCGGTGCCGGGCTTCAAGCGCATCAAGCATGGATTCCAGTCGATCGACTGCTTTCATTCGGCAGCTTCCGTGCGCTTGTGGTCTTCCGCCGTTTCAGCCTGAATGCCAAGTTTCGCAAACAGGATCGAGTCGGTGTCTTCCTCGGGGTTTTCCGCAGTCAAGAGCGTTTCGCCCACAAAGATCGAGTTGGCACCGGCGAAGAAGCACATCGCCTGCATCTCGTCGCTCATATCGCTGCGTCCGGCAGACAGGCGAACATAAGATTTGGGCATCAGAATACGGGCGGTTGCGATGATCCGCACAAAGTCGATGGGATCGATCGGCTCTGCATCGGCCAACGGCGTGTCAGCCTGCGGCATCAACATGTTGATTGGAACCGAATCCGGCGGAGGGGTCATGTTGGCCAGGGTCAGCAACATGTCGATACGGTCGCCGGTATGTTCGCCCATACCCAGTATACCGCCCGAGCAGACCTTGATACCGGCTTCCTGCACCCGGTTCATCGTATCGATCCGGTCCGAGAAAGTGCGGGTGGTGATCACTTCGGAGTAATAGCGCTCAGAGGTGTCGATGTTATGGTTGTAGTAATCCAACCCGGCGTCGCGCAGCTGGACGACCTGAGTGTCATCCAGCATGCCCAGTGTCATACAGGTTTCCATACCCATCGCTTTCACGCCTTCGACCATCGCAACTAGGGCAGGCATGTCACGCGGTTTGGGTTCGCGCCACGCAGCACCCATACAGAACCGAGTTGCGCCACCATCCTTGGCTTTCTTGGCTTCGGCCAGAACGCGCTGAACCTCGATCAGCTTGGACGCCGGAAGGGTTGATCCGTTGCGGGCCGATTGCGAGCAATAGGCGCAGTCCTCGGCGCACCCACCGGTCTTGATCGACAGGAGTTTTGACGTCTGGACCTTGTTGGGATCAAAGTTCTCGCGGTGCACGGTTTGCGCCCGAAACAGAAGATCCATCAACGGAAGATCATGAACAGCTTGCGCAGACTTTCGGGTCCAGCCGGAATGAGGGATGATCATTTTATCTATAAAACTTCCTGCAGCTTGCGTTGCCGCAGATTTATTATCGATAAAACTGAATTGCGCAACCGTGTTGGCGCAAACGAACCCAAATCAAGCGGAAATGCCGCGAGGTCCATGCTGGCAGTAGTGTCTTCCATCTCTTCGGCCAGCGTGGTCATTGGGCGGACATCTAGCCTTCCGAAAGACCTGAACGCACATGTGTTACATCGCGCAACGGACAAGCTGCTTTGGTGGAATGGCGTTAACCTTACGATTTGCTGATCGGCCTGGTCCTGACCAAAAGAGTCCCTGCTCAAAACCAAAGCCATCGGCGCTGGCCACCAGCATAATCAATTTCGAAAGGGTCAGTCAGCCCAAAATGCCCGGCAAACGCAGCCCGTGCTCACGCGCACAGGCTTTGGCCTCCTCATATCCGGCATCTGCATGACGCCAAACGCCCGAGGCTGGATCATTCCAGAGAACCCGCTCAAGCCGTTTGGCCGCTTCGTCCGTGCCGTCTGCGCAAATAACGACACCTGCGTGCTGGCTAAACCCCATGCCAACACCCCCGCCGTGATGCAGAGAGACCCATGTCGCACCCGACGCCGTATTCACAAGCGCGTTCAGCAGTGGCCAATCGCTGACTGCATCCGAACCGTCTTTCATCGCCTCGGTCTCGCGGTTTGGCGAGGCTACCGAACCACTGTCCAGATGATCTCGACCAATGACAACGGGTGCCTTCAGCTCGCCATTGCGGACCATTTCGTTGAACGCCAACCCGGCCCGATGCCGGTCGCCCAACCCTATCCAGCAGATGCGTGCGGGCAGGCCCTGAAACGCGATCCGCTCCTGCGCCATGTCGAGCCAGTTGTGCAGATGGGTGTTCTCGGGGAACAGCTCCTTCATCTTGGCGTCTGTTTTGTAGATGTCATCGGGGTCGCCCGAAAGCGCGCACCAACGGAACGGGCCGATACCCCGGCAGAAGAGCGGGCGGATATAGGCGGGCACGAAGCCGGGGAAGGCAAAGGCATTTTCCAGTCCCTCATCCTGGGCCACCTGACGGATATTGTTGCCGTAATCCAGCGTCGGAACGCCCGCATTCCAAAAATCGACCATGGCGGCCACGTGCTGCTTCATCGATGCGCGCGCCGCTTTTTCGACCGCTTTGGGATCGCTTTCGCGCTTGTCCCGCCACTGTGCCATGTTCCAGCCCAGCGGCAGATACCCGTTGACCGGATCATGGGCCGAGGTTTGGTCGGTGACAATGTCGGGTCGCATGCCACCGGCCTGCATCCGTCGGTAAATCTCGGGAAAGATTTCAGCGGCATTGCCCAAAAGGCCCACTGATTTTGCTTCGCCCGCCTTGGTCCAGCGGTCGATCATCTCTAGCGCCTCGTCCAGCGTTTCGGCCTTTTCATCCAGATATTTGGTGCGCAGGCGAAAATCGATACTGTCGGGGTTGCACTCGACAGCCAAACAACAGGCCCCAGCAAAGACAGCCGCCAGAGGCTGCGCGCCGCCCATTCCACCCAATCCGCCGGTCAGGATCCACTTGCCGGTCAGGTCGCCGCCATAGTGCTGACGTCCGGCTTCGGCAAAGGTCTCATAGGTACCCTGAACGATGCCCTGCGTACCGATATAAATCCACGAGCCAGCGGTCATCTGGCCGTACATCATCAGACCCTTTTTATCGAGCTCGTTGAAGTGATCCCAATTGGCCCAATGGGGTACCAGATTCGAATTCGCGATCAGTACACGGGGCGCATCCGAATGGGTCCGCACAATGGCCACCGGCTTTCCGGACTGGACGACCAGCGTTTCATCCTCTTCCAGATCCTTGAGGCTGGCGACGATCGTGTCGAAGTCGTTCCACGTCCGCGCCGCGCGCCCTATACCGCCATAAACAACCAACTCGTGCGGGTTTTCCGCGACATCCGGGTGCAGGTTGTTCATCAACATCCGCATTGGTGCCTCGGTCATCCAGCTTTTGGCGTTTAGCTCTGGCCCGGTGGGCGGGTAAACATCACGGGTGTTCTTGCGAGGATCGGTCATGCGGCAATCTCCAATGCAGTGTCCTGGATGGCGTCCAGTATGTCTTTTAGCCAGCGGCGCAGGCGGTTGGCCTTTTCAGTGTCGTAGGTCCAAGGCGCAGTTTCAGCGCTCAGGTAGGTGGACTGCGCCAGTTCCATCTGTATGGCGTGGATGCCCTCGGCAGGGTTGCCATAATGCCGGGTCGTCCATCCGCCCTTGAATCGGCCGTTCAAAATGGTGCTGTACGGTGAGGATGACGCGAACTCATGTGAGATGGCTTCGATAGCGGGCGCGCACGTCACGCCATTGTTTGTTCCAATGTTCAGGTCAGGCAGAATGCCGTCGAAAAGAAAGGGGATGTGGCCGCGGATTGAATGGCAATCATACAAAACCGCAATTCCATGGATCGCCTTGACCCGCTCCAGCTCGGCCCGCAGCGCGGCATGATAGGGGGCGTGAAACGCCTCGCGCCTTTCAACTATATCCTTCTCTGTTGGCAGAATATCCCAGATGTCTTGCCCGTCAAAATCCGTAAGCGGGACCAGCGTCGTTGTGTTTTGACCGGGATAAAGCGACACGCCTGACGGGTCGCGATTGGCGTCAATCACATAACGATGAAAGGTTGCCCGCACAGTTGTCGCGCCAGGCAGGAGGCCCTCGTAAAGCGTGTGGATATGCCAGTCCGTATCCGCCAACGCCCTGCCCCGCGCGTTCAGCTTGGCCTCGATCGTTGCGGGCACATCGGTGCCGGTGTGCGGCAGGCCCAGAACAACAGGGCTGTCACCACGTATGACTTGAACCGAACCAGTCATGCGCCAAGCTCCGGCATCGCGATGCCTGTGCCATGTGCGATCTCGCCACTGGCGATCAAGGTCCATGCTGCTTCGATCTCGCGCGCCATGTATCGATCATCACCCAATACAGGGACCACAGCTCTTAGCTTGGCCATTACAGCTTGAAGGGTCTCACTGGTAGGCAATGGCGCGCGGAACTCGACCCCTTGCGTAGCGCAAAGCAGTTCGACCCCCAGAATACGTTCCAGATTGGTGACCATCTGTCCCAATCTCCTCGCGCCATGGGCCGCCATCGAAACGTGATCTTCTTGGTTGGCTGACGTAGGTGTTGAATCCGTCACGCAGGGGTTTGCAAGATGTTTGTTCTCGCTCATCAACGCGGCGGTTGTCACTTCGGCAATCATATAGCCCGAGTTCAGGCCGGGATTTGGCGTCAGGAAAGGCGGCAGATCAAAGCTGAGCGCTGGATCGACAATCAGCGCAATTCGACGCTGTGCAATGGCTCCGATCTCGGCAAGCGCCAGAGCGATCATGTCGGCAGCAAAGCCCACAGGTTCCGCGTGGAAATTGCCACCCGAGACGATCAGCCCGGCCTCGGGCAAAACCAGCGGGTTGTCGGTGGCGGCATTTGCCTCAATCTCCAACGTCTTGGCTGCCTGCCTCAGCACATCCATCGCGGCACCGACAACCTGCGGTTGGCAGCGGATGCAATAGGGGTCCTGTACCCGTGTATCGCCTTCGCGATGGCTTTCGCGGATTACAGAACCGGCTAGGATAGCCCGCATCGTGGACCCGGCTTCGATCTGGCCGCGATGGCCGCGCAACGTATGGATCTCGGGCTGCAACGGCGCGGTCGATCCCATGATTGCATCGGTGGCCAGTGCCGAAGTGACCAACGCGCTCTGCGCCGCTTGCCACGCGCCGAACAATCCCGCCAAAGCAAACGCAGTTGAGAACTGCGTGCCGTTGATCAGCGCCAGACCTTCTTTGGGGCCCAACTCAACGGGTGTTAAACCCGCCGCCGCCAACGCCTCACCACCGGGCATAACAGTCCCGCCGAATTCGGCCTCACCCGCGCCCATCATAACTGCGGCCATATGCGACAGCGGCGCCAAATCGCCTGACGCACCAACCGAGCCTTGCGCAGGGATCAGCGGGGTCACACCTTTGTCCAGCATGGCCTCCAACAGGTCGATCAGTTCCAGCCGCACGCCAGACGCGCCGCGCCCGAGGCTGAGCAGTTTCAGCACCATCATCAGCCGCGCAACCGTGCGCGGAATGGCCGGGCCAACACCACAGCAATGGGACAGAATTAGATTGCGTTGCAGCGTCGCTGTATCCTCGGCGGCAATCTTGACGCTGGCCAGCTTGCCAAAGCCGGTATTGACGCCGTAGACTGCAGTCTCACCCGCAGCAGCCTCGGCGATACGCGCATGAGCAGCCTCGATACCGGCGCGGCATACAGGGTCTAGCCGCACGGCGCATTCCTCGCGATAGACCTGTTCCAGTTGCGCTAAAGTGACTGCACCGGGGGTGAGTGTCAGGGTCGTCAAATTGCGCCTCCAAGTATGCGAGTATGAAGAGGGTTGAAGCCCACACGATAGGCTAGTTCTGCCGGGTGGGTGACGTTCCACACCGCAAGATCGGCGCGCTGTCCGGGGGCGATCTGGCCGCAATCGGACAGACCCAGGGCGCGGGCCGCATTGGTGGTGACCCCGGTCAGAGCCTCTTCCGGTGTCATGCGAAACAGGGTGCAGCCCATATTCATGGTCAAAAGCAGCGATGTCATCGGGGCCGACCCCGGGTTGCAGTCAGTGGCCAACGCCATCGGCACGTTGTGCTTGCGTAGCAAATCAATTGGAGGGGCTTGGGTTTCCCGCAGGGTATAGAAGGCGCCGGGCAGGATCACTCCGACTGTTCCCGCATTGGCCATCGCCCGAACGCCTTCTTCGTCCAAATATTCGATGTGGTCCGCGGACAGAGCGCCGTATGAGGCGGCCAGTTTTGTGCCCCCGAGATTGGACAGTTGCTCGGCATGGCATTTGATCGGCAGGCCAAGGTCTTTCGCCGCATCAAACAACGGCGCCAGCTGGTCCGGGAGGAAAGCAATTCCTTCGCAGAAAGCATCCACTGAATCCACCAAGCCCTCGTCATGGGCTTTTCGTAGGGTTGGGATACAGACCTCGGCGATATAAGCGTCAGGTCGGTCTTTATACTCAGCAGGCACCGCATGTGCGCCCAGAAAACTGGTTACAACGCGAATGGGGCGATGGTCCGGCAGCGCGCGGGCGGCTCGCAGCATGTTCAATTCGGTGTCACGATCCAGGCCATAACCGGACTTGACCTCAATCACTGAAACACCTTCGGCCAGCATCGCATCCAAACGCGGCAGCGCCTGCGTGATCAGTTCTTCGACAGTAGCCTCGCGCGTGGCCTTCACAGTCGAGATGATGCCCCCGCCCGCGCGCGCGACTTCCTCATAGCTGGCACCGTTCAGCCGCATCTCGAATTCGACAGCACGATGGCCGCCATGCACCACATGGGTGTGACAATCGATCAGCGCAGGCGTGACAAGACGGCCGTCCAAAGTAGTTTGCGAAAACCCTTTGAACTGCTCCGGCAAGCTGGCTTCAGGCCCGACCCATGCGATCCCGCCATCCTTGACCGCAATCGCCGCGTCGTGGATCAGCCCATAAGCTGCAGGTCCTGCAACCATCGTTGCCGCGTTCAGATCTGAAAAAACCCGATCTTGCGAGTGCATCCGACTCTGCGCCTCCTTGCAGTTCTCTCTTTTCTCGTACATTTCTATATGCAATATGTCTATCCATAAAATGAGGTGAAAATCGTGGCGATCTTTGCAAAACGTGCTCTGTTGAGCGGGGGGTGGGCAAGCAATACGCGGGTCGAGGTTGAAGACGGTAGAATCGTATCGCTTCAACCGGCGACAGCAGGCCGACCAGGGGATGTGTGCGTGGACACTTTGTTGCCTGCACTTGCCAATTTGCACAGCCATGCATTTCAGCGCGCCATGGCTGGGATGACCGAATACCGCCTTGCGGGTCGAGACAGTTTCTGGACGTGGCGCGATCTGATGTATCGATTCACTAAACATCTGACACCGGATCAGGTTCAGGCAATCGCCGCCTTGGTTTATATGGAGATGCAGGAAGCTGGATATGCCTCAGTCGGTGAATTCCACTATCTGCATCATCAACCAGACGGCAAACCTTATGATCGACTGACCGAGTTATCCGACCGGATCATGGAGGCCGCATTCGAGACCGGCATTGGCCTAACGCATCTGCCTGTGCTGTATTCTTACGCCGGGGTTGGCGAAAAGCCGTTGGAGCCGGGTCAAACCCGGTTCGGCAATGATGTGGATCGCTTTTGCAAACTGGTGGATCAGACGCGGGACGCACTTGCCGGTCTGCCCGACGACTGCCGCGTCGGCATCGCGCCTCATTCTTTGCGCGCCACCTCTCCGGCTGATCTGGTTCGCGTTTTGGCCGCGCGACGTGACGGTCCGTGCCACATTCACATCGCCGAACAGCCCAAGGAAGTGTCCGAAGTCCAGGCCGGATTGGGCGCGCGCCCGGTCGAGTGGCTTCTGGACAATGTGCAGGTCGATGACAGTTGGTGCCTGATCCATGCCACCCATATGACCGACCAGGAAACCCTTGATATGGCGGCAACCGGGGCTGTTGCGGGGCTGTGTCCTGTGACTGAAGCCAATCTGGGGGACGGACCGTTCAATGGAGCTGTTTTTCTGAGCGCGGGTGGCACGTTTGGCGTGGGATCAGACTCAAATGTGTTGATTTCCCTGACAGAAGAGTTGCGCACGTTGGAGTATTCCCAGCGTCTGCGCGATCTGTCGCGCAATGTCATGGTTGCCGGCGAAGGGTCGGTCGGGCAGACACTCTATTGTGGCGCGGCCATGGGTGGCGCGAAAGCTTTGGGCCGCGACTCGGGCGAAGTCGCCGTTGGCAAGCTGGCCGATCTGGTGGCCATCGACAGCCAAAACCCAGCGCTTTGCGCTTTGACATCAGAGCAGTTGCTTGATGGGTTGGTGTTTGCGGCAAAAGATCAGGTCGTCACTGACGTTTGGTCGGCGGGTCGCCACCGGGTGAGCGAGGGTCGCCATATCGCACGGGATCAGATCGTGTCGAACTACCGTCAGGCGATGACGGATCTTCTTGCCAAGCTATAGCCTCTGGTGTGGCTCTTTACCTGAAGGCTAAATGATTTCATAATTGAATTATGAATATACTTAATGGAAAATGCGCAGCGTGACCGAGCAAAAAAACATCGGCTTTCAGGACATTCGCGATGAGGTGATCAACCGAATTCAAACCCGTGTCTGGCCGCAGGGCAGCCTGTTGCCGACTGAGTTGGAATTGGCGGCGGAATTTGGCGTTGCGCGCGCAACCGTTAACCGGGCGCTGCGCGAATTGGCGGAACAGGGCATCGTAACCCGCAAGCGCAAGGGCGGCACGCGCGTTGTAACCACGCCCGTAAAACAAGCCAAGTTGCCGATTACGGTGGTACGGCAGACCATCGAAGAGATGAACGCCAAGTACCGATATGCCCTGGTCAGTCGAACCATGGTTGATTGTCCCGCGTGGCTTCAGGCAAAATTGAACATTCCAGAAGGCGCGCAGATCGTACATCTGCAATGTATGCACCACGCCGACAATCGGCCATTTCAGTTCGAAGAACGCTGGATCAACGTTAGTGCTGTGCCTCAGGTCGTGAACGAGGACTTTCTGAACATCGGGCCAAATGAGTGGCTGTTGTCAGAAGTGCCATTTTCGAACGCCGAGATCGCCTTTTCCGCCGTTCCCGCCACGGCACCCTTGCAGGAATTTCTTGCCGTCCCTCCTGGTACACCCTTGTTTCAGTTGGAGCGCACAACATGGTTTCGCAACGATCCTGTGACTTTCGTACGTATGACGTTTCATCAGGGGTACCAGATGCGCACAACCTACTGAGGCCAGGGCAGCGAATAGGTTTTGACGTTGGTGAAGAACTTCATCGCTTCGATAACGCCTTCTTTTACTCCGTTGCCGCTGTCCTTGATCCCTCCGAAGGGTGACATTTCGATCCGATAGCCGGGTTGCTCCCAAATGTTGCAGGTGCCCACATCCAGACCATTGATGTATGCGATGGCCCGGTTCAGATCATTGGTGCAGACACCTGACGACAAGCCAAAAGCGGTGCTGTTTGATATCCGCAAAACCGCAGCGTCATCATCGGGCACGCGGACAATCGGAATGACCGGGCCAAAGGTCTCTTCCATGACCAATTCACTGTCATGAGGGACTCTGTCGATGACAATCGGCGGCAGTAACGCGCCCTGCCGACCCGGATGGTAAAGGATTTCTGCCCCTTGCTCTGCCGCTTTCATCACACGGTTCTCAAACAGCTCTGCCGCGTCAGCATGAATGACACAACCCAACTCGGTTTCGGGGTTCTGAGGGTCACCAAACCGGATGGCCTTGGCCTTTTCCAGGACCAAAGGAACAAAACGATCCGCCACACTGTGTTGCACCAGAATGCGTTTAATGGCGGTGCATCGCTGACCTGAATTCCCCGTGGCCCCCGCAACTGCGATCGTTGCTGCGCGCTCTAGATCAGCGTCGCCCAGATCATTCAGCACAATCAGCGGGTCATTCCCGCCCAACTCAAGCGCCTGTCGCCTGTAGCCTGCCTTTGAGGCGATCAGCTTGCCCACAGGGACGCCACCGGTAAAGGTGATGATGTCGATATTTTCATTGGTGATCATTTCGTCGCCAATATCCTGTGGCCAACCAGTGACGACCTGGAACATCTCGGGCGGCAGGCCCGCCTCGTATAGAATGTCGGCCAGTGTCAGTGCTGTCAGAGGCGTCAGCTCGGTCGGCTTGCAAACCATACAATTATTGGTCGCAATTGACGGTGCGATTTTGTGACTGACCATGTTCAGCGGATGATTGAACGGAGTAATCGCGCTGATCGCCTTGACGGGCTCACGCTTCGTAAAGATTTTACGAGCCTTCCCATTATGAGTCAGATCGCAAGAAAACACCTCTCCATCATCTTTGAGAGCTTCGGCGGCGGCGAACTGAAACACGTCTTGTGCGCGTTTGGTTTCATAGATCGAGTGCTGAAGGCAAATCCCCAACTCAAGCGTCAGCCACTTGGCCAGATAATCGCGCCTTTCTCCGATCAACTCGCCGGCACGCCGCAGGATTTGACTGCGCTCGTACCTCGTCAAACTAGGGGTGTAGTTCGCTGCGATTTCAAAAGCGTGCCGCACGTGTTGGGCAGTTCCAGCCGGAACCGTGCCGATCACGGCATTCGTATAAGGGTAGTGAACCGGAACAGTGTTTTCCGTGAATACGACCTGCCCCCCGATGCGCATTCCGTCGTGGCGGATTTCAGATTTGGTCATGCTCCGATCCCTTGCCCCAAGAGCCACAACTAAAACATGTGTGGCTTTCGACACGCCAACCGATAGAACCGCACTTTGGCTTACGTCAATAGGCTGAGTGGGCAGCCCGGTACATTTTAAAAACGTCAGGCTTTCTCAGGCACCGTGACGGAGGGCTTGGTTTTACCTTCAGTTAGGCCATCCGACTGATAAGTCGGGATCACACCCACAGGTGGATTTTCCCGAATATAGGCTCCGATGCGTGCGAGCATTGGTTTTCTTGGGCAATTGGGGCGCGTGGCGGCGCCAAGATCGCGCAGGTGCCCCGGTGCTTCAAAGGGTATAAAGTGCAACGGCCAGTTGTCCCGCTTGAACTGTTCTGCCGCCAATGCCGAAACAATTGTGCAGTCGTCTGAATGGCAAATGTGACGACAGATCGTTTCAAACCGCAACGCTGTCAGATCAAAACGCTTGCTGATCCGGGTTGTCCCGTCCTGTTTTGGCAAATGATCTTCAAGATCGTAGCCAAAACTGTGCGGCAGCCGGATAAAATCATGCGGCGGTACCTCATCGGGGGCAATGGAGGTAAGCGTTGACAGCGGATGCCCTTGGCGCAAAGCCAAGAACAATGGCTCGGACCAGATTGAAGTGAAGTCTAAATTGGCGCTGTTGTTGACCTTGGCGACCAGCGCCATATCCAATGTGTGATCTTCGACCATATGAAGCATGTTCTGGGGCAGATCTTCGATCAGCGTAACGCGCATCCTTGGAAACAGCGTGCTGAAAAGCTCTGAAAAGTAACCCGTCAGATATGGTGCCAGCGTCGGCGTCATGCCTATTGTCAGCGGAACCGCCTCGGGGTCGCGAAATTCGATCGCTGTATCGCGGATTTTCTGGGCGTCTTTCAGAATACGCTGCGCAATCTCGACAATGCGTTCGCCGCACAGCGTTGGGCGCACCTCGTTGTTCAGACGTAGGAACAAGTCAGCGCCCAGCTCCTGTTCCAGCTTTTTGATCTGGTTCGACATTGCCGGCTGAGACACGTTGCACGCGGCCGCCGCCTGACTGAACTGGCCGTGTTTGGCGATGGCAAGGACATATTCCAAATCTCTGAGGTTCAAAGGGTATCCCGTCCTGAAGCAAAATTCGCGATTTAATCAGCTATCAAGATACGATTTGGCGACAGATTCCAGAAGGCTGCAGGGGCCTATCGGTTCTGATTGGCGCTCACATCCGATGACAAATCTGTCAGAATTCGAAATTGAATAGCCTTCCAGCTGGCGCTGGATTTGGCGCAATCCCTTTGTTTGCTGTGAAACTGCCTGCGCCTACCTCACGAAACCCGTGAGTATTCGCGACGGTTATACACCCGATTTGAACCATGAATTTCAGATGTCGCGCGGGGCGGCCTAGTCCTTTGTTGCGTCGGTGGCCCGGCAGATGGGTCGCCAGCACGAACGCAACTTAATGACGGAGTGATCCATGTTGTCCCAATTTGCAGATAGCCTGCGCGCCCGTCTCTTGACCACGTCGACCCTGGCACAAGAGACATCCCGCGACGGCCAAACCCTCATCAACAACTTCTTTCAATCCACAGTCGTCGACGACACACCTGCCTTTGTTCTGGCCAATGATTTTTCACGCCTGCTGAACTTTGGTGAGACCGTCACTAACAACGCTGTTGCCGCCGTTCAGGCTCAAGGGCAGGACGTGGATGTCTTTAACTTCCGCTCAGGCCGGATCGAAGCGAACAATGGTCCCGACGCATTGGCCACTGGTGTCCAAGTCACCGGAAGCGCTGCGGTTCGCAATTTCGGCGAAATCGCGGGTGAGTTTAACGGCGTGCAGTTTGCTGGTGCCGAAAGCTCGGGCAGCCTGGACAACTTCCGTGGCGGCGTCATATCTTCCGACAGCCGTGCTGTCGACATTCAAGGTCAGGGCATCGATGTGCGCAACTTTGGCGACATCGTCGGCACTGGCGACCAGCGCAATGGTACCATCTACACCAACTCGACGGCCGAGGACGTCTCGATCTCGAACTTCACCGGCGGTACGATTGATGCAGGCGAAGGCAACCAGGGCGCAGGTGTTTCCCTGCAGATCGGTGATGAAACCGGTGACCGCGTGGAAACCGACGTGTTCAACGCCTTTGGTGCGACCATTCAGGGCCGCGGTCAGGCGGCTGCCAACACCCCGCTGGCGGGCGACGGTGTCCGGATCGACGACGGCGCTGAAGGCACCATCCTGGAAACTGAGATCATAAACAGCGGCCTGATCTCGACCGAAAGCAATCAGGGCACAGCTGCCGGAATCCGCATCGCAGATGGCGCAAATGCCGAAGGTGAGATCTTGAACACCTCAACCGGTGTGATCGAAGGCCCTCGCAACGGCCTTTACATTGGCAATGGTGAACATGATCTGGACGTGCTGAACTTTGGCACCATCCAATCCGGCAGTCGCGCGGTTAACATCGACGGATCTGGCGTCGACCTGATCAACGGCGGTGATGTTCTTGGTACCGGTGACCAGCGCAACGGAACGATCTACGCCGACGACACAGCGCGTGATTATTCGATCAACAATCTGGCAACAGGCACGATTGACGCGGGGGAGCACAACAACGGCGCGGGCATCTCGCTATCGCTGGCCGAAGAAGGCAATGGTGACATTGAAATCGAGAACGCAGGCGTCATCGCCGGTCGTGGTAACGCGGGTGCGGCGCTGGGTACGGCGGGCGACGGCATTCGTCTGGAAGGTGTGCGTCAGGAGGGTGGCTTTGCGCCTGCCTCGTTCACAGGGAACATCATCAACAGTGGTAGCGTCACATCTGAAGGCGCAAATGGCACTGTTGGCGCATTCCGAGCTGTGAACAATGTTAATTTCCAGGGCCAGTTGATCAATGAAGAAACTGGTGTGTTCGCAGGCGGTCAGAACGGCGTCTACTTTGGAACCGGTGACCATTCCGGCGGATCGTTCGTTAACCGTGGCCTTGTCACGTCAGACAGTCGCGCGCTGAACATCGATGGCGTTGGGCTTGAGGTGCTCAACGAAGGCGAAATCCTTGGCACCGGAAACCAGCGCAATGGCACTGTTTATGCGGATGGCACAGCCGATAACTATGCGTTCACAAACACCGGCTTGGTGGATGCGGGCGAAGGCAACAATGGTTCTGCCGTATCTCTGCAAACCGGTGACGTGTCGGGCGACGTTGTCTCGGCGGTTGTTGTGAACGAAGGTACGCTGCAAGGTCGTGGCGACGCGGTTGAAGGCAACCAGGTCGGGGACGGTCTGCGCCTGTTCACCAGCCAGGATGACGCCTCTTTTGCGGGTGTTGTGGTCAACGAAGGTCTGATTGCCGGGTCCGAAGACTCGGATGCTGCCGCTGGTATCCGCGTCGATGGCGGTCTGAACCTGCTGGGTGCAATCCTAAACGAGGGCGAGATCCGTGGCACGGTCAATGCCATCGACGCTTCAGATGCAGGCACTGTTACAATCGTCAACGACGACGCAGGTGTGATCAACGGCAATGTTCTGCTGAGCGCTGGCGACGATATCTTTGTCGATCTGGGCACCACCAATGGCAACATCGACGGTGGCGCTGGCGATGATGTTCTGATCGCCGGCGATGCAGACAACGTTCTGACAGGTGGTCTGGGCAATGACTTCATCGACGGTGGCGACGGCAACGACACTGCGGACTTCTCGGAGCTGGATGTTGCGGTCGAAGTTCGTCTGGACGCCAACGGCAATGGCACGGCCACACGTGACACCGGGTTCAACGTGTCTATTGAGAATGCAGTCGTTGCTGCGCCGGATCAGTTCGGATCAAACATCACCGATGGTGCGGCTTTTGTCGAACAGGCGGCTCAGGGCAACCTGTACTATAACATCCATACCGCGGACTTCCCCGGTGGTGAAATCCGTGGCCAATTGCTGGTCGACAGCGACGTGACGGAACACGGTATTCGCACAGTGACCCTCAGTGGTGGTTTGGATGCAGCGCAGGAACCTGGGCCAACTTCGGACAGCGAAGCCACAGGTGACGCAACTGTTGTGATCACTCAGAACCTGGCCACCGGCGAAGTCACGTATTCAAGTGAACTGAGCGTTGTGGGGCTGAACGAAGCTGACCTGAACACTCCGATCCCTGGCGTCGTGTCGGCCATCCATCTGCACAATGCACCTGCTGGTCAGAACGGACCGGTCGTGCAGGATACGCTGGTGGATGCAGGGGCCACGCTGGACGTGAATGCTGAAGGTGGCACCGGTGTCATTGGGCAGGACGTCATCGAAAACCAGATTGAAACCGACATCCTGCGCTCCATTGAAAACGTTATTGGGTCCGATGATGGCGACGTGATCATCGGCAGCGATCAGACCAATGTGCTGAACGGTGCGGACGGTGATGACCTGCTGAATGGTGAAGGCGGTGACGACGTCCTGATCGGTGGTGAAGGCGCGGATACGTTCCAGTTTGGCACGAACTTCGGAAATGACACCATCGAGGATTTTGAAATTGGTCGGGATCAGCTGCAATTCGGTGATTTCGGATCCGATTTTGGCAACCAAGTCAACGTGGCCCAAGACGGTGACGATGCGGTGATCAGCTTCGGAAACGAAGGTTCGGTCCGTCTGGCCGGCATCAACTCAGCTGACCTGAGCGAAGACGATTTCGTCGCTTAAGCAAGCAATAGGCGGGGCGGCTTGAGGTCGCCCCGTTTTTCCAAACCGGAAAGGATCAACACGATGTTGCAGAAAACCAATCCCGTCAAAGCCGCTTGGGGGTCGCTGCGCAAAGGATTTGTTGCGGTCGCCTTCTTTAGCCTGTTTCTGAACCTGCTGATGCTGGCCGGACCAATCTATATGCTCCAAGTCTATGACCGCGTGCTGACCAGCCAGAATGCTGACACGTTGATCGCCCTGTCGTTGCTGTTGGCGGGCGTCTTCGCGGTGATCGCCTGCCTTGATCTGATCCGGATGCGTATTCTGGGCAGGCTTGCGGCCCGGTTCGAAATGAATGTTGGCGCCCCCGTTCTTGGGGCCGCCATGAAACGCCGGGTACAGGGTGAAGCCGCTGCGGGCGACAATCTCGTTGAAGACGTGAACGGGTTTCGCGAGTTCATCTCGGGTACAAGCCTGACCGCCTTTTTCGATGCCCCTTGGATACCGATTTACCTGTTGGTTTTGTATGTTCTGCATCCCCTTCTCGGGCTGCTCGGATTGGCCGGAGCCCTGACGCTGACCGCGATGGCCCTGATTAACAATGCCCGTGCACATCAACCGATGCAGCAGGCCGCAGAGGCCCGTGGGCGCTCGGACGCGTTGTTTCGAACCGGGGACAACAATGCCGAACTGGTCCATGCTCTGGGCATGAAGTCCGATCTGGTTCGGCGCTGGACGGCCCTTCAGGTTGATGCGCATCGCCAGAAGGCCCGTGTTGCTGACCGGATTGCTAGTTTTTCGGTCATGTCCAAGACACTGCGCATGGGGCTGCAATCTGCGGCGCTTGGCCTTGGCGCGGCACTGGCCATCACGGGTGAAACCACGGCTGGTGTCATGATTGCGGCCACGATCGTACTGGCCCGTGCACTGGCCCCAATCGATCAGTTGATTGGGCAATGGCGCACTTTTCTGGCGGCACGCGGCTCATATACAAAGATTACCAAACTGACCGAAGAATTCGCAGAAAAACCCGCCAATCTGCACCTGCCCCGTGCGTTCAAATCTTTGGATGTGAAAATCGCACAGGCGGCCCCGCCACGTGCAGTTAATGCCACACTTCGCGGCATTGATTTCAACCTGTCAGCGGGTGATGTGTTGGCGATTATCGTCCCCAGTGGATCCGGCAAAACAACGCTGGGTAAGATGTTGGCCGGGATTTGGCACCCGCAGCGCGGTGAGGTTTTGCTTGACAGCAGCCCAATGTCGAAATGGAACCAAGAAGATCTGGGCAAGCAGATCGGATATCTGCCGCAGGACGTAGAACTGTTTGACGGCACCATCCGCGAAAACATCGGTCGCTTTGCAATGTTCATCGACGACGCCGAGGTGCTGCGCGCTGCTCGCGAGGCCGGATTGCATGAGCTGATCAGCGGCTTGCCTGATGGGTATGAAACGCGCATTGGCAAAGGGTTTTTCTTGTCTGGCGGACAGCGACAGCGTCTTGCTCTGGCCCGGGCGCTTTATGGTGACCCGTTTGTGTTGGTGCTGGATGAGCCGAACTCGGATCTGGATGCCGATGGCGAAAAAGCGTTGCGCGACGCCATTCTTGCAGCTCAGGCCAGGGGCTCAATCAGTATCGTGATGACCCACCGCCCGGCCACCTTGCAGGCGGCCAACAAGGTCATGGTTCTTCGCAACGGATCCCAAACCCAATTCGGCGACAAGGGCGACGTATTGAAGGTCAAAACTCAAAATGTACTTAAATCGTCCGCGCAACGCGCTGCATCTGGCAAGCCCGCCCTTCGCCTTTCAGAAAACACCCGCATTAAAGGAGCCGCCCAATGACCCGGATCGTTCCCTATACTTCGAACAACACCGCGCCCGATCTTCATGATGCGCAAGTTGTTGACATGTCTGAAGCTACAACCGGTATTCGACTATATGTTCTGGTTGGTCTCTTCACTCTGATGGCCTTTGTCGGCGGAAGCATCTACTGGGCGTTCGCATCCAAACTTGACGGTGCTGTTGTGGCCCCTGCATCCTTCGTCGTTGAAGGAGACCGCAAAACCGTCGAGCATCTGGATGGTGGGATCATACGGTCCATTCTGGTCACCGATGGCGCGTTTGTTGAACAGGGACAACCGCTGATCCGCTTGGACAGCACCGAAATCGACGTTGATCTGAACGTCCTGGGCAGCCAAATCGGCGAACTTTCTGTACGCCGCGCCAGGCTGATCGCGCAGATGAAAGGGCAGACACGGTTTGACGAATCCCAAGCGTTTCAGCGCTTTGAACAAGGTATGAGCCGCGTGCAATGGGCCTCTGCTTTTCTGACGCAAAAACAACTGTTTGATGCCGAATACCGCGCCCGCGCGACCGGGGTGGAAATCAACGCACAACGTATTTCGGCGCTTCGCGATCAAATCGATGGCCTCAACGAGCAACGGATCAGCACGCAGAACCAGATGGCCATCACGCAGACAGAGCTGGAAGGCTTGCGGACCCTTTTGGACAAGGGCTTGGTTGCGGTCACACGGGTCAGTGCGCGGCAGATCGAGGTTGAACGGCTTTTGGGCGCCGATGCTTCGCTTCGGACACAGATTGCCCAGGCGGAAAACCAGGTCAGCGAGTTGAAATTGACAATGATCAGTCGGCAAAAGCTGAGGGATGAAGTCCTTGCAGGTGAGTTGGCCGTTGTCGATGCACAGCTTGACCTCTTGCGTCCGCAATTTGCCGGTGTTGTGGAGCGCCGCAAGCGGATCGAGATCCTAGCACCAACCAGCGGTCGGGTTGTAAACCTTGCTGCGTCAACCACGGGCGGGGTGATAAGGCCCGGTGAACACATCATGGAAATCGTGCCCGCCGATCAAGAGTTGATTGTCGAAGCACGTGTGAAACCAGGCGATATCGACAAGCTGAAGGTCGGACAAGCCGCGCGTATTCGTATGTCTGCCTTCGCCCAGGCCGACGTTCCCGAAGCGCAGGGCGCCATTTTTGATATCTCGGCCGACGCGTTGGAAGATGAACGGACCGGCGAAGCCTACTACAAAGCGCGGGTCAAACTGGACGATCAGCAATCTGACGAGGTTGCGGCACTGGACCTGGTGCCCGGAATGCCTGCAGACCTTTTTGTAACCACTGGTGAGCGCGCAGTAATTGCCTTTTTGGCGCAGCCCATAAGTGATCGCTTGGCGCGAACATTTATCGAGTAAAGGATTTCAAAAGGCTTTTGGAATTAAGCTTATCTGTATCGAGTGTTTTGGTGAGTGAACGATGGTCGACGTCCTGTTCAGGGCGTTGGCCATCACTTTTTCGACGGTCCGCACCCGTAGTTAGCCATAAACATGTCCACAGCCTGCGTCGCAATTTCATCGATTTCGTCTTGGCGAAAGCAGTTTTGAATACCAAATGCAGCGCGCGACCAGATGCGCACCTTGCACAATTCCGAGAATTGTTCCGCTGCAATCTGCACATCCTCGATACACAGCTCTCCCTTGGACACCGCTTTTTCGAGGTACGCTGCCATTTGTCTTTGACCGTTCTGCGGTCCGGCCTCGTAAAAGGCACGGCCCAGTTCGGGGAACCGATCCCGCTCGGCAACACAAATCCGAAACACTTGCTGTGCGAATTCGGATACAAGAAAGGCCGTAAGCTGCGTGGCGGCGATCTGTAGGACTTCACGCGCAGGTTTGGTCTCATCAATCATTGAAAGAATGCGCTCAGACATCAGGCGACATTCGTTTTGCGCCACTTCCATGAACAAAAGGCGCTTGTCCGGAAAATAGCTGTACAGAGTTGCTTTCGACACACCGGCAGCGCGGGCAATGTCGTCTACACTTGCGCCTTCAAACCCGTCCGCCATGAAAACCTCTCGGGCCCCGCGCAAAACCTGATCAAACTTACGGCCTGTGCGCAGGATGGTGGCGGTCTGGGTCATGTCATCTCCGGGATTGAACGTTGTACCAGTTTATAAACCGCTCGGTTCAGATACAACGATTTTCGGACTCCGTCTTAGTCGAACCTTCCGCGCGCTCTACGAGGCCACCGACTTGCAGCGAAGACAAACCATGTTAGGAGTCGATCCATGGTCGATGTCTTTCTGCGCACCCTACCCTTTTTTGCGATAATCGGCCTGGGATACTGGGCGGGGCGCACGCGGTTTTTCACCGCCGAGGCCACCGCCTATCTGACCAAATTCGTCTTCTTCTTTGCTCTGTCAGCTATGCTGTTTCGCTTTGCGGCCACTTTGCCTTTTGCCGAAATCTTCAATGCGCGCCTCGTCGTTGGGTATTTGATCGTCACAATAGCAGTTTATGCTCTGGCGACCTGTGTCGCATGGATGCGCGGGCTGGATGTTCCAACGGCAGCCGTCGAGGCACAATGCGCAGCTATCGGCAATGTTGGCTTTTTGGGGCTGCCCATGCTGGCGCTTTTGTTCAGCGAGGCTGCGATCGGACCGGTAATGGTGGTCCTGACAGTGGACCTGGTTGTTTTTTCGTCCCTCATCGTGATCCTGATTAACGGAGGCCGCGATGGCAAGTTGACCCCCGCAACCTTAAAACTGATTGGGCTTGGGTTACTCAAAAACCCGATGATTGTGTCCATCTCGGCGGGATTGCTCTGGTCATCGATGGAAATCCCGGTCCCTGTACCTTTGTATGATTTTCTAACCATTCTTGGCGGTGCTGCTACCCCGGGTGCGTTGTTTGCCATCGGAGCGTCACTAGCCGACAAATCTGCTGAACGTGTCGAAATCGCCGTTTGGTTGAGCTTTTGTAAACTGGTGATTCACCCAGCCTGTGTTGCGGTTGCACTGATCTGGCTGGTGCCGATTGATACCTTTTCGGCCACGGTTGCAATCGCGGCCGCCGCTTTGCCGGTAGCAGGTAATGTTTACATGTTGGCGGCACATTACGGGGTAGCCCCACACAGGGCTTCGGCCGCCATTCTTCTTTCGACGGTTGCCAGCATCCTGACCGTGCCGCTGGTCATCACCTGGCTGAGCGGTCTTTGACCTTCAGCATTTCGAAAAATACTCTTGCCGAAGGTGGTCGGACTTTACGCGGCGTCTTTGGATCGTTAGCCATGTCGCGACTCGAATGTAAGGACTATGCCTGATGGAAACCCTCTCGGAAAACGCCTGTTTTGGCGGAGTGCAGGGCGTATACCGCCATGCCTCTTCGGCTTGCCAATGCGACATGACCTTTGGCCTTTTTCTTCCCGCCGAGGCAAAGGACGGACCGGTTCCGATCTTGTGGTACCTTTCCGGGCTGACCTGCACGCATGAAAACGCGATGACCAAAGCCGGTGCGCAGGCTTGGGCGGCAGAACAAGGGATCGCCGTTGTATTCCCCGATACCTCGCCGCGTGGCGAGGGGGTCGCTGATCATGAAGACTATGATCTGGGACAGGGCGCAGGGTTTTATGTAAACGCGACGCAAGATCCCTGGGCCCCACATTTCCAGATGTGGGATTACATCGCCGAAGAACTGCCCGCCTTGCTGGTTGAGAACTTTGCAATCGACAGCGAACGCCAGGCCATCACCGGGCATTCCATGGGCGGTCACGGAGCCCTGACTTTGGCGATGAATCTGCCCGGACGGTTCCGCTCGGTTTCCGCCTTTGCACCGATTTCGAACCCTACGGGTGCAGATTGGGGCCGCAAACAGTTAAGCGCCTATCTGGGCAGTGATGAAACCCTGTGGGCCAAGCATGATGCATCTTTACTGATGAAGGAAAAAGGGTTCGACGGCCCGATCCTGATCGATACCGGTGCCAATGACCAGTTCATGGATCTGCTGCGCCCCGAAGCGCTGGCCCAAGCCATCGCCGAGCGCCGTCAGCAGGCAACCTATCGCTTCCAGCCCGGTTATGACCATTCGTACTTCTTCGTTTCCACATTTATGGAAGACCACATCACATTCCATGCGGAAGCGCTGTACGGAGACTGAGGCATGAGCGAATATGACTATGACCTGATTATCATCGGGTCCGGCCCTTCGGGGCGGTCAGCAGCCATTCAAGCCGGTAAACTGAAGCGTCGCGTTCTTGTGATCGATCGCAAGGATCGCTTCGGCGGTGTTTCGGTTCATACCGGCACCATCCCGTCCAAGACCCTGCGTGAAACGGTTCTGAACCTCTCGGGCTGGCGTGAACGCAGCTTTTACGGCCGTTCCTATCGGGTCAAAGACCAGATTCGCGCCGAAGATCTTAAGGCCCGCCTGCATATGACGCTCGATCATGAGGTCGATGTGTTGGAACACCAGTTCAACCGCAACCATGTCGATACGCTGGATGGCCTGGCCAAGTTCGTTGGACCTCATGAGGTCGAAGTTGCGACCGACGCTGGCGAGACTACGCGGGTGACGGCTGCCAAGTTCCTGGTCGCAACTGGCACCAAAACCTATCGCCCGGAATATGTGCCTTTCAACGGCAAGACCGTGGTCGATGGTGACGAATTTCTGGAAATGGCGGAAATTCCACGATCCTTGGTCGTCATTGGTGCGGGCGTCATTGGGGTCGAATACGCCACGATGTTTTCGGCCCTGGACGTAAGGGTGACATTGATCGAACCGCGCGACACGTTTCTGGATTTCATCGACAGCCGTTTGATCCATGATTTCACGCATCAGATCCGAGAAAATGGTGTTGACCTGCGATTGGGTTCGGCTGTTGAAAAGATCGAAGATGCCGGTGAACATGTGGAAGTGACATTGGATAACGGCCGCCATGTTCGGGCAGAAATGCTTTTGTTTGCTGCCGGACGCATGGGCGCGACATCAAAACTCAATCTCGATGCCGTTGGGCTGGAAACAGATCACCGCAACCGGATCAAGGTGGATCGTAAGACATACCAGACAGCAGTGCCGCATATCTATGCGACCGGCGACGTGATCGGGCACCCATCTCTGGCCTCGACGTCTCTGCAACAAGGGCGCGTGGCCGCCTGTCACGCACTTGAAACACCCACACTGCCGGAAAGCCCGTGGTATCCCTACGGCATCTACTCGGTTCCCGAGATTTCAACCTGCGGCATGTCCGAAGAAGAACTGCAGGAACGCGGTATACCCTATGAGGTCGGCGTCGCCCGGTTCCGCGAAACATCGCGCGGGCATATCATGGGGTTGGAGCACGGGATGCTGAAAATGCTGTTCTCGCTCAAAACCCGCCGGGTCTTGGGTGTGCAGATTGTTGGCGAAGGCGCGACCGAACTGATTCACATTGCTCAGGCCGTGTTGAACCTTAAGGGTACCGTGGATTATTTCGTTCAGAACACGTTCAACTATCCAACCCTGGCCGAAGCATACAAGATTGCAGGTCTGGATGCGTTCAATCGGATGCCTATTCCTGAAGAATTCAAAGTGCGTAAAAAACCAGCTGAACCCGCCAAGAAAGAGGCTAAGAAGGCGTGACCACGCTTTATGTTGACGGCGACGCCTGCCCTGTGAAGGCCGAAGCTGAACGGGTGGCAACACGGCACAAAGTGCCCGTGGCGCTGGTGTCCAATGGGGGGCTTCGCCCATCGGCCAATCCGCTGGTGCAGGTTGTCATCGTCTCAGAAGGCGCTGATGAGGCCGACAAGTGGATCGCCGAGCGGTGCGGTAAAGGGGATGTGGTTGTTACGTCCGACATCCCTCTGGCTGCCAAATGCGTTGAAGCAGGCGCACGGGTCTTGCGCCCCAACGGCGAGACTTTCACCGCAGCCAATATTGGTCAACAACTCGCGATGCGCGACTTGATGGCTGACCTGCGCGCCGCCAACCCACTTGGAGCGAGTGGTGGTGGACGACCCTTCAGCAAAGCAGATCGGTCGCGGTTTCTGGATGCATTGGAACGGGAAATACGCGCCGCTACGCGTGGCTGACTATAACGGAAGCCGATCCAAAATACTGATACGAAATCAGAAACGACCGTTTACAAGGCCCGCGTAAGAACGCACGCTGTGTTTGAATTCTGATCAGACCATTCGAACACGGAGACTGCATTATGCAAGTACAGGGCACTCACTACAGATCGATTTGGTGGGACAAGTCACAGGGCGAGGTTCGGATTATCGATCAACGCTGGTTGCCGCATGATTTCCGGGTCGTAACCTTGAAAACGTTGGATGAGTTTGCAGCTGCAATTCGGGATATGTGGGTCAGGGGCGCACCTTTGATTGGCGCGACAGCCGCTTTTGGCATAGCTGAACAGATGTCCCGTGATAGCTCCGAAGCGTCGTTTGATGCGGCGTATGATGTTTTGCACGCAACGCGGCCCACCGCAATCAACCTGCGTTGGGCTTTGGACAGATGCCGAGAGGCCCTGATGCCGCTGGCTGTGTCCGATCGTGCCGAACGCGCATGGGTCTTGGCGCAGGAAATCGCTGACGAAGACGTCGAAATCAACGCCGCAATTGGTCGCCACGGGCTGGAGTTGATCAAAGAGATTGCCGCGCGCAAACCCGCGGGGGAACCAGTGCGGCTGTTGACCCATTGCAACGCAGGATGGTTGGCGACAGTCGATTGGGGCACAGCCACAAGCCCCATGTATCATGCGCATAACGAGGGCATCCCCCTGCATGTTTGGGTGGATGAAACCCGGCCCCGCAATCAAGGTGCGCTGACCTCATGGGAACTGGGCGAGCACGGCATCCCCCATCGCTACATCGTGGACAATGCCGGGGGGCACCTGATGCAGCATGGGTTGGTTGACATGGTTATCACTGGCACCGACCGCACCACGGCACAGGGTGACGTCTGCAATAAGATAGGCACCTACCTCAAGGCGTTGGCAGCGCATGACAACAATATTCCATTTTATGTTGCCCTGCCTTCTCCGACAATAGATTGGACCGTGCGCGATGGCGTAGCTGAAATTCCAATCGAAGAACGCGATACACGCGAAGTGACTCATGTCCTCGGTGTTGATGAGCACTCCGCGATTTCGGATGTGCGCGTGACCCCAGTTGGAACGGAGGGGGGCAATCCGGCCTTTGACGTCACCCCAAACCGGCTTGTCACCGGGCTGATTACCGAACGTGGTGTTTGCGAAGCCTCAGCCGCTGGATTGGCTGGCTTATTCCCAGACAGGGCTGGTTAGCACATAGGTCTGGCATCGCGTTGAAAAATTGGGTCGCACCAGGTGCTTGCCGTTTTTGGTTTGTTGATTAGGAAGATTTTAGGCCGGAAGGGCAGAACGATTTTCGCGGATGGGCAGATGCACGATTGCGCTGAATGCTCCGATCGCGACGCCGATCCACCAAACCATGCTGTAATCGCCGAATTGATCATACAAGCGACCACCCAACCACACACCCAGAAAGCTGCCAAGCTGGTGGCTGAAGAAGATGATGCCATAAAGCGTTCCCATGTACCGCAAGCCGTAAAGATGCGCCACAAGACCCGACGTGAGTGGCACAGTGGCCAACCAAAGCGATCCCATCACCAGCGAGAATACGATGACTGATAGAGGAGTGATCGGGAACAGGATAAACAAAGCCGCTGCCAATGTGCGCCCCGTGTAGACCCCAGCCAAAAGGTATTTCTTGGGGAAGTGGTTCCCTGCCCATCCCGCCAGCAACGTACCACCGATATTGGCCAGACCGATCAGCGAAATCGACACGGCCCCAAGCGCTGACGTCGAGGTGATACCGACGGAATGCAAAACACCACCGGGCTGAATCGGGCCACACATTTCGGTCACAAATGCCGGGAAATGGGCGGTGATGAATCCCAACTGATACCCGCAGCTAAAGAACCCCATAAAAATCAAAGCATAAGAAGGATCGCGGAACGCCTTGCCCAAAATCTCGCTCATGCTTTCTTGCAGTTCCGTCTTGCTGGCACTTTGCGGCGCGCGCATGAATGGCAGAGCAAGCACAAGCGCCAGGATCGCGACCGCAAACACGATAAAAACCTGCTGCCAAGGCAGGAAGGTCAGCAGCCACTCGGCGGTGGGGGCACCCAGCACCTGCCCGAAACTTCCTGCGGCTGTGACGATAGCAAGCGACATCGAGCGGTTTTCGTCTGAAGACGCGCGACCGACCACAGCAAGAACCACACCAAACCCAGTACCTGCGATGCCGAAGCCTACCAACCACGCATACATCTGATGCTCAAATGGAGTGACGGACCATGCAGAAAGCACCATACCGGCAGCATAGGTCAAAGCACCCAGAATGATCGCCTTGCGGTCGCCAATCTTCTCGGCAATTGCACCAAAGATGGGCTGTCCGATGCCCCACGCCAGGTTTTGAATTGCAATCGCCATTGAAAAGTCAGTGCGCAGCCAACCGAACTCATCCGCGATTGGAATCTGGAACACGCCGAACGATGCACGCACGGCAAAACTGACCGTGATGATAATACATCCGACGATCAGGATCGGATTCAGCAAGCGGGCGGATTGTGGCATTGATATCTCGGGCGTTTCGTCCAAAGGACCGTATCGCTTTTGCGGGCGACGTCAATTCAGCAGATTTGCAGTCACGGAGTAGCAAATTTGATGTGCCAAAAAAAATGGTTTCTTTTCAACGGGCGGTCGGGCGGGTAAGGCTCGGAATTATGACGGATCTAATATCGCTATACGAGGCCCGCGTCGCGGATGGAACCCTGACCCGCGACGACGCACAAGAGGCCGTTCTTCCGCAATTCGAACGTATCCGTGCCGCGCTGTCAGAGCCAGTTAAACGCGGTTTTTTCCGCAAAGTGCCTCCACCCCCAAAAGGATTGTATCTTTGGGGAGGAGTCGGGCGAGGAAAATCGATGCTGATGGATATGTTTGTCGAAACGCTCGGCGACATACCGGCGCGACGTGTCCATTTTCACGCTTTCATGCAGGAAATCCACGCTGGGATGCATAAAGCTCGGAAAGAGAACGTCGAAGATGCACTGGCTCCTGTGGCGAAGGATGTGGTCAAATCCGTCCGGCTGCTGGCATTTGATGAGATGCAGATCACGGACATCACCGATGCGATGATTGTTGGACGTCTGTTCGATCTGTTGAATGAGGGTGGCGTGGTGGTTGTGACGACCTCGAACCGGCATCCAGATGATCTGTACAAGGATGGGCTGAACAGGCAGCTGTTTCTGCCGTTCATTGCGCATATCAAGGAACAGCTACGGGTTTGGGAACTGGTTTCGCCCACCGACTACCGCCAAAACCGGCTGGAAGGTGCGCCGGTCTATTTTTCGCCAATCGGCCCAGAAGCCCGGCAGAACATACGAGAGGTTTGGAAGGATCTTGCAGGCGGCCCCGCCGAACCGCTTGTTTTGCAAGTCAATAGCCGCGCGGTTGAGCTGCCTGCCTTTCGCAACGGGGTCGCGCGGGCATCATTCTACGACCTGTGTGGACGGATGTTGGGGCCTGCTGATTACCTGGCAATTGCCGATGCTGTGAAGGTGCTGGTGCTGGAAGACATCCCACGCTTGTCGCGCAACAACTTTAACGAAGCCAAGCGGTTCGTAACCCTTATCGATTCCCTATATGAGGCCAGGGTCCGCTTGATCTGTTCCGCCGCAGCTGAGCCCGAAATGCTTTATGTGGAAGGCGAAGGGACCTTTGAGTTTGAACGCACAGCCTCACGCCTAAGGGAGATGCAGGACAAAGACTGGGGTGCCTAGGGGGCGCTGCGCGCGCCTCCCCAAAGTATTTCGAGCCAGGTGAAGGGCGCGGGGCGTGCCTAGCCGTTTTCGCGCAGGATATTGCCCGCAAGGTAAAGCGAGCCGCAGATCAACACACGGGCTTGGGGGTCGTCGGCTGTGATCGCCGCCAACGCTTCCGATACATTGTTTGCCGTAGACGCAGGCAAGTCGACTTTGGTCGCTGCAGCTGCAGTTTCTTCTGCACTGAGTGTCGCGGCTTCACCCGGAATTGAAACGGCGGTTAGGCTTGTGGCCTGCCCGGCCAAAGGTGAGAGATACCCGGTTACATCTTTTGTGTTGAGCATACCGCAGATCATGTGCGTCGGTTTCTGCGGTAGTTTGGCCAGTACATCAGCCAGAGCAATTCCTGCTGCCGCGTTGTGACCGCCATCCAGCCAAAGCTCGGCCTGTGGTGCCTGTTCGATCAACGGGCCGGTTTTCAGGCGCTGCATACGGGCGGGCCATTCGGCTTTGGTCACGGCAGCCTCATAGGCGTCATCGCCCATGTCCAGATGGCGCAAAACGGCCACGGCCGCACCCGCGTTCTGAATTTGGTGCGCACCCAGCAGGTTGGGCAGTGGAAGATCCCGCAAACCGGTTTCGTCCTGATAGATCAAGCGTCCGTTTTCTTCATGCACATTCCAGTGTTGCCCATGAACCAACAACGGAGCACCCAGTCGAGCGGCTGTATATTCTATGACCTCAAGGGCTTCGTCCTGTTGGGGCCCAACGATGCAGGGCACGCCGGGTTTGATGATCCCGGCCTTTTCAGCTGCGATCTCGCCCAATGTGTTGCCCAAAAACTGCTCATGATCGATCGATACCGGCGTAATCACTGTTACTACAGGATTATCGATTACGTTAGTGGCGTCCAGTCGTCCGCCCAGACCAACCTCAAGAAGAGTATAGTCTGCTTTTGTACGGGCAAAGGCCAACAGAGCCGCGCAGGTGGTGATTTCGAAATAGGTGATGTCTTCACCTTTGTTGGCGGCATAGCACTCGTCCAAAACCGCCGTCAGATCGGATTCCGAGATCAATTCTCCAGCCAGCCGGATGCGTTCGTGAAACCGCGCCAAATGGGGCGAGGTATAGGCATGTGCCGAGTGCCCTGCCCCCTCAAGCCCCGCGCGGATCATGGCTTGGGTCGAGCCTTTGCCATTGGTTCCGGCAATATGGACAACCGGGGGCAGCTTGAGCTGTGGATGATCCAGCGCAGCCAGCAAACGCCAAACGCGGTCCAAGGTCAGATCAATGATCTTGGGATGTAGCGCCATCATCCGATCAAGAATTGCGTCAGATGTTTGTGCGGTCATTTCTGGCTGGTCTCTTCGGCCGGTGCCTCAGCTGCTTCTTCCGGTTCTGGTGCGGGCAGTTCGCCAACAATTGCCGGAGGCTGGTTCGTAAGCATCCGGGTAATGGTAATCAGCTCATCACGCATTTCGGTACGCTTGGTGACTCGGTCCAGCATACCGTGATCCAGCAGATATTCGGCGCGCTGGAACCCTTCAGGCAGCTTTTCCCGAATCGTTTGTTCAATCACACGGGGGCCGGCAAAGCAGATCAACGCGTTGGGTTCCGAGATATGCACATCGCCCAGCATCGCGTAAGAAGCAGTTACACCCCCAGTAGTGGGATGGGTCAGAACGACGATATAGGGCAGGTTCGCTTCTTTCAGCATCTCAACCGCAACAGTGGTACGCGGCATTTGCATCAGGCTTAGGATACCTTCCTGCATCCGGGCTCCACCGGCGGCCGAAAACAGGATCAGCGGGCGTTTGAGCTTTACCGCCTCTTGGGCGGCAGCGATGATCGCGTTGCCCACATACATGCCCATCGAGCCGCCCATGAAAGAGAAATCCTGCGCGGCAGCAACAATCGGAGTGCGTCCAATTTCGCCCACGGCCACCAGCATAGCCTCTTTTTCACCGGTCTTTTTCTGCGCCGCTTTCATGCGGTCCGGGTATTTTTTCTGATCACGGAATTGTAGTGGGTCGTCCTTGGGGGCCGGGACCTCAACTTCTGTGAAAACGCCGCCGTCGAACAGGTGCTTGAACCGGTCACGCGGGGTAATTGCCATGTGGTGGCCGCACTGGGTGCAGACATTCTGGTTCTCGGCCAGTTCGCGGTGGAACAGCATCGTTCCGCACTCGTCGCACTTATTCCAGAGGTTTTCGGGAACCTCGCGGCGCGAAAAGATCGAGTTGATCCGGGGGCGGACGTAGTTTGTGATCCAGTTCATGTGGGAACCTTGGCTTTTGCGGTGTTGTCGTCAAATAAGGCGCAACGGAAGGAAATGCAATCAACGCCTGAGCGCAAGCCGCGCGGCCAACCAGCAAACGAACATAACCGCCAAGTCCACCAACAGCCAAGGGCGCAGCTGTTCCGGGTCAGACGTGTCAAAGGGCAGCACAAAAAGTGCCAACCCGCTGAGACTGTCGGGCAATGAAATGAACAGCAAAGCGATGAAATTGTTGAAAAAATGAAGGGCGATGGCAGGTCCCAAAGTGCCTGCTCTGGCCGTCAGATCGGACGCCAGCAGCCCAAAAACAAAGGCCCAAAGCGCGATCAAGAGCGCATTGCCCCCCGCCGCGTCTGGTGAATAATGGCCTGCTGCAAACAAAATGGATGGCAGGCCCATCCAAATGATCGGTGAACTGAACCGCGCTGCAAGAGTTTGCTGGATATACCCGCGAAACAGGATTTCTTCGGCACTGATTTGAATCAGGACGGCGCAGGCCGCAATCGGAAGCAACAGTGCCCATGTTGTCAGCGGCAGCTTTTGCGTCAGCTCTCCACCCATCCCGTAAGGCGGCAGCAGAAACCCGATCACGCCGAGGATAATCAAGGCTTTTAGAACTTTGAAAAACTGCGCTATGGCAATGCTGCGGTCTCCAATTATGGACCAAAGTGTTCTTTGTTGAATCTTACGGGCGGCGATGGCCACAGCTAAGGTTATGAACCCGAAACTCATCAGCAGCAGAATTAATGCAAGCGGCGAGCTCCCCACCAAAAGTTCCTGTGCCCATTCGTCTGGGCCCATCTCTACGAGCACGGCAAAGAACACCATGTTCAGGAGGCTGACCAATATACCGATCAACAATAGGCCCAGAAGCAGACGCCAAACCTCGGGCCGCTTGCGCGCGGTTTCCGTCAGATAGGCGTGTGGGGTGTATGCCTCAGGCATGGTTGTTTGAACTCTCTGGCTCTGTGTCTTGGGACACCGAGGGCAACACGTCCTCGGCGTTTTGGGCAGCCGAGATCCTCGTGGAAAGCGTTGTCAGATAACCGGCAACGGTTCTGAGCAACTGCGTAGCAACGGTTGCATCGCTTTCAACCACGGCACGCAGCTCCTCGGCCCCGATGCGCAGGAACAGACAGTCTTCTGTGGCGACCAGATCCAATTGGCGGTCTTCACCTGTAATGATCGACAAATCTCCGATGAGGCGCCCTGGCTCGATGATCGAAATCGGACGCTTAGTTCCATCATCGTTGAACCAATCCAACCGAGCCTGGCCCGAAATGCACAGATATGCGGCATCCGGGGCCTGCCCGCGCGAAAATATGACTTGTCCAGCTTTGACCTCGTACCATTGGGCTGAAAATGCAAGGAGCCGCTGGTTGCGCCCATCCAGACTTGAAAACAACTCCGTGGCCGAAAGGATTTCAAGCTTCCGGCTCAGATCATCCGAGGTGCTGCCCGTATGTTCAGATTTGCTTCGGGAAACGCCGTCAATTCGGCCCTCCTTGATTTCAATAAACAAATCATAGGCTTCGGGATGAGCAAAGTGATCTTCCATGAATATCATAATCGAGTCGGGCAAAAGCTCGCGCAGTTTCAAACGTGTGCGCAACCGGCTTTCTGAATCGTGACTGGCCAATGCCTTGTCCAGAATCAGGACATCTGGGCGTTTGATCCCAGCGCGCGAAAACGCGGCGCGTTCCTGAAAAACGGTTGGCAGATTGTTACCGCCCAGACCGGATGGCAGATCATAGATGATCGCAGCGGCTCTGCGACGAAGCCCCGCTTCGTTAAGGGCTTCGGCGACCACATCCTCGATTTCGTCCGCATGTGCACCCGCCATCAGAGAAACCCGACCATAGATCGCGTTCTCCATCACGGTCAGTCGGGGCACGTAGAGATCGGGCGTGACTGGCATGAACAATCCGTCCATTGCACCCCGTAACCGCTCGGCGTGGCTTTTTCGGATCGTCAGGATTTTGTCCTTATATTCCTCGGGGAAGTCCGGTCCGATCTGCTCGGCGGTCAAAAGGAAAGGCACCGTCAACAGCAAAGCACGGTCTTCCGGGCTGAGTGCCATATCACCTTTGGCTTTGCGCTGATCCTCGATGTCGAGCAACCTGTGGAACATGTCTTTCGACATTCCGAGCCGAAGGAACAAGGGGTGGTCCGCGCCGTCCCGCCCGAAGGTTTTACTGAGTGTGTCCAGAACCGCATTGGAAATGCTCAGGGCTTCTTCTGCCAGATCATGCACAGTGAGCATTTTCAGGAAACGGGCATCCTCGGCCAGATAGTCGGGTGAGATTTCCCGCGACGGTGCCGCGAACAGCAGGTTGCCGCCCAAAGGAACCGCCGGATTAAACCGATCCGGATCAAAGCGATAGACATAGCGGTCCAGACCTTTGTCTTTCAGACGCTCGGCAATTGTTTCCCGCAGATTGACCACTTCGCGGGCCAAAACGGGATGAATTCCGGGGTCAAACTGCGTGCGCAGCGTGCGACGGAACATGAACTCGTCAATCCCCATGGCTTCGACCAATTGGAACCACCAATCGCGGATATCTTCGATATCGTCCAAACCCGCCAAACCAGGGTCGATCCATTCATCGTTCAAAGAGTCGACCGGATTACCGGACCGGGCAGCTTCAATCTGCTTGCGAGTCGGAGCTTTCTGCGCTTCGGCATCGTGCTGGGGATGCGTGCGTAACGGCATCATCAGGTTATCACCCAGAGTTCCATCAAACAGATAGGGGCGCGAATACGCATAGCCGATCCGGGCCGCAATCACAGCCTGGTGTAGGTCGTTCAGGTTGTGGCCGGAAACGATCACTTCCCCCTGAACAGGCAAGATTTCTCGGGTTAAAAGCTGACCTAGCGCACTGCGTTCTGAGGCGTGAGTTGACTGGATGGCAACGCGGGCGCCGTGGGGTATGGTTAGATCCAGATCTTCCAAAATGGTTTTGCCGTCGCTGTCGCGGACTGTCACATTGCGCAGCTCTATCGCGCCGTCCAGGCGCGGGATTGACTCGGGTTCTCCGGAAAACAGCTCTTTGGGGATCATGTGGTCAGGGGCGAACCGTTCGGTCACAATTTCCCACCGCAAAGACATGTCCTGAACCTGGTTGTAATAGGTCAGCAAGTCCTTCCAGGGGCCGCTCAGATCCTTGTAAGCCCCCAAAGCAGCGACCAGAGCGCCCACCGTCACCTCACCCGTAATCGCCAGATAACCACCCACGGAATAAAACAGAAAGGGCGTCATCTGAGTGATCAGATTGTTGAGGAACTTCATGAAGAATTTCTTGTTGTAGATCTTAAAGCGGATCTCGAACAATTTTCCTAATCTGTCGCTGAACTGGGCCAGACGATAGCGCCAGCCGCCATTGGTGCGCAGGTCACTGATCCCCGCAGCGCTTTCACCGATTTCCGAGCTTAGGCGCCGGACTTCCTGAATACGGTCTTTGTTCAGCAGGTTGATCTGTCGCTGCAATTTGGGGATCAGCCATGCCTGCAAGGGGATCAAAGCAATGCTGGCCAGTCCGAACCACACGCTTTGCATGAACAGGAATGTGACGATCGTCATCATCTGACCGAACTGGAACACGGGCTGAGCGATCGCGTCACCCATAAGGCCACCCATCGGTTCTGCTTCGGATGTAATCATCGAAACCAGCTCGCCCTGACTGGTGGTGGCAAAATAAGACTTTGGAAAGCGCATCGAACGTTCAATCAGCGTGAACCGCAACCGACGCAGCATGCGTTCTGCCAGGACACCCTTCATCGTGTTGATGCGCATTTTCATCAGGCCGCTGGCAATAACAGTCCCAAGAAACGCAACACACAATATCAACAGGTAATGAACTTGCGTTACGGTGATGCCCCAGATGGTGACCGTATCAGCCGGAGCGCCGATGGCATCGTTGATAATCTGCTTGGGCAGTTCCAACGAGGCGTAAAGGAAGGGAAATGACAGCACTGTCAGCAACAGCAAGACCAACTGCTGCTTCTTCGAGTACTTCCAAATGAAAGAAAATAATGTGGGCTCCATTTCACGGCCTTATAGATAGCTAAACGGATGTGTGGCTAAAACTGGGTGACCCATGTTGCAGGGCCTGACGGTACGCCGTGACTATGCCCATTGCAAGGCAAGACGGGCGCGCGCCATTCGTTGGCGCCTAACCCAAATTTGCGCCTGACCCAACTGAAAAACACGGCATGAAGATCGCGATTTCGTTATTGCGGTTTGTTGCTTGCACCATCTTGACTAAAGAGGCTGTGTATCGGACGACGAGGCCATGGGCAGAATTCTGGATCGTTATTTTCATCGCAAGGCACTGGACCGTTGGCGGCGGGCGGTGCAAAACGCGCAGGATGTCGGTCAAGCAGACTTGAAAATACAACGTGATCAGGCGCGTGTACTGCGCGGCCAACTCGATCAGTTGATTCAAGTGGCCGATTCCCGTCTGATCCGTCCCAAGATCGGATCCAGGCAGTTTCCAAAGCCTGTCGGCACCGACTGGAGCTGCAGGCCGGATTTGTGGCGTGGCCCTTTGGCGCAAACCGGCATAGCCTCAGCCCCACGCAAATCATCCCTTGATGCGCAGGTCAGCCTGTTTCATGACTGCCCTCTATCCGAGATTGCCGTACGGCAAATTCGAAATCGCGATGCACGCGATTTAGCCCCGTTTAGTCTGGCTGTTGAAGTCTTCAGTTTTGAAGGCTCGTTCCTTTCGGTGTCCGTCGATCTGCCAGAGGACGCAATACAGGACCTTTCTCGCGAGCATCTGATACGAATGGAGAGTGTGATCAATTGCGAAAAACCCTCTGGCATGTTCGCCCGCCTCAATATTCAGCACGGCCCCAATTCTGAGCAGGTGCTACGGGAATTATGCCCTTCAGAGTCCCAAAAAGCCGTAGATTTCGACCTGGCTCATCTGCCCCTGAACGAGCGTCGGATCGAAAAGATCTGGGTTGATTTGATCTTTGAGACCCCAAAAATGAACCGGATGGTTGTGCGGGACCTGACGTTCTGCCGCTTCCATCGTGCCGATTTGTGAGACGACCGGACATGACGCAATCAAAACTGACTTTCATCCGGTTCGAAAACGGGGTTTGGCAAGCCCATATAGGGATCGACCAGGAACCGGCAATTGAGGTTCAATACCTTGGTGAACCGCTGAACTCTGCCAGTCTTTCGCCGGCGGAAAATGGCTGGGATCTCAGTATCGAGGTACCCCGGTCAGCCCTGTCCGAAGGGGTTCATAGCTTTGTCATCTCGAATGCTGCAACGACTGAAAAACTAGGTGACTTTACTATTATCGCCGGTACCCCTGCTGCGGATGACCTTCGCGCCGAGGTTGCGTTGCTTCGCGCGGAACTGGACATGCTGAAAAGAGCGTTCCGTCGGATGTATCGCGACGACGACTGAGGCGTTAAGGCTCCCAAACTATCTTTTCAGCTATTTTCCGTGCATCATGGTCGCATTCAAAGTGGATCGCGCCCGACATGGACCGCAGCAGCATTGTTAAAGTCATCGCATTAATGGTGACAGGATTTGGGATCGGCATCGATTTTACCGGTGCTCTGATGCTGGTGCCTGCAATCGAAAACAGTTTTGATGCAGACATCACCAGCACTCAATGGGTTCTGAACATTTACGCCCTGTTTTTTGCCATGACTATGGTTGCGGGCGGGCGACTGGGTGACATGTATGGCCATCGTAAGATGATGATCATCGGACTGTGCATTTTTCTCTTCGCTTCAATCATGTGCTTTGTCTCGCCTAGCCTTGATTTTCTGGTTCTTGCCCGTGCCCTGCAGGGAATTGGCGCAGGATGTGTTTGGCCCTGTACACTGGCCTTTGGCGCGACCAAAGTGTCCAGACCAGAACACCGGGCCCTTGTTATGGGCCTGATCCTGGCGGGTGTGACCACCGGCAATGTGTTTGGACCTATGATCAGCGGATTGGCCGTAAATCTGGGAGAATGGAGGTATTTCTTCCTAGCCAATGTCGTTTTCTCATGTATTTCGATGGCCACCGCCCTAATCCTGATGGAACGCGAGACGCAGCACAAAAAGGACGAACATCTCGACCTCGCTGGCATGGGTCTCTTGGCGTTTGCGGTTCTGTTTTTGCTTTACGCGCTGGATGTTGGTGCGGATTGGGGATGGACATCAGTTCCGCTGTTAATGCTGTTTTTCATCAGCGCGGTGCTGTTCATTTTGTTCCCAAGGATAGAAAAACGTGTCACAGAACCGCTGCTTTTGCCCCAAATGATGCAGAATCGCCAATTCAGGATCACGCTTGGCCTGAATATGTTTAACGTCTCTGCCGCGTTCGTCGGGCTGCTCTACTTCCCTCAATACATGCAAAAGGTTCTAGGCTGGTCGGCCTTTGAGTCCGCTCTGGGACTGGCGCCACTCACGGTGCTTCTGGCTGTGGGATCGATTGTCTCGGGCACGTTGTATAATGATTTCGGACCCAAGCGACTTTTGTTCTGGGGTTATATAATCGCCACAATCGGGGCCGCGACAATTGTCGTTATGCCAAGCGATTTGGGGTATTTTCGCATTTTGCCCGGCATGGCAATGATCGGGCTGGGCGCGACCCTGACCGTTGGCCCATCTGGAACGGCAGCCGTCTGTGCAGTCAAACCCGAACGCGCTGGCCTTGTCGGTGGGCTGAGTTTCATGACGCATCTGGTGTATGGTGCCATTTCCGTCGCTTGCGCCACCGCCATCATGTATGTCGTAAGCCTATCCAAATTGCGTGAAGGTTTGACCGCGGCAGGGATCAAGTTGAACGGGTCGGACCTGAAGGCGATCAATGGCGGTACACTGGATGCACCTTCGGCCCAGGCGGTGATCGGCCATCTGAGCGAAACTGACCTGGAAAAGGTTCATTTCGCCCTGTCCGCTGCTTTCAACAGCGGTATGAGCATGGCGTTCGTCTTTTCGACCGTGTCCGTATCGGTGGGTATCGTGCTGGCGCTTCTGCTGGATGAAAAAAAGCTACACAAGATCGAAGGTTAGCCCGATTTCACATACAGTTGAAACGCGCCCCGCCAGCGGCCTCTGAATCCGAATTCTATCAGTGAGGTTTGCACAAAGAAAAAGGGCCGCGTTGGCCGCGGCCCCGTTTTGTTATTGAGACGGCCCGTCGGGGTTAAACGCCGAAAGGCCTTTGAGGATGTCGATGGCATATGCCAACTGATAATCCTCTTCCCGCAGTTCAGCCGTGGCTTCGGCTTTGGCGCGGTCTTCTTCAATCTGGCGAATTTCATCTTCGCTGAGGCTGTCATTGTCCAGGCTGCCGCGCAGCTCGGCCTCTGATCGGGTAAAGCGGCTATCCTCTTCCTCTTCAGTCTCGGGCTGCGGCCTTGGCTGTTCCACGATAATATCAGGGCTGACACCAAGGGCCTGAATAGAACGACCCGACGGTGTGTAATAGCGTGACGTGGTCAGACGCATGGCCCCGTCACCGCGCAGAGGCATAACCGTTTGCACGGAGCCCTTCCCGAAGCTTTTCGTGCCGACCACAATCGCACGGCGGTGATCCTGCAATGCACCTGCCACAATTTCGGACGCCGATGCCGAACCACCATTGATCAGAACAACGATTGGTTTGCCTTCAGCCAGATCGCCGGGCGAAGCATTAAAGCGCTCTCCCTCTTCCGGATCACGGCCGCGGGTCGAAACGATTTCGCCTTCGTTCAGGAACGCATCCGAGACTTTGATTGCCTGCGTCAGCAAGCCGCCCGGATTGTTGCGCAGGTCGAGGACAAATCCATTGACCTTATCGATGCCACCGGCTTCCTCGATCTGTTCCTGCAAACCTTCTTTAAGGTTCGGGAAGGTCTGGTCGTTGAACGTGGTCACTCGCAGAACAACGCTGGTGCCTTCGGTGCGCGCACGAACAGCCGTCAGTTTGATCGTGTCCCGGATGATCGTGACGTCGAAAGGATCCGGCTCACCTTCGCGAACGACAGTGATTACAATCTCGGAACCCACCGGGCCACGCATCAGGTCAACAGCCTTATCCAGCGTAAGGCCCAGAATGCTTTCGCCATCGACATGAGTGATGAAGTCCCCGGCCTCAATTCCGGCTGCGTCTGCAGGGGTATCGTCAATCGGCGATACGACTTTGACAAAACCGTCTTCCTGCGTGACTTCGATACCAAGCCCGCCGAACTCACCCCGGGTCTGCACGCGCATCTGTTCGGCATCGTCGGGCGAAAGATAGCTGGAATGCGGATCAAGCGAGGTCAACATGCCATCAATGGCTGCCTCGATCAGCTCTTCGGGTTCGACCTCTTCAACATATTGCGCGCGGATGCGCTCAAAAATGTCGCCAAACAGATCCAGTTGCTCATAGACGCTGGCCTTGTTTTCGGCCTCCTGCGCCAGCAGTGGTCCCGCTATCTGGGTCGTTGCAAGAATTCCTGCCACAGTTCCGGCCAGACCGGCCATCACAAATCTCTTCATACTCGTTTATCCATCCTTGTCGGTCCGGAACCATGTTTCCGGGTCCACGGGGCTATTATCTTCTCTTACCTCTATATAGAGCGTTTCTGAGCGATCAGTTCCAGTGCCATCACCGCTTGTTGACAATATTGCGCCAATTTCGGGCGTTTCACCGGGCATCAAGCCCACCGGAGTGCCCTCGGGGATCACCTGACCGGGGTGGCCATAGACCTCTTGCAACCCGGAAAACACAAAAAGCAGCCCCGGCTGCGGTTCAAGAATAACCAGATTCCCCAGATCCAATAAGGGACCCCGATAACGGATCGTGGCCGCCGTGGGCGAAGTAACCAGCGTACGCGGACGTGTTCCAAGCACCAAACCGGCGCGTGTCACCCCCGCAGCGTCCGTTTCGCCAGCTTTGTGCAACAAGACGCCCTGGACCGGCAAAGAAATCTGCCCTTTCTGACCCGAAACATCCGCATCAGTTTCAATGATCTCGCCTTCCGAGATTTCAGATAGTCCACTTGCAAACCCGTCCAGCGTTTCGGTCGAGGAAATCAGAATGGCCGTGCGCACTGGGTCCTCGACAAATCGTCTGGGCAGATCTGTGCGATCGGCGATGGCTTCGCTCAGGCGCGCGCGTGCATCCTGAACGCCTCTAAGGCCCTTAGTCAGGGTTTCCGACGCGCTTTGTTGCAGCAGGCGCAGTGTCTGTACCTCGTTCAGATCATCTGCCAGAGCCTGCGCTTTGGCGTTCAAGCCCGGAGTGACCTCGGACAGCATCATACCGGCCCGCGCCGCGCCCAATGGGCCCGATGGATGCAACATCAAAACCGGAGGCGCCGTTGTTTCAATGGTTTGCAAAACGCCGATCAACTGCCGGACGTCCTTTTCGCGCGCCTGCAACTCGGCGCTCAGCTGCGCCTCGCGGGTTGCGGCCTGGCGCAGCCCTTCCCGCATCGCGCTCAACCCCGCCTCATAGGCTTGGATCGTTTGGGTAAGCGCACGTACGCGGTCTCGGGCACCGTCAGCCTCGCTTAGCGAGATTGAGGCGTCCTCCAACATCTCTGCGGCTTTCAATGCCGCCAGCGATGAGTCCGACTGGGCCAGCACCGGAACGGCTGAAATCAGGAAAGCCGCAAGGGTCGCCAGTTTCATGACAAAAGGCTTTCTCCGGTCATCTCTGGTGGTTTTGGCAGGCCCATCAATTCAAGCAAGGTTGGGGCCAGATCCGACAAACGCCCCTGCCGTAATTGCGCCCCTTCAGGCCCACCGACCAGCGCCACCGGCACCGGGTTCAGTGTGTGGGCGGTATGCGGACCACCCGTCTCGGGATCAAGCATCATTTCGCAATTGCCATGATCTGCGGTGACAATCATCGCACCGCCGGCCTTTTCCAGTGCAGCAACAACTTGCGCCAGACCCTGATCCACAGCCTCACACGCTTTGATCGCCGCCTTCAGATCACCGGTATGGCCCACCATGTCAGGATTGGCATAGTTTGTGACAATCAGGTCATATCCGTCTTCGATAGCCTCAACAAATTTAGCCGTGACCTCGGCCGCCGACATTTCGGGTTGCAGATCATAAGTCGCAACCTTTGGCGATTTAGGCATAAAACGATCTTCACCCTGCTCAGGCGTCTCTTTGCCGCCGTTCAGGAAGAAGGTTACATGCGGGTATTTCTCGGTTTCGGCCAACCGGAACTGGCGCAACCCCTGTTTGGCCACCCATTCACCCAGAGTATTCACGATGGCCCGCTTTGGAAAAACCGTGGTCATATAGGCGTTGTGGCCGTCCGAATATTCGACCATGCCCAGCAGCGCCGAGAGATTGGGCTGCAGCCCTGTATCAAAGTCAGAAAATCCCGGCTCTCCAATGGCGCGCAGGATTTCCCGCGCCCGATCAGCTCGAAAATTGAGGCAGAAAAACCCGTCGCCGTCTTGAACGCCCGTGTAACCATCAAGAACGGTCGGGGTGATGAACTCGTCTGACTCAGACTGGTTATAGGCATGATCGACCGCACCATGGGCGCTTTGCGCCGCCCTTCCCTGCCCTTTGATCATCGCGTCAAAGGCTTCGCTGACACGCTCCCAGCGATTGTCTCGGTCCATGGCAAAATAGCGTCCGCAGACGGTCACTATGCGCGCGTTTTCAGGCAAGCGCTCTTCCAGTTCCGCGATATAGGTCAGCGCCGATTTTGGCGCTACGTCCCGCCCATCGGTGACTGCGTGCAGCGCAACAGGGACGCCAGCATCGGTGATCGCGGTCGCCGCGGCGACAATATGGTTCAGGTGCCCATGCACGCCCCCGTCCGAGACCAGCCCCATCAGATGTGCTGTCCCGTCTGCCGCTTTCACTTTGGCGATAAATTGTTGCAGGGCTTCATTTTCCAAAAATGACCCATCTTCGATAGCCAGATCGATCTGACCCAAATCCATGGCGACAACGCGGCCTGCGCCGATATTGGTGTGGCCAACCTCTGAATTGCCCATCTGCCCGCTGGGCAGTCCAACATCGGGTCCGTGGGTGATCAGCGTTGCATGAGGGCCTTTGGCCATGATCGCGTCAAAGGTCGGGGTGCACGCAAGATACGGCGCGTTGGCTTTGGTGTCTTCGGACAGCCCCCACCCATCGAGAATGCACAATACAACAGGTTTGGGCGCGGCCATAGAATTTCTCCGATTACTGCTCGTGCGCTTCTTCTATCGCCTTGCCCTCGGCGGGTGAACCACCTTTGGGCAGGTGAAAAAGATTTAATAGACGCAGAGGCGCTATTCCTTAAGGTAGCTCTTGTATGGACGTGCCTTTCGATTGCGGTACTTCACAGTCAGGTCCAAAGGCGCGTCGTTTTCGTCGTACACACCCAAGACAATGCCTCGGCCTCTGCTTTTGGTACGCATATCTATCAATTGCTGTTCCGACCTCGTGGTGCGTTGTGACGGTCGCCGCGCCCATGCGAACAGGTGATCATACATTTCAGCGATCACGTTTGCATGCTCTGCGCTGTTGCCCAGATCATTCAGTTCCTGAGGATCGTTTTCCAGATCAAACAGGATCGGTCTGTGCCCACCTTCGCAATGGATCAGCTTCCACTTTTTGTTGGCCACCATGAACATCACCGCTTCGCGAACCGACACTCCCACGATATCAGCGATCGGTGAGCCTGAGTAATCGTATTCGCAGATGACAAAGTCCCGGGGCACCTCTTCTGCTGACCCATGCAGGATGGGCAGCAACGAATGACCTTCAAGGATATGAGTGGCAACGTCACCGCCTGCCACATCAACAAAGGTTGGAGCCAGATCGATGGACTCGACCAACGCATCACTGACCGTCCCGCGTGTCGCATCAGCCTCGGGCGATGGATCATAAATGATCAGGGGCATTTTGGTCGAAGCATCGTGAAAAAACGTCTTCTCACCCATCCAATGATCACCAAGAAAATCACCGTGATCCGAAGTTAGAACGATCATCGTGTCGTCCATCCGCCCGGTTTTTTCCATCCAGTTAAACAGACGCCCCATCTGATTGTCGGCTTGATTGATCAAGCCCATATAGGCTGGGATCACCGCCTCACGCACATCCTGTCGGGAAAAGGTCTGGCCAATCTTTGTGTCCATGAAAGCCTTGAGCACCGGGTGCGCATTTTGCTGCTCAGCCTCGGATCGTACCACGGGCAAAACATGCTCTGGACCATACATTGAGGCATAAGGTTCTGGCACGATGTAAGGCCAATGCGGTTTGATAAAGCTCAGGTGGCAGCACCACGGGCCATCATGCGTTTCCATAAACTCGATACCGCGCCCTGTCAGATAAGGCGTTTCACTGTCTTCTTCGGCGATATTTGCGGGTTCCGGCGCGTTTTTCAAAAACCAGCCGGACAGAACATTGCCATCTTCATCCAGACCTGAGTTGGCAAAATCATGCCAGGGATTGTCGCTCTCATACCCCTTGGCCTTGAGGAACTTGTTGTACTCCTTCGCTCCGTCCGGATCGTAAAACCCGTCGGGACCCTCGGGCAACATACCATCATCGCGTTCGAATACGTCAAAGCCGCATTCGGCAACCCGGGCACCGATCAGGCTGTCAGGTTCCAGCCCCAACCGCGCCATGCCTTCTGCGTCCGCCCGCATATGAGTTTTGCCGACCAGCCAGCAGTCCATTCCCGCCTTGCGCAGATGGTCGCCCATCGTGATCTCGCCGACTTTGAGCGGAATACCGTTCCAAGACGCCCCATGCGAATGCACATAGCGCCCGGTATAGGTCGACATGCGCGAACTACCGCAGATTGGGGATTGTATGTAAGCGCGGTTAAACCGAACGCCTTTGGCTGCCAGGCGATCGATGTTGGGGGTGTGCAGGTGTGGATGCCCGTAACAGCTCAGGTAGTCCCAGCGCAGCTGGTCGAACATGATGAACAGGATGTTTTTTGCCTTGGCCAATACCACGCCCCCAAACCTTATGGAGACCTAGTTAGCCATTTCCGTCCGCAGTGCGAAGCAAAACTTTGCTTCAGGCCTGACGCTCCATCTGCTCCAGCATCTTCTTGGCGCGCTTGCATTGCAACTGATCGCGCAACGGGCTGTTGGGATCCACGTCCTTTTGGCAGACAACGCATTTATCAGCACCCGAGATTGCATTCAGACCACCACAGCTGCCTTTGATGGTCTTTCCCATCAACATGACGCCGAGTGACATACCCACCATGACGAGGGCGAGAAGAATAAAAGCCAGAATAAAAGTGCTCATCTCAGCTCCACCAGTCAGTTCGATTCCAGCGCGTTTTTGAACGCGGTGCTATGGGCAGTAATATAAGCTTCTTCACCGCCTGTCACATCCCGCGAGATGAAATACACGGCAAGTTTATGCTCTTCCGCCAGTTTCAGGCCCTTTTCCTGACCCAAGGCCAGCATCGCGGTGGCCCAGGCATCGGCCATCATCGCGTTTTCGGCCAAAACAGTGACAGAGGTTGTCCGGTGCGTAATCGGGCGTCCCGTCGTCGGATCGATGATATGCGAATAGCGCACGCCGTCCTGTTCGAAGAAATTCTTGTAATCGCCCGAGCTGGCCATGCCCAGGTCATTCACTGACACGATCAGCTGAATGCTCTGACTGCCCGTTTCCGGTTTTTCGATGCCGATGCGCCAGGCTTCGCCCTTTTCGTTCTGACCCATGGCGACCAGATCACCACCAATTTCAACCAGGTAATTCTCGATTCCGGCGTCCCTTAAGGTTTCGGCAACCGCATCGATGCCATATCCCTTGGCAATTGCAGACAGGTTGATACCGACCCTGGCGTCAGATTTCGCCAGAGTTCCGGCTTCGGTATCCAGCGTCAGCAGACGGCTTTGGCCAACGCTGTTTAACGCGGCCTGGATGTCAGTATCAGACGGCACCGGATCTTCGGGCTTACGAGGGCCAAACCCCCATAATTCGATCAGTGGGCCAAGGGTCACATCGAAAGTTCCACCGGTTTTTTCGTGCACGTCGTTGGCAGCAGCGATGACCAAAGCGAATTCGTTTGAGATAGTCATTGGCTCTGTACTGGCCGACGCCGAAAAGACAGAGACCTCGGAATTCGGGTCCCAGTTCGACATCTTCGCGTTTACCTCAGCCAATGTCTCATCGACCGAGGCCGCAAGTTTGGTCTCGTCCAGATCTTCGCCTATGGCAGTGATATTGAAGGTTGTCCCCATCGTTTCACCGGACAACCGGACCACTTCGGGCTCCTTGTCCAAAAAGCAGCCGGAAAGAAGGGCAACAAGGGCCACAAAAGGCAAAAGACGCATGGGGCGAGCTCCGGGATTTTCTGTGCCCGGCATATGCCAGTGACCCTTGTCAGAGTCAAATCGGCATCACAGCTTTAACGGCAGAAAACCTAATGCCAAAAGCCCAACCCCAGCCGGAACTCCGAACAGCCACGCTCGCTTCTGCCACCCCGGGGCCTGTTGTTTCCAGGCCATGCGAAAGTTGTGACCGCATACGACAACCGCAAAGAATATCAAAGCGGCCACCGGAGGGGTAAGGTAGAGTTCACTCACAAGCCTGATCGTCCTTTGCTGACCACGGAATCCACTTATTCGAGCAATTGCACCCTATACAGGTCATTTAGCTGCGCTAAGGTGAAAGGGAAAGATATTGCAAGATCGAAGAAGGAGATTGCCCATGGCCCCAACCTCGTACCAGGCACCGATGCGCGGTGACAAAGAGGAAAAGACAACGTACAGCCAAACGACCGGGTCCAATCTTGCGCAGTCAAAGACAGCAGTGTCCAAACTGCTTGAGGGCAAAGGGGGCGATGTGTTTTCCGTCCGCCCCAACGAGACGATTCATTCTGTCGTCAACATTCTCAAGGAAAAGCGGATCGGTGCCGTCTTGGTGACGGATCAGAACGGTGCGTTGCAAGGCATTCTGTCAGAGCGCGACATCGTGCGGCGTATGGCGGACACACCCGGACAGACCTTACCTCAATCCGTCGAAGATCTGATGACCAAAGAGGTTAAGACCTGTACAACCGACGATCTGCTGAACGATGTTCTGAAGACCATGACCGAAGGTCGTTTTCGTCATATGCCCGTGCTGCGTGACGGCAAATTGTGTGGCGTTATCACTATCGGAGACGTCGTTCATTTCCGCCTGAAAGAACTGGAATATGAAGCCTTGCGCATGAAGCAGATGATCGTCGGCTAAGGTCAGCCAGTCGAAAGGAACCTGATACTGCCGTCCTGAATTTCAGCTGCCGTGAGTCGGCCCGAGGCAAAAGCGCCCGTGTCAATTGACAATACCCTATTTCTGACACGGGGGTGATCTACGATTGTGTGGCCGTGCACCACCCATTGCCCGTCGCTGCGCGGCAGTCTTGGGAACATTGGATGTCCCCAAAGACAAATCTGGCGATCCTGGGCTTCGAGCGATTGGCGTGGGTCCAACGCTGCGTGAACAAATGTAGCGTTTCCACTGGTCCAGGTCAGCGGTCGGTCGGACAACCAGTTAAGCAGAGTTTGACCCATCGCTTGACGCAGGCCATCTGCCAATTCTTTCGCTTGCTGAGTGTCTTCTTTGTCTGGGGTCAGCTTGAGGCCGAATGAGGCAAGCGTTTGTACGCCTCCATTTCGAAACCAAATCGGGGCGTATTCCTCTGGGGCATCTACAAAACGCAACAGCATCTCTTCGTGGTTGCCAAGAAGGCAATGAACTCGTCCACCTGACGCTTGGCTCAGATAAAGCAAATGGCGCAAAACATGAGCACTGTTCGGACCACGATCGATATAGTCGCCAACAAAAACCAATGGATCTTGATCGTCTAGACGAGGCAAAAGCGCGTGCAGCAGATCCAGGCGGCCATGAATATCACCCACCGCTGTCACGCGCGTGCCGGGGGAGATGTCGCAAGACACTGTTTCGGTCGCTGGACGCGCCGAACGGTTGAACCGTGATTTGATCCATTTCGTAACCATGCGCCCTGATCCCTACCCTTCCGAGCAAATGGCGGCAATGAACATCTGATTGAACCGGCAAAGTGTTGACCAACACCCTCGTGTTGTCCGATATGACCTTCAAAGTGGTCGAAAAACGTTGATCTCAGGCGCGAAACAAAGTCTTTCGGTCAACGGTGATTTCGTGGTGCGTTCTGAGGGTTTTATGAAACGGGTTTTGATTACGGGCTCTGCGGGGTTCATCGGGTTCCATCTGGCCAAGCTGCTTCTTTCAGAAGGGTTTCAGGTGCATGGCTATGACGGGATGACCGACTATTACGATGTGACGCTTAAACAGCGTAGGCATCAGATCCTGCTACAAACCCCGGGCTTTACCGCGACCGAGGATCGATTGGAAAACTATGACCGGCTGGTGCAGGTGGCGGAGGAATTCCATCCCGATGTCATCGTCCACTTGGCGGCCCAAGCCGGTGTTCGGCACAGCCTCGAATACCCCCGCAGCTATATCGAATCTAATGTCGTTGGCACGTTCAACGTGATGGAAATCGCGCGCCAGCATGAGGTCGGACATCTGTTGATGGCTTCGACCTCGTCCATCTATGGTGCCAACGAAGAGATGCCGTTTACCGAAACGGAAAAAGCGGACACGCAATTGACCATCTACTCTGCCACCAAAAAGGCGAATGAGGCGATGGGGCATTCCTATGCGCATCTGTGGAATCTGCCGACCACGATGTTTCGGTTTTTTACGGTCTATGGCACCTGGGGTCGGCCCGACCTGGCCTATTTCAAGTTTGTGGCCGCCATTCTCGAAGGCCGTCCGATTGACATTTACAATCACGGAGACATGTATCGGGACTTCACCCATGTTGAAGATTTGGTGCGCGGAATCAGATTGCTGATCGATGTACCCCCGGTCCGGCCTGCCAGCCGTGAAGACATCGAGGATGGCGATAGCCTTTCAACGGTTGCGCCCTATCGCATCGTCAATATCGGAAATGGCGACAAAGTGCGTCTGATGGACTTCATCGAAGCCATCGAAGAGGCGGTTGGACAGACGGCCATCAAGAACTTTATGCCGATGCAGATGGGCGACGTTCATGCGACATGGGCTGACAACCGCCTGTTGCAGCGGTTGACCAATTACCGTCCACAGACGGACCTGAAAGATGGCATAGCCCAGTTCGTTTCCTGGTATCGGGATTACTACGGAAAATAGCGTTGGCTAAAAGTTGAATGAAAAAACCGGCGCTGGCTGCGCCGGTTTTTCTATTATTAACCGCCGAAATCGTCCAGCATGATGTCTTCACGATCCACGCCCAGATCCAGCAGCATGTTGATGACCGACTGGTTCATGATGGGCGGACCACACATGTAGAACTCGCAGTCTTCTGGCGCGGGATGGTTCTTGAGGTATTCTTCGAACAGGACGTTATGGATGAATCCGGTATAGCCTTTCCAGTCATCCTCGGGCTGCGCATCCGAAAGCGCGACATGCCATTCGAAATTGTCGAACTCTTCGGCCAGTTGGTCGAAATCCTCGACAAAGAACATCTCTTTCTTCGACCGCGCGCCATACCAGAAGCTGATCTTGCGATCGCGGTTTTCAAGGCGCTTGAGTTGGTCGAAGATGTGGCTTCGCATGGGGGCCATGCCGGCACCACCACCGATGAACACCATCTCTTTTTGGGTCTCACGCGCGAAGAACTCGCCAAACGGACCCGAGATTGTAACCTTGTCACCCGGTTTCAGGTTGAAGATGTAGGATGACATCTGACCCGGCGGGATGCCTTCCGAGCCCGGAGGCGGCGAAGCCACACGGACGTTCAGCATGATCATGCCTTTTTCATCCGGGTAGTTGGCCATCGAATAGGCCCGTTCGATCGGTTCCGCGACAACCGACTCATACTGCCACAGATTGAAGCGATCCCAATCCTCGCGGTATTCCTCTTCCACATCGAAATCGGTGTATTTCAACTGGTGTGCGGGGGCCTCGATCTGGATGTAGCCACCGGCGCGGAAGTTCACATCCTCGCCTTCCGGCAAGTCTAGGGTCAGTGCTTTGATAAAGGTTGCAACGTTTTCGTTCGAACGAACGGTACATTCCCATTTCTTGACGCCGAAGACCTCTTCCGGGACTTCGATGTCCATATCCTGTTTCACGGCCACCTGACAGGACAGTCGGTCACCGCACGAGGCTTCGCGTTTGGTGATATGGCTTTCCTCAGTGGGCAGGATCGACCCACCACCCGAATGCACGCGCACCCGACATTGCGCGCAGGTGCCACCGCCGCCGCAAGCCGAAGGAACAAAAAGCTTCTCGGCCGCCAGCGTTTGCAGCAATTTGCCGCCTGCGGGTACGGAAATGGTTTTCTCGCCGTTGATGGTGATGTTCACGTTGCCGGTCGACACCAGCTTGGACCGGGCGGCCATGATGACGGCCACCAGTGCCAGAACGATGACGGTGAAAAGAGCTACGCCTAGGGTAAAGGTTTCCATTGACGCCTCCTTACAGTTTCACGCCCGAGAAGGACATGAAGGCCATGGCCATCAATCCTGCGGTGATGAAGGTGATGCCCAGACCCTGTAGGCCGTCGGGAATGTCCGAATATTTCAGCTTTTCGCGAACACCCGCCATCGCAGTGATCGCCAACGCCCAACCAAAGCCCGAAGACAGGCCATAGGTTGCGGCCTCGGCAAAGTTGTAGTCACGTTCCACCATGAACAGCGAGCCGCCCAGGATGGCGCAGTTCACGGTGATCAGCGGCAGGAAGATCCCCAGCGCGTTGTAAAGCGGCGGGAAGTACTTATCCAAAACCATCTCAAGGATTTGAACCATCGCCGCAATCACGCCGATATACGAGATCAGGCCAAGGAAGGTCAGGTCCACATCCGGGAAACCAGCCCACGCCAGCGCACCCGGCTTCAGCAGATAGTTCAGCAGCAGGTTGTTGGCGGGAACGGTGATGGCCTGCACGACCATGACAGAAATACCCAGACCCAGCGCAGTCGAGATTTTCTTCGAAACGGCGATGAAGGTACACATCCCCAAGAAGAAGCTGAGCGCAAGGTTTTCGACAAAGATGGCCTTTACGGCCAGTGAGATCAGACCTTCCATCAGTGGGCCTCTACCTGCTGAATTTTGTATTCACGCTCTTCCACCTGGTTCGGCTTCCATGTGCGGAACGCCCAGATGATCAGACCGATGATGAAGAACGCCGACGGTGGCAGTAGCAACATGCCGTTGGGCACGTACCAGCCACCGTTGTTGACGGTCTCCAGTATGGTAACGCCGAACAGCGACCCGGCACCGAACAACTCACGAATGAAGCCAACCAACAGCAGGATCAGGCCATAGCCCATCCCATTGCCCATCCCGTCGATGAAGGACGCGACCGGAGGGTTCTTCATCGCAAACGCCTCGGCGCGGCCCATCACAATACAGTTGGTGATGATCAGACCGACGAAGACCGACAGGGTTTTCGAGATCTCGAACGCGTAGGCCTTGAGGATCTGGTCAACCAGGATCACCAGCGAGGCGATGATTACCATCTGCACGATGATCCGGATCGAGCCGGGAATCTGGTTGCGCAGGCACGAGATGAAGAAGGACGAGAACGAGGTCACGAAAATAACCGCCAGCGCCATCACCATCGACACCTGCAGCGACGAGGTCACCGCCAGTGCCGAACAGATGCCCAGCACCTGCAAGGTGATCGGGTTGTTGTCGACAAGCGGGTCGACCAGCATCTCTTTCTTGGTCTGAGACATTAGAACTCTCCTGCTTGCAGCTTGGCCAGGAACGGAGCATAGCCCGCGTCGCCCATCCAGAATTTCACCAGGTTATCGACACCAACTGAGGTCAGTGTCGCCCCTGCCAGAGCATCGATATAAAATTCCGGTCCGGCAGCAGGCTGGGACTTGGCAACGGTGATTTGCAGATCACCCGCATCATCACGCAGCTTCTTGCCGTTCCACAGCGCTTTCCAACGTGGGTTGTCCACTTCGGCCCCAAGGCCAGGGGTTTCACCGTGCTGATAGAATTGCAGACCGTAGATATCGTTGCCGTTGTTTTCCAAAGCGATAAAGCCGTAGAGCGTAGACCACAAACCATAGCCGTGCAGCGGCAGGATCACCTTGTCCAGATCGCCTGCGTCGTCACGCAGCAGATAGATCACGCGGTATTTCGACTTGCGACCAATACCAGCGGGGTCATCGTCCAGCGCAACGCTCAGCTCAGGGTCGCTGGCGGCGGCGATGTCGTCGAAGGTGGCCGGGTCGAACTGATCATCGACGAAGTCGCCGGTGGACAGTTCCAGCACATGCGGCTCAAAGGCGGCAAAGGCTTCGGTCACATCGATGCCGGGTTCAAAAACGCCCGCAACTTGCAGAACGTTGACCTGTTTGTCCTTCAGGCGGTTGGTTTCCTGCACCGGGCGCAGGCTAACAGCGGCTGCAGAGACAACCATCGAGGCGACAAGACAAACGGCAACGGCGATGAAGATCGTCTTGCCAACCGAATCTGGCGAAGCTGCCAGAAACTTGGCCAGTGCGCCCTTTGGAGCGTCGTTGTTGTCAGGGGATTGCGTATCAGACATGGCGACGCGCCCTCCGTTTAATGTTGGCCTGAACAACGAAATAGTCGATCAGCGGTGCAAAGACGTTTCCGAACAGAATTGCCAGCATCATACCTTCGGGGAAAGCCGGATTGATCACGCGGATCATCACAACCATGACACCGATCAGCGCGCCATAGATATAGCGACCTACGTTGGTATGGCTGGCCGAAACCGGTTCGGTCACCATAAAGGCCAGACCAAAGGCATAACCGCCCAGTACGATGTGCCAGTACCAAGGCATCGCGAACATCGGGTTCGTGTCCGATCCGATGAGGTTCAGCAGCAGGGTAAAGCCGATTGTTCCGGCCAGACAGCCTACAATCAGGCGGTAATTGGCGATCTTTGTCGTCAGCAGGAAGGCCAGACCGATCATACACGCCAGCGTCGATGTCTCACCAAAGCTGCCCTGAATCTGTCCGAAGAACGCGCTTGACCAGGTGATGCCTTCAGCGGCCAGAGCCTGAACGCCGTCCGCAGCCGAGACCGCCAGTGCAGTTGCGCCCGAGAATCCGTCAACCGGGGTCCAAACCGCATCTCCTGACATCTGTGCGGGATAGGCGAAGTAAAGGAAGGCGCGTCCAACTAGTGCCGGGTTGAGGAAGTTCTTGCCTGTTCCACCAAACACTTCTTTACCGATCACGACCCCGAAGATGATACCCAATGCGACCTGCCATAGCGGCGTGGTTGCAGGCATTATCAGCGTGTAGAGCATTGATGTAACGAGGAAACCCTCGTTCACCTCATGCCCGCGCACAGTTGCGAAGATAACCTCGAAAATGCCGCCAGCCACCAGCGTGACGATGTAGATCGGCAGGAAATACATCAGCCCGTGCATGACGTTGGCAAAAATGCTTTCCGGGTTCAGCGAGATGCCAAATGTCTGCAGAATGGCAATACGCCAACCAGTGGCCGAGTCAGGCCCAAGCGTGGCAATAGCCGAATTGGCTTGGTAGCCGGTATTGTACATCCCCCACAGAATACAGGGGATCGTTGCGATCACGACATAAGTCATGATCCGCTTCATATCCACGTAAGACCGTGCATGAGGGGCAACGGTGGTCACAGTTTTCGGAGTGTAGATAAAGCTTTCGACCATCTCGTAGATGGGGAAATACTTTTCGTACTTGCCGCCCTTGGTAAAGTTCGGCTCGATCCGATCGAAGAAGCTGCGCAAACCCATTTGGATCAGCCCTCCTTTTCAATCTTGGTCAGGCAGTCGCGCAGCGCCAGCCCGTATTCATATTTTGCCGGACAGGCAAAGCCCACAAGACCCAGATCCTCTTCGTCCAGCTCCAATGCGCCCAAGGCTTGGGCGGTGTCGGTATCCATCACCAACAAGGCGCGCAGTAGCTGTGTGGGCAGGTAATCCTGCGGCATCAACTCTTCGAACACTCCGGTCGGCACCATCGCACGACGCCCACCATTCAGGTTGGACGTGAAGGCATACAGTTTTTTGGCGAATGCCGATCCCAAAACCGGCTGGACCGAATATTTCGACGGCATTGGGCGAATCCAACCCATCGGAATTTGGTCGTGATCCTCTCGGATAATGCTGATCTGACGTGCGAAACGACCCAAATAGGCCGTCGGGCCATCTGCGTGCTGACCTGACAGGATCGAGCCGGAAATGATCCGAGGTGTTCCGTCGACATTCACCTCGTCACGGGTAAGATCATCCGTGGATGCGCCCATAACGGTACGGACCAGACGTGGCTGACGTGCTCCAGGACCAGACAGAGCGACCACGATGTTCGGATCAAGATGACCAGTCAGCAAAAGTCGGCCAATGGCAATGACGTCCTGATAGCCAATGGTCCAGACCTGCTTGTCGCCCGTAAGGGGTTCAAGAAAATGAATATGGGTTCCCGCCAGACCCGAAGGGTGGGGCCCAGAGAATGCTGCGGTTTCCACGCCGTTCAAGTCTGCGCCGGGGATCGCGTCACCCTCTTTTTGGCATAGGTACGTCGCACCCTCTGTCAGCTTGCTGATGGCACTCAGACCGGCAGTGAACGCGTCGGATGCTTCTTGAATAACAGCCGCCGCATCTGCCGCCAACGGATCACTGTCCATAGCGGTGACAAAAATCGCAGCCGGTGCGCTGCCCGGTTCAGGCATTTTCGAATAAGGCCGTGTGCGAAACGCGGTCCACAAACCAGCAGCGCACAGTTTGGCAGACACGCCCTCAGCCGTATCCGCATCGCCGACGCCAGAGAAATCCACTCCTGTGTCATTTGCGTCCGACACTTCGATCACGACGCTTTGCAGAACACGACGGGCACCGCGGTTGATGGCGACAACCTTACCGCTGACAGGCGCAACCATCATCGCATCTGGCGCATCTTTATGACAGAACAACGGAGCCCCCCGCTGCACCGAGTCGCCTTCCTGTACCAACATCTTTGGCTTAAGGCCGATATAGTCATCCCCCAACACACCGACAGTCTTGTACTCCGGCCCCGGATGGATGGTCTGGTCAGGAGCGCCTTCAACCGGCAGATCCAACCCTTTTTTCAGTTTGAAAGTTTGCATGTTGCTACGTTCTTCCAAGCCTTTTTTGCTGCGCCTGCATTGTCGACGCCCTTTCGGGGTCATGCAATACCGCGGAAATTCTTACCATTCGTCGCAAAAGCGTCAAAATGTGTCCAGAATCCGCTGGCGTTATTCCGATCATGGACCCTTTACGCGGGGATGCCTCTAAACGCAAACCTGTTACCGCCAAAAGTTATCTTGGGACTACACATTCCCGCTATTTCCCCGGCAAACTGAAACATTTCAGCCGCAAAAAAAGCGTGTCGCACCCGCTGTACTTCCGGTGTAAGCAACTCGAATGGAAAAAAACGCAGACCTCGACATTTTTTTGATCGCAACACCCGGCCTGGAAGCACCACTATGCACTGAGGTGCAGGCGCACGGATTCGCCGGTGCAAAAGCGGTTCGCGGTGGTGTGACGTGTCGCGGGTCCTGGTCAGAAGTCTGGCGCGCCAATTTGACCTTAAGGGGCGCAAACAAGGTTCTTGTGCGTCTGGGTAGCTTCCCAGCGGTGCATCTGGCTCAGCTGGACAAACGCGCCCGCAAATTTCCCTGGGGCGCGTTCTTGCGTTCCGACATTCCGGTAAAGGTAGAGGCAACCAGCCGTAAATCCCGGATTTACCACGCAGGGGCCGCCCGGCAAAGGGTTGAACGCGCGATCTCTGAGACGTTAGGCGCTCCGATTTCATCCGAGGCTGGTCTTAGGGTCTTGCTGCGCATCGAGAAAGACATTTGCACTTTGTCGGTCGATAGTTCGGGCGAGCTTTTACATAAGCGCGGACATAAGGAAGCAATCGCCAAAGCCCCAATGCGAGAAACGATGGCCGCTATGTTCTTACGAGAATGTGGGTTTACAGGGGAAGAGCCTGTACTTGACCCAATGTGCGGGTCGGGCACCTTTGTCATTGAGGCTGCCGAAATTGCACTCGGACTACTGCCCGGCCGATCGCGCCGCTTCGCGTTCGAGGACCTGGCAGGCTTTGATTGCGATCAGTGGCAGTCGATGCGCGAAAGCAATTCCAAAAGAGAAAGTGCAATGACCTTTTGCGGTTCGGACAGGAACGCGGGTGCTGTCGAAGCGGCAACCGCAAACGCCAATCGGGCGCAGGTCAGCCATGTGACGCGCTTTCAACTGCGATCCGTCAGCGACATTAACCCCCCCGAAGGCCCCGAAGGCCTGGTTATTGTTAACCCGCCCTATGGAGCACGTATCGGGGATGAAAAGCGCCTGCGTTCAGTCTATGGTGCACTGGGCAAAGCCCTGATGAGCCGGTTTCAGGGATGGAGAGTTGGAATAGTGACCAGTTCTGCTTCCTTGGCTAGGTCAACCCGTCTTCCACTATTGGCGCCAGGCCCGGTGGTCGACCATGGCGGCACAAAAATTCGCCTGTACAAAACGGATCCACTCGGCTGACTCCGATTATCAAATTGCCGTGCCCTGTTCCGCCAACGATTTCCCACGTCCAAGCCCCAAAATCCTCTTGCGCATCGGAACCGCCGGGTATAGATCACCCGCCACGGTCGGAGTGTAGCTCAGCCTGGTAGAGCACTGTCTTCGGGAGGCAGGGGTCGGAGGTTCGAATCCTCTCACTCCGACCAATAAAACAAGGCGCCTGAGGGCGCCTTTGTTGTTTTCAAGACAGTGATCCGAGGTTCGTTGAACCTGAGCATTAGTCGAACTCTAACGCGTTGGCAGCTTTACGCAGGTGCTCGGGGCTATAACCTATATGCAGCGACGAAGAGGAGCACCCAGAACAGAGCGAAATTGAGGCTGCCTAAGACGAAAACTCGACCAAGCCATTTGCGTGGTGGAACGCAGCGCGTCACTGCAAGCAACAACAATCCAGCAGGCAGAGCTCGTAACGCAGCCAGGGTAATCGGATAGCCAGCCGGGAGCGCTTCCGTAGTTACCAGGTAGGTGCTTCCCCATACCGCTGGGGCGAGCGCAGTGAGAAGAATGTCGGTTGAGCGTGACATAGTGTGTCTCCCGGCTGAGGCGTTGGAAAAGTTGAGTGAGACGTCAGAGGCGCGCGGGTTACGCTGCTTCCGCTTTGAGGTTTGATCCAACGAGGCACGCTGCAATCCTTGCAACATGAGCGCCCTGGAAACGCGCTCCGGCCAGGTCAAATTCGGTAGGTGTGCGGGAACCATCAGCACCGGCGATCGTTCCGGCACCATATGGCGCGCCGCCAATGATATCTTCTGATGTAGTCTGGCCAGCAAATGTGTAGGGCATTCCGGCAATCAGCATCCCAAAGTGTTGAAGAGGGACTTGCGTTGTCAGAAGGGTGGCCTCGTGCCCGCCATGTTGCGAACCTGTTGATGCAAAGACCGCTCCGACCTTACCAACCAGTGCATTCCTGGCCCAAAGCCCTCCCGCCTGGTCAAGGAAGGACTTCATTTGGCCAGCCATCATGCCAAATCGGGTCGGTGTTCCAATGATGATTGCATCATAGTTTTCCAGATCGGTCGGCAAGGCGGCAGGTGTATCATCTAAGACATAGCCAGCCTGCTGACGGACCTCTTCAGGGACGGTTTCGGGCACACGTCGAACGTCAACTTCAGTGCCGGGAACACTTCTGGCGCCTTCAGCTTCGGCATCGGCCAATGTGCGGACGTGGCCATAGCTTGAATAGTAGAGAACGAGAATACGTGACATAGGATAATCGCAGCCGCACGGATTGGGCGACCCTTCGGCAAAAGCTTTCACAGCGTCCATTTGGCAAATACTGCATCTCAAGTGATGGCGACGTGCCTCCGGAGATCACGGCAGAAACCCTTGAGCGGTTTGAAATTCTGACCAGCAAAGCGCTTGAGGTTACTGAAAAGCGCCTGAGGGGCGAAAGCGGTTACGGAACGGAAGACAACGAGGCTCTCAAATTCTTGAGTTGGCAGTTCCGCCGATGCCCGCGCAATGTCGCGACGTGGCTGATGGACTGTATTGAAGCGTCCGGGCGCAATCACCCTTTCGTCAAGCATCAAGCAAGTTGGGTCCTCGTATATCAGGGCCTTGGCCGCATCGTCGGAAGCGAAGAGGACGAAGCGAGAGCAATGCGGTTGCTTCTGACTTCGTCAATTAAGGACTGGATCTGGAACCGACAAAGCGCGGCCATGGCGTTCATGCTGTCTCGTTCTGACACCGCTCCATCTTATCTGAAACGAGAAGACGTAGAGAAGCTAACCAAAAGGACTATTGCGGACTTTCAACGTAATATTGGCGGTCAATATACAATGTTTAACTACGCGCCTTTCTTACTTGCAGGCCTGGTAAGATGGCGTCTCGTTGATCCTACAGCATTGGTGATCGGGGCCGACCCGTTGGCGGATGACCTCTTGGCTATCATTGAGAAAACAGAGCAAGACCTGAAGGCCCGCCGTGGGTCCAATACTAATTTCCAAAGGCGGAGGTTGAAGTTCTTGCCTATCCTCCAAGACCTTAAGTCAGAACTGGCGGGAGAAGGTTCGAATCCTGACCTGTTGTTGGATATCTATGGAGCAAGTGGAACGTGAACATGAGCGCGCAGGTAGTCTGAAAATTGGCGTGACAGTGCCAAACAGTATCCGTTACCAGCTTTTAAATGGAGTTCCAGTTCGGCCGAGAGTGACGCGAAGTCAGTTCTCAGGTGGCCGACAGACGCCATACCAACGTTGCCCTCTTTTACCTTTCGTCTTCCGTGAAATAGCCGATGCTGACAATGAGAAATTGAGGCGGGAAGAAATCAGTCAGCTAAAATGTTCAGCCAGTTCGGAACAACTCATTCTGACTCGATCTTTCTATCCGGGCGGAAAAACGGCGGTCTTTTTTACTGTTCCATAGACAAAGCTGGTATCGATTGAGGCTATCCCACCGATCGGATGAATTCGGTGACGAATAAATTCCTCGTAGGCATCGAGATCCGATACCAAAACCCGCAATTGGTAGTCCATTGCCCCGGTCAGCACGTGGCATTCAAGAACTTCATCGATCATCCGAACGCGCTTTTCGAAATTCTGAACGTCCGTTTCATTGTGTCGCTCTAACCGGATACGCACGAAGACTGTAATGGCCATCCCATACGCGGCAGCGTCAACGTCGGCGCTGTATCCCGTTATCACTCCGTTGGCTTCAAGATTTTTGACCCGGCGCAGACACGGTGACGGGGACAGGTTCACCTCGTCGGCAAGATCCTGGTTCGTCATGCGCCCGTCACGCTGCAGCGCTCGAATGATTTGCCTGTCCTTAGCGTCCATTTCACCCTCTTGCTTAGCAGAAAATGCCAATTGAGCCGCTCACGTTGGTATATTTCGCAACCATTAGCCCAAAGTAAAGGCGCAAACTGGCTCCAACATGAATCAGGAGCTTGCAATGACTCGTCCAACCGGATTTGCCACCCGCGCCATTCACCACGCTTATAACCCTCTGGAAAATGACGGTGCGTTGACGCCACCCCTGCATTTGACGTCCACATTTACCTTCGAAACCGCAGAGGCTGGTGGAGAGTTGTTCGCCGGTGAGCGTGAAGGTCATATCTACAGCCGTATTTCAAACCCCACATGCGACCTTCTTGAGCAACGCATTGCCGTGCTTGAGGGGGCCGAGGCCGGTCTAGCTCTCTCAAGCGGCATGGGGGCGATCACGGCAGTGCTTTGGACCCTGCTGTCGCCAGGTGACGAAGTCATCGTGGACAAAACGCTCTATGGCTGCACCTTCGCCTTCATGCGTCATGGTTTGGCGAAATGGGGGGTTACGATCACACATGTAGACATGACAGACCCTGAAAACCTTAAAGCGGCCGTTTCCGGCAAAACCCGCGTTGTCTATTTCGAAACTCCGGCCAATCCGAACATGCGCTTGGTGGACATCGCCGCAAGCGCCACAATTGCGCATTCGGTCGGTGCAACGGTCGTCGTCGATAACACTTATGCCAGCCCATATCTGACCCGCCCGATTGAGCATGGGGCAGATATTGTTCTGCACTCCGCCACCAAATACCTCGGCGGGCATGGCGATGTGGTTGCCGGTCTGGTTGTAGGAACCGCCGAACAGATCGCTGAGATCCGCCTTGTTGGGATGAAGGACATGACCGGCGCGGTAATGGCCCCTTTCAACGCGATGCTGATCCTGCGTGGTCTGAAAACACTGAACCTTCGTCTGGATCGTCATTGTGACTCTGCCAGGGTCGTCGCGGACTTCCTCGAAGCGCATCCTGCCGTCGACGAGGTTTATTTCCCCGGTCTTGAGAGCTTCGCACAGCACGATGTAGCGCAGCGACAGATGTCCCAACCGGGCGCTATGATAGCGTTCGAGATCAAATCCGGTCTGTCCGGAGGGATTGAATTCATGAACCGCTTGAACATGATCCAGCGTGCAGTGTCGTTGGGCGACGCGGAAACACTGATCCAACACCCAGCGTCCATGACTCATTCGACGTATACCCCAGAAGAGCGTGCCGAGCATGGGATAAGCGATGGCCTGATCCGTCTGTCTGTCGGGCTAGAGGATGTCGAAGATATCCTTGCAGACCTAGAGCAGGCTTTGCCCTACCCTGCTCGCAGCGCCGCCTAAACCCGGAGACAACCATGCACATTGATCCCACCAAACTAAAGAATGTCGAACAGCGCCTGCTGTGGTTGTCTCATTGGATGATCCACCATGCCAACCATGTCCGACCAAAGGTGGATGGGATCAAGATTGGTGGCCATCAGGCTTCGTCTGCTTCGATGGTGTCGATCATGACCGCGCTCTACTTCTCAGCCTTACGCCCTGAGGACCGGGTTGCAGTCAAACCCCATGCGTCGCCGGTGTTTCATGCGATGCAGTATCTCATGGGTAATCAGACCCGCGAGAAGATGGAGAATTTCCGCGGATTTGGGGGTGTGCAAAGTTATCCCAGCCGGACAAAGGATATTGATGATGTTGATTTCTCGACCGGGTCTGTGGGTTTAGGTGTCGCGATCACCTCGTTTGCCTCGATCATTCAAGACTACATCAAGGCCAAAAGCTGGGGCTCAGACGCGCCAATGGGACGTATGGTAGCCCTGGTAGGCGACGCCGAACTGGATGAAGGCAACGTCTATGAGGCACTACAGGAAGGATGGAAGAACGACCTGCGAAACACGTGGTGGATCATAGATTACAACCGACAGTCACTGGACGGTATCGTCCGGGAAGGCTTGTTCGAACGGATCGAGAAAATTTTCGATGCGTTCAGCTGGGTTGTCGTTCGTGTGAAATATGGTGTTTTGCAACGCGCGGCCTTTGAAGAGCCCGGCGGCGACCGCCTGCGTGATTGGATCGACGCTTGCCCCAACCAAGACTACTCCGCTTTGACTTTCATGGGTGGTGCGAATTGGCGACAGCGTCTTATGGACGATCTAGGGGATCAGGGGGATGTGACCGCTCTGATCGAACGGCGCACGGATGCAGAGCTCGCAGCACTTATGGAGAACCTCGGCGGCAACTGCGTCGAGACCATGGCCCAAACATTTGCCGACATCGATCATGATCGCCCGACATGTTTCCTGGCCTACACGGTAAAAGGATGGGGCACCCCCATTGCAGGCCACAAGGACAATCACGGCGGGCTGATGAACAATAGTCAGTTTGCCGCGTGGCAGTCGCATATGGGCGTGCCAGAAGGCGAAGAATGGGAGCCGCTTGCGACGGTGCAAGACCGTGACGCGCTCAAGGGTTTTCTGGCCAGCACCCCGTTCTTTGCCAAAGGTCCGCGCCGCTATTTTGATGACAAGCTGGATGTGCCGACCATCGAGATCGACACCAGTCGCGAAATCTCGACACAGATGGCGTTTGGCAAGATCCTAGACGATCTATCAAAAGGCGACAGCCCATTGGCCGAACGCATAGTGACGACCTCCCCAGATGTGACTGGCACAACAAGCCTCGGTCCTTGGGTGAACCGGCGTAAACTGTTCGCCCGATCCGAGCAAGCCGACGCCTTCATAGAACACCGGATCCCTTCGACGGCGAAATGGGAATTCACGCCGGAAGGGCAGCATATCGAGCTTGGTATCGCCGAAATGAACCTCATGTTGCTTCTGGGAGCGGCGGGTTTGTCGCATTCCCTGTTCGGTAAGCGGCTGATCCCAATTGGCACCGTCTATGATCCGTTTGTCAGCCGCGGCCTCGATGCGCTGAATTACGCCTGCTATCAGGACGCGCGCTTCATGCTGGTTGGCACACCATCGGGCGTCACACTCGCACCCGAGGGTGGAGCACACCAATCCGTTGGAACACCACTGATCGGGATGAGCCAAGACGGGTTGGCAGCATTTGAACCCGCCTTTGCTGATGAGTTGGCAGTGATCATGGAATGGGCCTTTGACTACGTGCAGCGCGATGGTGAAGGGCAGCCGGACGAGCGCACCTGGCTTCGCGATGAAACCGGGGGGTCCGTCTATCTGCGTCTGACCACCAACCCGATTGAACAGCCTGGAAAGCGTGTCGACAACGAGTTCCGCCAAGGTGCCATCGATGGGGCCTATTGGCTACGAAAACCGGGGCCCAATTGCGAAGTTGTAATAGCCTATCAAGGAGCAGTCGCGCCGGAGGCAATCAAGGCCGCCGGTATCATTGGTGAAGGCCGTCGCGACATAGGTGTATTGGCCGTGACATCCGCAGATCGCCTGAATGCTGGATGGACCGCCGCTCAACGAGCGCGTTCTCGCGGTAACCAAGCGGCACGCTCCCACATTGAAACCCTGATGTCCGACCTCCCGCCGCACTGCAAGCTGGTCACCGTAATCGATGGTCATCCTGCAACTTTATCCTGGCTCGGGGCAGTGCTTGGACATCAGACTATCCCAATGGGTGTCGAGCATTTTGGTCAGACCGGAACAATCGGCGATCTCTATCGCCACCACTGCATTGACGCAGACGCTATCCTGGAGAAAGTGAATGGTCTGACCCATGGCAGAACTCTTCACCGTGCATAAGTGGGCTGGATCTGGGCAATAATGCATAGAACAAACTAGCACTGAACATAGACCAAGATAACTAGCGGACCATGTAGACAGTGCTCTTAGGTTCAATGAACCTGCCGAACCTGAACTCGGCTGGTTTGATTGGCGACAACGCCTGAAAAACAGGGCTCCTTTGACTAAAAATCAATAACTTGGCCCTCTGCACCGGTCTTCGGGAGGCAGGGGTCGGAGGTTCGAATCCTCTCACTCCGACCAACGCAACTGCTTGATGTACATAGATATCTCGAAGCAGTTGCAGGCAACGACACAACGTTGCACGTCCGAACGCTGCACTTTCGCTGCACTGATCACGCCAACAGCAAATCATCGCTGCATCGAGCACGTCCCTCATCGCACAAGGAGAGATGCGAGATGGCGACGATCAACAAGCGGCCAAGCGGCAAGTGGCAGGCAACGGTTCGCAGCGGTGGCAGGTCTGCGAGCAAAACTTTCACCAAGCGCGCAAACGCTTACTACGATGACTTTGGGAAAGGCGTTGTACCAGTTAGCAGACCAGATGACAGGCGAGCGGTGGCGTGACCAGCGCCTGCATGAGGCCAAGTCTTCGACAGTGGTCCGCGAACTGTCGTTGATGCAGTCAGCAGTGGACCATGTGCTTGGTGACAACGCTGACGCAGACACGAACTCGAACCCGTTGCGGCACGTGAAGCGTCCGCGTGTTGATGATCGTCGCGAACGCAGGCTTACAGACCGCGAGTGGAAACGGTTGTTGAACGCAGCGGGCGAGTGCTTGAACCCGCTGATGCGACCACTGCTTGTGCTGGCTCGCGAGACTGCGATGCGCCGGGGCGAGTTGCTGTCGATGGAGTGGAGGCACGTTGACAGCGAAGGCGCTTCCATGCAAGCACTTCGAGATCAAGCTGGTCACCCAACCGTCGGATGGTGGACATGTCCGATGTATCAAGACGGTGGAGATGCAGCCCGACGAGTTGGACGATGCTTGGAAGCAGTTCGGAAGATGCTCAGGGCGTCGATCACGTCGGTCGAGTTCAGCTTGCGCTTAACCCGGATCGCCAGGCATTCCCGGCTGAACTCGTCGAGGATGTTCAACGTATGGAACCGGGCTTTCGCTGCGGCAGGACCAAGGTCCGGTATCGCAAGGGAGAAAGTAGGCGCTCAGCCTGAATGCTCCTTGAGATCAAGGCATTTGCAAATCAGGCCTTAAGGTGTCCGATACGTTCGAAAACCCATTGCCTCGTAGTAGGCCAGCGCTTCGGGATTATCGTTTGAGATGGATGCGTCGATTTTTTCAATCGAGGCATCGTCAGCGGCCTTCAGACTGACAGCAAACAACGCCCGCCCATACCCTGTCGAGCAGCGGAGGGTCGGATATGTGTGCCGATGATACCCCAGCCGGGTTCAACACCATACGTGTTTCCAGCGTCAGCACGTATCAGAGATTGAACGCCAAGGATTACGCCGTTCTCCTACGCGACCGAGCATCTTATTTTCCTGGGGTCCTCTAGGTAATGGGCGCGAACGAAAGCTTCGTTGTCTGGGCTTTTCCGTTTCCCGGACGCAGTCAACTCTTTGAGCAACCCGCTCATCTCTTCGGCATTTCCCAGCACAGCTTCTCGGATTTTCATGATGAACCCATCTATACCTTGTGAGGCCTTGAGCCCCTGCTTTCAGCATAAACCGCTGGCGCAGACCTCTAAAGCCGCCATTCATTCAAACCGCAGCATCACGCATTTTGGGCTCTCGGCAGTCGTTCGCTGCGCACTGTTTCAAGTTCGGCTCTAGTCCGCAGCCGTCATTGGCTCCAGCAAAAGTCAGCGGCCGCTCAGCGGACGAAACGGCCGGAAAATGCCTGGCACGAATTGGACTTTTGGATGCTTCTGTCAGGGCGCATAGTACCAGCCAATAGTGAAAGCTCCACATCACAGCTTGTTTTCCAAGTTTCGAATTATTCGATGCGAGAAAAAGAAGTCTATCTTGTCTCGCGTACGATCTCCAGGCCTTACCGCTGGATCTCACTGCCTTTTCAGCTGAGACTGATAGGCCGACTGGTAGCAACTACTGCAGGCGAATATTCCCTTGCTGTAAAGCAATTCAATGCGAGTATCACTCGGTTCGGTAACCGAACGCCCGAAAGTCCTCAAAGTAAACCGAACTGGCAACTCGCGCGACATCTTCATCGAAGTATGACTGCCATCGACCCCGTTTCGACGGGTTAAGGTGAACGGCAGGGTTCATTGCAATTCCCAATTGATCGGCAACGCGACCGAGATCTTCCTCAAAATTCTCAAAACGGCCAATGAAATTAAGAGGGCGCGATCCATCCCGGTCAGTAAGCCACGTCACCTGCGGGCGAAAGTGCACATGAGTTGCTACTTCGGACAGCCCATCGAGAACGAAATGGCGGAAATCACCAGAGTAAGTTGCTAAATGTTCGTCTCTAAAGCGTCGGTCATGCTGGTTCAAACCACCCGCGTTCAGGAAGAAAAATGCGGAAACCAATCGGTCGAACGGGTGCCTTACGAAAGCAAACCTGAAAAAATCATGGAACCAAGGTTTGTTTGAGTAGGTCTCAATAGATGTGTGACCGTAGGGATCCTCAAGCCAAGGTTTAGAACCATCGTAGTCAATTCCCAGAAGAGGAAGGCCAAAGAGTGAGAGCAGGCTTTTGCCGGCTGTCTTAGGAACATGGATATATAGACAGTGGTGTTTGTGCGATATCATGTCATACTCCTCTGCCGTCGCGCGTGCACAATTTCGGGCGCCCTTTAATCCCTAGCTTTCCGCAATAGTCCGACTTGAATGGCCTCACAATCGATGAGTGCGGATAGCGCAATTTCAATTCCTCGGAGTCTCCAATCGGTTCTTCTTGGAGTAAAGTTCTTTTCAGGCCCAGCACATCTATCTAATAATACAAATCAAGTAGAACGAGTATTCTCGATGGTCGAGAACAGATAGCCTAAAACAGTATGAGATAAATCTTCGTCGAGCGTCCCGCGTCGATCAAGCTTGTAAACACTGCTTCGACCTGCGTTTATGTGGTCTTGTACTTCTTCTGAGATTGGTGAACCAAACCCAGCCCTTTGGATCGCGAGCGCATTGGTCGCACCGATCTCCGGCGTATTGGCCCAACTGCGCTCAAACTCAGGATCGATCTCAATCAGCGCCCGAAATGTCTGATGCAGCCAAAAGTAATAGGCACTACTTGGATGATCGGTCAGGTTTTTTCCTACGTCCTGTGGCAACCGGCGGAGCGACAAGCCCAGCTTATTGAATAACGTTGTCAATGACCTGTGGTTTTGTTGAGGCTGTAGCAATTTGCGCCAATCTTTAACGTCTTCGCTAAACAGTTTTATCAGCGCAGCTTCGCCCATTCCGTAGACGTATTCTGACCAAAGTCTGTCCACGGCCAACCGCAACTTTGAAACCAGCAAATTGTTCGGTTCTGACGCGAGAAACCAACTTGCCATTGGGCGTGTTTTGGCAGGCTTCGCATAAGCGAAAAAACCCGATTGCACCGTGGCGTCGTCAATCCAGTCATCCAGTGAGCGCGCGCACCAACTGGTTGCATCTGCCCAGACACCGCCGTTTTTTTCCAAAAGCCTAAGGCGAACGATGTCAGAGAAACTGGCGAGCGTTAGCCCTTGTATTCTCGAGTAGAACGATGGCAACTCAATCAACTCGTTGAGGCTCTCGGAACTGATGCAGCGGACATCCCAGTGAGTGTTTCGAACCTCCCAACTCTTCCGGCAACTGTTGACGATTCTAGGCACATCTTTCCAACCTTGGTGCCAGTAGATCCAAACCGTCCGGGGCAACCGAGGCTGGGAATTTCTCTCCATGATTGGTGGTGTGCGCGCGTCACTTTCCATCTAAGTACTCCATTTGTGCCGCGTCCTGCCAGACACTCTCAACATATTTCATCTAAGCGTTGCATTAGACATTCTCAGGCAAAGCATCTTACTAGTGGAGACTAGCTCAGTGAGGTAACGTCAATTTCCGTTCAGCATTAAGTGGCGGGTTTGCGAGACTGCCAGTGCTATATTGTACGGCGCCACACCACATGTAACCTCGCCGCTTGGATTAGACAATTAAGTTATCGGAACTCGGTGGAGCTTCGATATTGACCGCCGCGGGTTTTGTCCAATATCTCCGTGTTATCCGACTTGGCACTGTTTTTTTGATCATCTTCCCCTCTGTCGGTGCCGAAAGACGGCTTTCAAATAAGCATAGCCGCTGCGCAGAAGTCGCTCTCTCTCGGCCTCCGCGCTTCTGGTCGCGGCGATGGCGCTTTCTCTCTCGGCTTCCGCGCTTCTGGCCGCGGCGATGGCGCTTTCTCTCTCGGCTTCCGCGCTTCTGGCCGCGGCGATGGCGCTTTCTCTCTCGGCTTCCGCGCTTCTGGCCGCGGCGATGGCGCTTTCTCTCTCGGCTTCCGCGCTTCTGGCCGCGGCGATGGCGCTTTCGGTTCGGCCAAGTAAAGCCACCAGAAGTTCGACCGTATCGTTCAGCGTTAATGCTGGCGAACATAGGTCCAACCACTCTGCTTCGGTTTGTACAGGTGCCAGAAGTCGCGCAGCCTCTTCGTTGGAAAGATAATTGTCTGCAAGCGCTTCGTTCGACGTTCGGTACGAATTCATAATTTTCAAACGTTGCGCTGGCGAAACCAGGCGTACCTTTTCAAATCGCGAAAATCTTGTCGAATCAAGCACCTCGCGAACGACAAAATTGAACTCAGGATGCCGGTGGTAAGCAATTAGGCGCGCGTCGGCGAACACTCGAACAGCCAGCGAATTGAGGGACAAGTTTTCCCTAACTTTGTCCGCGTCCTGGCCCGAAATTTCACCAAGCCCGAGAGCTTGGAGGAACGTTGGCACTACGCTTCCCGCAGAAAACAACGCCGGATCGTACAACCGAACAGTCAAAGAATCGCGTCCCACAACGCCAGCAATCCGCTCGAGCATCGCATTGAAATCGAAGAAGGCCGGGGGACGCGCGAGATACTCCTCAAGCGTACCAGTTAAATCATTCCCCTTCGCACGCTCCTTAAAGTGCGACTCCGCAAGGTTATCTTGCCGTCTTACAAAACCCACGAAATGCACGCGTGCAGGCGCTACTCGCCGCTTGATGAAGTCAACCACATCGGCGCCATTGTCCTCACCAAAGAGATCGGGAAACCGCTCGGAACTGATGATCGTCGTTCCATTGAAACTGTTGACCTCTTCGGAGAGGTAGTCCCAAGCCGAGTCGGGTGTGATCGGGAAAGTTTCTGGGTTTAGCCAGCCGGGCCACTTGTGCCGAAGAATGTGGTGGTTCACATCGTTGATGTGATTGTCCCGCGCATAGTGTGTTGAAGCGAAGCGCGCTCCTTTCTCTTCAAGACTTGACCGATTGTGGTATAGAAAGCGCTGAATGCTGGTCGACCCAGTCTTTTCGATGCCAAAGTGGACCACGAGCGTAGGTTCACGTTCTGCCACAGAAGTTGTTTGCATCATGGTTGCTCTCTTTTGAACCAACGCCTTGGAGCAGTGTGCCCCAACTCAGTTTTCAACAGTTAACCACCGGAGGCCAGTAGTCGTATACGGGCAACTACACAAAATTAGGCCGGTTTTGCAATCGCCCGACATATGGGGTGTGTAATTCGCGCAACGAATTGGGCGATTGTAACCGAAATCGGTTACTGTCTCGTCTGGCCAACCGTGTTTACAAGTTACCTGTCCCAGAAACCATCATCTCAATAGACCGTCATACACTAACGTTCAAAGCGGCCACTCAAGTGGGAGTGGAATGCCTCCTCAGAACTGGTCCACCGTTATGTTTGAGAAACGGAGGACAGAGAATGGCGAACAAACGGCACAAGCCCGAGGAAATAGTTCAGATGTTGCGGCAAGTTTATGTGCTTGTCGGTCAGGTGGGGGATGCAGCGCGTGGACGCGATCCGTGAGGTTGGCATCACCGAGCAGACCTATTACCGCTGGCGCAAGCAATATGGTGGGATGGGAAGCCTCGCGCGCGAAGCAGAGTATACAGAGCTCTAAAACAAGGAAGAATACCTGCACCAGATCACGAAGCTTGCGCTCAAGGACTTTGAGTTGCATCCAAGATTATCACGGGAGCATCCGTTGCAGTAGCCGAGCGCCGCTTTTGTGTTTTCGGGCGCGATGCCTATTGACGCTGGTACTCATACGAGCAACGCACGGTCGGCCCACATAGAAGCACGTGCATCCTTTATCTGCGTTTGAGAGTCTTGCGGCGAAACGCTTGCTGTGGCGGCAACCGAACCGTACTACTCGAGCGCCTTTGCTTGGCAGACGCTACTGGCGTTCAAACCAGTTGGAGCCAACCGGGTCAGTGCTGGATGTTGGCACCAAAAAATGTCAGCACAGTCGCCTTGCAAGCCTTCCATTCATTTTCGAAAGTGTTAAAAAACTTCGAGTTCCCGGGGGTTCATGCCGTGACAAGCAAGACTTTATTTTTTCATGTTGGGACGGTCAAAACCGGGTCGACGTCGGTACAAAGAGTATTGTGGGAGAACCGCGACAATTTGCTCGCATGTGGTGTGGCGTATCCTGCGGTTTCGGAGCCGAGACTCGACCTTCCTCGTTTCGCAAATGCCGATTTCCTGTTTCAAGAGGACTTCGACCGCGCTGCAGCGAGAGATGCTCTAGAGTCTGCGGGCGCGGAAAACCTCGTGATATCTGAAGAAGCGCTTTGGGGAAAGCCGCATGTCATGCTGGATTCAGTCTTCGAAGGTTTCGAAAAAGTCATCGTGACCTATGTTCGCAACCCAGCCGATCTTGTCGCGTCCTGGGCCGCAGAGAATGCGGAACCCTATAATGCCATGACGAACGGATTGGGCAACGAAGTAGATGGCCCCTTGCAGATAGATTTGGGCCTGGAAGAGTTCACAAAAAGATATAACGCAAATTTTCGTAAATTCCTTGATTCAACGGATGACATGCGGAGAAAAGGTTTCCGAATTGTCTATAGGCCATTCGAGAAAGACCAATTGGTTGGCGGGAATGTGGTGTTGGATCTTTTTGATGTCATTGGGATGGATCCAGAGCAGGTACCACGGCTGAGGAATACCTAGGCCAATAAAAGCAGGTCAAGGAAATTCTGTGACGTGTCCACGTATGTTTGGGAGTATGTGAAAGATACCCCTAACCGGGCGCGATACAGCTTGAGACTCGTAGAAAACGTTTATAACCAAACCGAAACGGGCGACGACCGGGCGGTGATTGCAACAATGGACGACGCATCGATCCGCAAGATCGTGGATGATTGTGCGCACATCGAAGAACGCATATCTCGCGATTACCTCGAAGGCCGTCCGCTCTTGCAAAACCCATTTCCAAAGGTCTACAGCTCTGATCGGGAGCCTTACGCGCCTGTGTCTGAGCGAGAGCTCGAGGCGCTGTGCGATAAGGGTCTTGTAGAAATATTGATGAAAGAGGTTGCTGAGCTGAAAGATCTGAGGCGGAAAATGGTCGCGGCCTTTGTTGAAAAGGAGCGAGTAGTTTCCGAAAGGGATCATGCGATTGCTGAAAGAGATCATGCAATTGCTGAAAGAGATCATGCGATTGCTGAAAGAGATCATGCGATTGCTGAAAGAGATCATGCGATTGCTGAAAGAGATCATGCAATTCGATATCCCTGGAAGTACGTTTCTCGCGCTATGTCGGTGAGGATAGGTCGCAAACAGTCCAATTAGAGGCGCCCGGCAAGCATCGCAAATGCGTTCTGGCTATTGCGAGGATTTTTTTGGTTGAGGCGAAAGCAACCTCAGAGAACACTGATTCCTTTTGTTTCGAGCCGTCAGTGCTCCTCATTTCCAAGCGAAGCATCATGCCGACTTAAGCCTTTACGATTGATGAATATCATTCCATTAAGAACATGCTTGTCGTCCGCCCGAGGCTTTCCTTAAGACTTCGGAAATAACGGTTTCAGACGCGGCGTTTGCGCGTCGATAAGCCAGAAGAAATCGCTCATGTTGCCGCTCCGGCGTCTGTGCCATGAAACACGCCGCGCGACGAACATTAATCCATCCTGAACCAAATTGGCAGTGGCGTGCCCCCATCGGGTGGTCCGGCAGAGGCCAGACTCAAGTCAAACCTTGTTCGTTTGTTACATGGCGACTAAAGATAGGCGACAACGCAGTGACAAATATTGAGAAACAAATGACCAAAGCTTTGGCAGGCCAAAAAGGTGGCACTTCAATGAAATTTGCATCCCGCCCGGATAAGATTAGCCAAGATGACGCGCTGCTCTATGCTTCGCAATATATGAATGCACCGATGCTGAACCACTTTAAGTTCATCCTTACAAATGTCTTTTCCCACCTCCCTTTCATTTCACCTCAAAGGCGTGAAAAGTTCATTCGATCTGCTAATAAGAGAAACACCAAAATCCTTTCATCTGCTATTCTAAATTACAAAGACAACCATCCCTTACCTGATGATTGCGACATCGACGCTCTACTCCTGGCGGAAACTCACAAAAAGATGCGGTACGAGTTCGATGAAAACTACTATGTGGAACACAATGAAGGCCTCGATGTGATGGCTGAAGACCCTTTCCTCCATTTTTTGACGATCGGCTGGAGAGAGGGCCGTAACCCCAATGCTTGGTTTGACTGCCAAGCGTATTATAAATGCTACCCCGACGTTGCGTTGGCTGGCGTCAACCCGTTTGAACATTATATAGCGTTTGGGCGTCAGGAAGGACGGGAACTACCAGACAGTACCATGTTCATGCCAAGTTTGCCAATTTTAAAGGCAAAATACAAGGTTCAGGATAGTACTTTCAAACAAAGCCTCGAAGACGCGGAGAGGATTCTTGTAATTCTTATCCCGGAGCATAACGAGATGAGTGGTGGGATATTTTCATTCTTCTCTATTGCAAACGCTGCATACAAGCTCCGCCATAGGCATAATTTCGAAATTGTCTTGATGACGCGTCCCAACAAGATGGGCGAAACTTACCTTCGCCAAAGGAACTTTAGGAACTCGGAGGACGTTTTCCGATTTGAGCAGATTGTACGGTGTAAAAACGCAAAGACCGTTTACATAAATATTCCAGAATACGCAGCTTCTGAATTTGTAGATAGTTTGAATGACGAAACGCTCGAGTATCTCGAGGCGCGAGATAATCTTTTTATTAATATATTAAACCAGAAAACGGATATCATGCCAGAGCCAAGCGAGTACGAGGATTTACGCGCACTCAGCGATCAATTGACCCAGTCGGTCGCACACCACGCATATTTTGGGCAGTCATTTGCGGATCATTATGGAACACCAATGCTTTTGCTACCGGCCTACACTGATCTGAGCAATTATGAAGCCGTGCCACGGCACGAGAAGGAAAAGCTTATAATCTACTCTCCGGATGAAGCCCCTTGGAAGCAGAAAGTACTTGACGTTCTTGCCGCTGGCTTGCCCGACTACGAAATGTTGAAGATCGAAGGGATCACCTTCGATGCGTTCATGGACTTGGCTTCCAAGTGCCGTTACTCAGTAACGTTTGGTGAAGGTTTCGATGGCTATCTTGCACAACCCATTTATCAGGGCGGCGTTGCGTTCGCCGTTTATAATGACGAGTTCTTTCCGTCAGAGCGTTTGAGGGACTTTTATAACATCTTTCAGTCGGAGGAAGAGATGGTCCAGAGTATCGTCGATCGCATCCGCAAAATGGACGAGGATCCGGAACTCTACCAACTTGCCAACGACAAGATGATGACAGTTTATGATGGTCTGTATTCGCGCGACGATTACCTGCGGCGGATTGAGATGCTAATAAAGCGGGAGTTCGAGTTGCAACCGCTATACACCGAAAGCTGGAGTCAAAGTATCAAACTGTAAATAGCTCGAAATTCGAGGGTTTCCGGATAAAGATGTTGACAGCATCTTATTGAAAAATTTAACGCTTTTTTAGTATCGGCGCCGGCGGGATGGGAACTGACCTACTCAAAGAGCTCAAACGGCTTCAGAAGAAGAGCGAACGGCTTCGGAAGGGAGACTCCGACCTAGCAATCGATAAGCTTAACCTGAAGGAGGCCGCCCTGTGAAACTTATTGGCCCTGCCCGCTGGCGCGCCTGCATTAACATAGTCCGAAACGAGATGAAGGTATCGGAACGCCGGATCTGTCGTGTATTGGTTCAGATCGCCCGAATGGCGCGGTTGCCCTTGCACATCCCCACTATGATCGAACAAATCTCTTCCGCGTCGACCTCGGAAATTGCACCGAAAAACGGCAGACACAGTACTTGAGATTTCACGGTTTCGACATACGGTCGATCCTGAGCGGAAATAATTGGGAAACCTCTGTACGGCGCAAAGTCTGTGCAGATCGGGTGGAAGTACTTTCGGGCGAAAATATTGCGGGACTTCAACTTCTCATAGATATCGTCTCGCGAGCAACCGAATAGAGATTCCTCTATGACCAATGGGTAATATTGCTCAGAGCACGTCACACCTTCTTGGCGCACTTGGGTTCGTAGTCCCGGCAATGCGGAGAGCTGTTCGTCATAAAAAGCACGAAGCTTGCGGCGTTTGCTTCGTTCCTCGTCGACATGGGGAAGGTTAAGGAGACCCACGGCAGCCTGAACCTCGTTCATCTTTCCGTTGATGCCAATATCCACAACTTCCTCTTCGTTGAGTATTCCAAAGTTCCTGAGGTAGTAAAGGCGTTGCTGATCCTCGGGTTTCGGCGTCGCGACAAGTCCTCCTTCAAGCGTGGTGAACAGCTTGGTCGCATGAAAGGAGAAGACGGACGCGTCCCCGAACATGGCGATCGGACGGCCCTTGATTTCTGTTCCGAATGCGTGAGCGGCATCATAAACCAGTTTGAGCTCATGTGCGTTGGCAATCTCTTGTAGTGCGTCTACATCGCAGGCAGTGCCGTAAACATGGATGCCGAGAATAGCTGAGGTATTACTGGTAATCGCGCACTCTACTGACCGTGGATCAAGGGTCAGCGTTTCAGGAGATACATCGGCGAAAACCGCGCGGAGCCCGTTCCAATGGATCGAATGCGCGGTTGCCGCGAAAGTCAATGGTGACGTTATAACTTCGCTACCCGGGGGAAGGTGGAGTAACTTCAAAGCCGCAAGAAGCCCGATGGTCCCGTTGCCAAACAGCATTGCTGTCGGCACTCCTAGGTAATTGGCCATGTTCTCCTCTAACAGCCCATGAACAGGCCCCCCATTTGTCACTACACCTGACGCCCAGATGTCGTCGATCATTGCCTTCAAGTCGTTCCTGTCGGGAAGCATAGGCCGAGTGACATAAAGTGGGTCGCGCATTGTTCACCTCAATCATTGCCTCGTATTAAAAAACAAAGCAGTGTCTCTATACCGACTCTGCGGCGTTTCAAGTGCTGTCGATGTTTTCCCCGACAAGTTTTTCCTTACTAAAGTAGGCTTTCCGACAGCGCAAACGTTCACTTCTAGCGAGTGGCTTTGTGTGTTCCAAGCAACGAGCCCGAAACCGATGCGCTCTTCATTTCGGCGGCGCCTTGTTCGGAAGTGCTCAGTTGGCGAAAAATTGACCAGCAAGACTGCGTTGAACATCCGCGATAGCCTTTACGAGGCCGTGCCTAACCAGAACCAGAGTGCACACATTCCCCTTCGAATGAGGGAAATAGTTTGATTCCGGAAAGCCTCAAAGTACGTCATAAATGTTCCTGTCAAGGAGCCTTTGGTATAAGGATGAGAGCTCCTCTTCTGAAGAAGTTTCAAAGAAGGCAACTCCGCAACGGCTTGCCTGTTTGGGTTGTACCTCTTCCCCTACTCTTTGTAACGGGTAGTATCCAACGAGTGGAAAAGGTTCAAGCGCCCGGATACCACCAAAAATGCCGTGGTCTCCCCCGGTGACCGTATGCCGAAGCACATGCCTTTTCCGACAGCCGTCCGATACTCGATCGCCGCCGACAAAGTAGCTCGCATAATGGGCGGCGAACCGCGAACCAGTGCTCATCTCTATTAGCAATGAATAAAGGTCTCCAGGGCAACGTCGCGAGCACTCGATAATGTAAGCGCGATCGCCATCGAGGATGAACTGGGTGTGCAAAAGTCCGTCCAACAAACCGATAGCTGAACAGAGCTTGGACAACCCCGACTCCAGGCACTGCCGCGCTTCCACCGGAACATCGTGGCAAACATAGCTAGTGTCTACCGCAAAAGGGTTCACACTCGAACCTTCGATTACGTAATGCGGATCGACGAGGCGGCGGTTTTGCACGAATCCGGTGCAACTGTATAGCTGGCCTTTCACGAACTCCTCGACAAGATATTTCCCAGTGGGGCTGGCGCGGCTGGCGCATTGAACGGCCTCATCGAACGAAGCTTGATCCGCACCGGAAATGACCGAGATACCACGGCCGCTGAAGGAGTCGGCCGGCTTGCAGATCCACTTTCCGTCCGTAGGTCTTTCACCGGGCGTGATCGCACGGGGTGCGGGTAGATCGTATTCTCGACAAAGTTCACGAAACATTGCCTTGTTGCTAAGTAACCGAACGGTTTGAGCGGAATCCACGCGTCCATTGCAAATGGGAAGTTCGGAACAAATGGCAATCGACAAGTCGGTACAGCCGGGAACGACACGTTCGATACCTATCCGCTCTACGTGATGCTGTACCGCTGCCAGATTACTATAGTCCTCTTCAATCCAACGCTTCCCCGCGCGCTTTGCTAAGAGATCCCCGGCGCGATTTCCAATGGTCCAAACCTCGTGGTTTTCAGAAAGGAGATAGTCATAGATCGGACCTGCGGCAAAAGAGGAGTCGAGAAGCAATACTTTCACGAAATTTATCCGTATACCAATTGGCTTTCAAGGTTTTCGATTAGAACATTGTGCTGACTTTCCAGCGACATCTTGATCGCCTCGATGACCAGGACATTCTTGTAACCGTCTCGAGCCGATACCCTTGGCTGGGTCTCACCCCTAATTACTTGCAGGAAATGCGCAAACTGGCTTTCCAGCGGATCGCTACGCGTCACCTCCAGTTTGTTCTCTTGAAATGGAAGCCACCAAGAAGCTCCTGCACTCCCAAGGTAGCTTCGTACATGCATGCTCGGGAAGTCGATCGAGCCCATTGTGCCGGCGAAGTGATAACAGCTCTCGTCTGCATAATTCGGATAAGCTGGGTTTTCCCCGCTCGTCATTTCCCAGCTCTTTGAGCTGGCCGCCGTGTCAGAAAGTAAGAAAGAGCCGATCGCGCCACCCTCAAACGCGAATGTGAGCGCTACCGTGTCTTCCACATCGAATCCTCGAACTGCGTTGCTAGACAAGGCGAACACAGAGACGATCTCACCACAGAAATGGCGCATCATCCCGATCTCGTGGATGAGATTGATCAGGACCGGCCCACCGCCAGGACGAGTGCGCCATTCGCCTTCGAGAAAGTAATCTTCAGGTTTGTAAAACAGTGCGGTTCCGCTTACGCAGACTAGCTGGCCAAAGCTGGGCGAGTTCAAGAATTCTTCTACCGGCGCGAGAAGAGAGCTGTGCGTCCTGTGGTGACCGACAAGCACAGGGACACCCTTCTGCTCGGCGGCCTGTTCTAGCTTGCGAGCAGACGCGAGATCATCTGTGATCGGCTTCTCAACGAGAACCGGAATGTGCCGATCGATGCAGGCCATCGCTTGTTCGAAATGCCACGCGTTAGGCGAGCTAACTATTGCGGCATCAATCCCACCGCCTTCAAAGGCTTGATCCAATTCGGAAAAGAATTCAACTCCGCAGCTATCGGCAAACGTGCGGTTCTGGCCGCGGTCTGGGGCAACGATGGCAGCGAGACGAGCGCCCGGATTTTGTTGAATGATTTCAGCGTGTTTCCTACCTATCAATCCGGGGCCTATGAGCAGAAGATTCGACTTTTTGCTCAACTTATTCTCCATTCGAACGTCCAAATTAATAAACCCACTCCACCGGCAGCAGAGCAATGTCACAAACCGAACCCGTTGTATGGCTTTATGTCTTGTAGGTCAATCGGAACTATGTTGGAGACCTAAATCAGAACGACGCTCGGACGTGACGTCCTAAGTCGGGATCCGACCTATCCAACCGCGGCAACCTAATTCGGGAGTTTGCCTAAGAGGAGGGGGCCCGGGTCTCGTTTGGAAATACTCCTAAAAACTGAACTCAAGATAAAAGTTGGATAGGTTGGGTAATCAAAGGGCTATGCTGAGGGACGTTCGACATTACCGCAGCAGGGCCGCCGCACAGGGAACGGGGTTTTGGTTTAGGGCGGGGGAGTGTTTCTGAAGTCTAGTAGGGATCGTTCACACGTGCTCCGGTTTTACCGCTGCAGTGCGTAACACTTCTGACCTTATTTGGCCGATCAAATCGTGTGTTTGCCGTACATGCACGTGCACTGCTGAACACGTCGCGTCTTGCACTTCATTGTACGGCGTGCAACACTCAAGTCATTGACAAAATGGACGTTCTTGCTCAGTGAAGTGAGTGCAAAGAAGACGTGCAGTGTAGTCAGCGTCAGACAAACAGCCGCCCGTGCACTGTCTTCGGGAGGCAGGGGTCGGAGGTTCGAATCCTCTCACTCCGACCAATAACTCCAACAGCTTAGCGGATTTGAACTTTTGCGGCCGTCGTGCGGGGCACCGCTACGGACACCGCCAGTCGAGAGTTGTGCGTACTCGTTTGTTTTGGGCTCCTTGTTCGATGTATATACCAAAGAGAGGCTGGCCTCCCCTTAACACAAATCACCTAGCGACCGTGTCGAATAGCAAGGGTCTAACATGAAGATTGCGATGATTGGTGCCGGCTATGATCCAGGTGGCCAAGCAGTACGGCCGATATGGCTATCGCAGCGCATCGTCATCTCTCGGTGTCGGCCGGTATTGCAGCGAGCTCCGCGCGAGACCAATCACCCGGCCCGTCGGCCCCTCGGACGTGGCGAGTTTCTGGCGTGTGTGAATGACGGCCTGACGGAGATCCTCTGTGGTCAGGCCCTGTGCTTTAGATAGTTCACGCTCTCCTTGACAATGAGTTTGTCCGGTTCGAGCTCGGCGACGATCTTCTTTAGCCGCGCGTTCTTTTTCTCCAAGCTCTTCATCTCCGACAACTGAGCGCGTCCGATCCCGCCGAAACGCTTCCGCCAGCTGTAATACCTCGCATCGCTGATCCCGACACCGCGGCACGCCGAAGCCACGTCTTCGCCCGCATTGAGCTTCAGCTCGATCTCACACAGCAGCTTCAAGATGTCTTCGTCGAAATGTCGCTTCCTCGCCATGCCAACTTTCCCTCGCGCGGGCAATATAGTGGCACAGTTTTTTGGAGTCAGAACACGAATACTACTGGCGTTGATTCGATCGGCGTTGCCAGTCCAATAGAACTTGACATCACCGGCTCAGCAGATAAAGCCGTTCATGTTTAGAATATATCATGAGAATATCCTTGAGACGTCTTGGTTTTCGAAAGAATGGTCATCCACGACCTTGGTTGCGCAGGCTCCTAATAGACCAAAGTGGGAACCCGCGCTCAACCTTTCGACGGGTGGTTTTGAAGAAGAACGGTAAGGTGCGGCCACAGCATGCTGTCTGGTTTTATTCCGTCGAGAATAAAACTGTCCAGAACTGGTTGGATGACCGGTGGCAGTCGCTGCGCCCGCTTACGATGTTTCCCGAAACGAGTAACCCGCCGCCGCGTCGGATCACCCTCGTGACCGACAGCGTCGGCCCCACTAGCCTGTTCGGCGGCGTGGCCACGGGCCTGATCCTGGCCGCGCAATGGGCCGAACGCACGGAATCCGATCTGCGCATCGTCACCCGGACCGAAACCCCAGTGACTACGGCGCTGTCCGGCGTGCTGGCGGTCAACGACCTTCAGTTTTCCGGTGCGGTCGAGTATCTCCATGCCCCTGATCTCCATACCCCTCATGTCGGAGCGGCCGAGATTGCCGTGAGCGATCGTGACCTGTTCTTGGCCACCTCGTGGTGGAGCGCGCGCTGCCTGCTCAACAGTGTTCCCGCCGACCGTATCGTCTACCTGCTTCAGGAAGACGAACGCATGTTCTACCCCTTGAGCGACGACCACTTGATGTGTAGCCAAACACTGGCTGAACCCTTTGGTTTTGTTGTGCTCAACTCCGGTCTGTTGCACCGGCATCTGACGACTGGAGATGATGCCGTTCCCGGTCTGGAAACGCGGTCGATGGCCTTCGAACCGGCTTTTCACTATCCCCGGGCGCCCCGGCCCGAGCGTGCGAGCGATGAGAAGCGCAAGCTGTTCTTCTATGCGCGGCCGAACAACTCCCGCAACCTGTATGCCACCGGCATGGCCCTGCTCAACCAGGCGGCGCTGCGTGGCGTGATCGACCCGGTACAGTGGGAGGTCCACCTGGTCGGGCGCGACCTGGAACACCTGCTGTTCGATAACGGGCTGTCCGCAGTCTATCACGATCCGATGCCGTGGCAGGACTACATGCGCTTTCAGCAGGACATGGATGCCGGGTTGAGCCTGATGTATACGCCGCACCCCTCGTATCCTCCGCTCGACCTAGCGGCGATGGGCATCCCGGTCCTGAGCAACCGGTTCGGCCTCAAGACCGGGCTCGAGATGTATTCCAACAACATCGTGACGGCGGACCTGGACATGGATTCGCTACTGGATGGCATGGAGCGCCTGATGGCCCTGGCGGACGACCCCGATGCCGTGGCGCGCAACCTCGATGGCGATCACATCAACCGCGATTGGACCGCGGCCCTTGCGCCGGTGATCGACCGCCTGGCAGAGCTCAGCGACGCAGAAGGCTAACATGTACAAGGATCTCCTGCCCGAGCCCGTCTTTTTTCGCACACCGTGGGAAGTCGAAACGCTGCCCGTGCGGCTGGCTGAGGTGCTGTCTGGAACAGCGCAGCGCGTCGCCTACGTGTACGACACGCCCGATACGAGCACCTTTCGCTATCGGGTGTTCAACGTCATTGAGGCGCTGCGCGCATCGCCTGACAGCGGGATCAGAGCAAGTTGGTTTGCGGTATCCGAGATCGCGTCGCTGCGGCAGATTCTGCCACAGCTTACCACCTTGGTTCTGACCCGGACGAAGATCTCGCGGTCGGTGTCGGACCTAATCTCGGCAGCACGGGCGCACGGGGTCCGCGTCCTGATGGACTGCGATGATCTGGTGTTCGACCTGCGCTATGCGCAGCTTGTATCGGTCAACAACGACCAGCCCTTCGATTGGGAGGCGCACCTCAATGACTGGTATGCTTATGTTGGCCGCATCCAAGCGGTAGCGCAGCAATGCGACGGCGGGATCGCCACGAACCCGTTCCTAGCCGAAAAGCTGGCCGCGACGTGCCAGGGGCCGGTGTCGATCATTCCGAACTTCCTGAACAAGCGTCAGCAAGAGGTTTCGGCGCGCCTGCTGGCCGCTAAGGCCACGCGCGGCTTCGACCCCGGCAAGCGTGTCATGATCGGCTATTTCAGCGGCTCTCCGACACACAACCGGGATTTCCAGGCGGCGCTGGATGCGCTGATCCAGTTGATGGACGAAGACGACAGTGTTGCGGTGCGGATCGTTGGCTTCATGAGCGGGCACGAGCGGCTGGCCCGGTTCGGAGACCGCGTCGACAAGATCGACCTGCAGGACTGGCTGAATCTCCAAGTCAAGATTGCCGAGGTCGACATCAACATCGCCCCCCTCCAGCTCAATGATTTCACCAATTGCAAAAGTGAGCTGAAGTTCTTCGAGGCGGCCATTGTCGGCAGCTACACCATTGCGTCACGCAGCTATACGTTCAAACGGGCCATCCACGGGCTGGAGCAAGGCATGGTGATCGACAATGGCGATTGGTACCAGGCGCTCAGGTCAGGTATCGCCCGGGTGCGTGAGACCAAAGCCTTTGCCCAAAACGCTATGCATACCGCCGAAGCGGTGACAGCCCGGTATGGCTGGGACCGCAATACCGAATGCATCCTTGCCGCCTTGGAAGCCCCGGCATCGTAAGACATGTCTCTCAAGACGGTGTCCGAAGCACGCAAGCACGGAATGATCCGTCAGCAGATTTTCGCGCCCCATGGCGGGGCGTGGTGTTGTCCGTCAGCCCAGCAAACAGTCGAGCGAGCGCCTTGAATCGCGTTTTGCCACGCTGCGGGCAAAGCGGTCGCGGGTCCGGGATCCCAGGGGCAGCGGTGACAGCATCAGGGCCGAAAGCACCTTGTGTGCAACATACTCTTTCGCGGTGCGCGGGACATGAACCCGGGCCTGCGCCAGCTTCTTGCGCAGCTTGAAGATCTCAACCTTGCGCAGCTTTTGCTCTGCCTCCAACGCCGCGTTTCTCTGGGACATAGCCGCGTGATCATGCTGCAGTCGTGCCAGGGTGGCGTCCAAGTCGGCAATAGTGTGGTCGCGCTCGACCAGAACGGTATCGAGCGTTTCCCGGCGCCGGGCCATGGGGCTGACCGGGTTATCCATTTGTGGAAACTCGGGGCAAGACGTGCCGTGCTGGCCAGCGGACTCCGTGCTGACGATGGCCTCCTGGCCGTGGCTAGTTTCAACTGGTCGAGAGCAGAGCACGCGCTACTTCCGCTGGGTCGAACGCAGGAATACTAGATGCGGGACAGGTGATTTCAGAAAGTTGAAAGGAATTGCCAATCTGGGCGATCTCTGTCGCGCGTTCGAGTTCGTCTGCAATGCGATCAGGCGAGACATATGGCATACTTATAATGTTTGGGCTGCGCTCCGACATGTTCTTATGATCGTAATCGTTTGTGATAGCAAGCGCTCCGGCCATAGCAAGCTCGAGAGGCGGATAACTCGGATGTGGACTAAGCATTAACGATATTCCGACGCTTGCCTCGCTCAGCAGAGCCGCGTAATCAGCAAGGGTCAGTTTGCCTGCACAAGAAGCATTTTCCAATTCGTCGATCATTACCTCAGAAAAAGCCTCGCCTGCGAAGACGATCCGCCAAGTACAATTCTTGCCCGGATCGCGCGTCTGCCAAATTCTAAGCCCTTCCACGAGCGTTCCGAAGCAGTTTCGCGGCGTTCCAGGCCTCCCATATGCGAAAATCGTTTTTCCTTTGGGGGTCGGCTTTAGGCTAGACGCGATTTCTGGGTTAATCTCGCACGGTAGGCGAGAAACCGATGAAAAACGATACTTCTCAGTCATGAAATTCGCCAGTTCTTCAGAGTTGATGATCGCTATAGTTTCTTTTGCCCGACCATAGGTCGCTTCTGCGCTGGCGAACGCCTCTCCCCATTGGTAAAATCCCGGCTCATAGTCTTGTATCAGATAAATTAGTCGGTTCTGGGTCCCGTATATTTCATGCTGATCGGCCATCAAGCGAAAAGCGAGATCGGCGGTCCACCAAGCAGTCACGAAGAAATAGTCGTTTTTTCGCAGTCTCATCGCATCATAGCGATCATCGCTTGAAGAGATCACGCTCGCTCCGGAGTTGATATCGCCTGCCCGTGCTTTTAGAACTGGACGACCGACCAATTCGCTGGCTGTCGCGAGCGATGCTCTGTCGACGTCGGTCGAGGTGACTACGAAGCGTATATCTGCGTCGCCCATTTCCCAGAAGACCTGCATTGCGACCTTCAGTGCCGTCGAAATTTCGCCACAAGTTTGATCGGGCTTCAGTGATGGGATTATCACGTTGAGTCTCGGTCGATCAGTAGGATCGGATGCGGTCGCAACAGGGTACACTTGCTGCGCTACATCATAGTACTTGGTCGCCCGCCGCCTGCTCTGTAGGATACGTTTGGACATTCGCCTAAGAGTTACAGCGAGCTCTGACGGACGCACCGACATGGCGACACCGGAAGCTTGATCTGTTTTACTTTCTGCCACGACCGATACACTGGAGTAACCAAGGCTTTCGGCCAAAAAGGTGAGCGATCGCTCGATTGCGTGGGCCAATGTACCGTCTTCCTGACCTGCCTCTTCCGGAAAGTCTTTTGTGGATAGGTCGAAATTCAAAAGCGGACGCAGTACCTCCGGCCTAGCCCAAAACATCATACCTGCCGGAAAGTCAAGGATTTGATCCGCTGTTATGAGAATGCCGAGTTTTGCCATCAGCTCTTGTGCAGATTGAAAATTGTATCCCCAATTCAGCCGACCTTTAATGGTATTTGTGTGCGCGGGATGAACGATGCCAACGCCCTCTTGCTGCAGGATATCAAGGTTCGACGATATAATCTCGGCAGAACCCACTAGGCTTTCAAACAAGTAATCTCCCCAGTCGCAAAGCTCACTATCATGGAGCGATTTTTTTGTATGTAAGTGCAGGACGGCGTCAGCGTTGGCGTGATGCCGCGCAAGGGCGGCCAGAAAAGGCATCACATCGCGACCGCGATTCTCATGAACCTCGACGATGACTTTTATGCCTTCACGGTCCGCAAAATCGTTTAGCTTCTTTGCTTTTTGCAGAGTATCGGTCGTAAGCACAATGCGAGCATCCACACCCAAAGGCTTTAATCGCCTAAGCAATTTCTCTGCGACTTCGACATAGTAGCAGTGAGCGATTGCAAGGATGCGTGTCTGAGAAAGTGTTGAAAAGGGGGTTGTTCCACACTCGCGTGCCAATGGCACAACAAGATGCCCACAAGAGCTAGGTGAGTGATTCCACGACACCTGAATGCCATCAGAGTCGATTAGGCCGTGATGATCTGACGTATGAGCAGGCGGGACGTTTCGCATCGGTAAGTCTTCGTAGGTAGCCTCCCCGCGACACTTGATGTGTTTTCCTAAGAGATGTACCACTTGCGGGGTAAGTACGCACTTTAGGCGAGGATCGTCGAGGTCGACGCCGCCTTCAGTTGTCAAGGTCGCCTTTACAAACGGAAAACCACGTTCGACTAGTTCCACAAACCTGTGAATCGTGACATTGGCCGGGTCATTTAGTAGGTCTTTGTGGTCGAACAATGCACCGACCGTCAGTCCAAGCGATTTCAAACGGTCGGACAGGTGTATTTCGGTTTGGTTGATCAAATCCCATTTCGAATCGTATTCAGTCATGTCTGCAAGTAGGTCGAACGCGGGACCTTCCATCGCTCTATTTCTGAACGTGAAATAGTAGCTTTGGTAGTGCGGACGCAACTCGTTGTTGCGCGTCAGAAACAGTACATCGTCAGACCTCCGGTCGTGTCTCACTAACATACTGCGCAATGCCTCTTGCGACGTGGGGATGATAGAGTCGTTGGTGAAGCTAACCTCTTTGCAATGGTTCAAACCACCGATGAATCGAACAGCGCAGGACCATGCAGCAAAATCAAAACCACGATTGGGCCGAGACAGGATGCACACAAAACGCTCCAAATCTTCCTCGGTGCATTTGAAAACCCCGACACAGTTTGCGACGAGGACGACAGAGAAACCAGCCGCCCGATAGCTATCGACCTGATAACGATGGAGATCTGAAAGGCGACCCCCGGCGGCATACGCAACAAAAATCAACAAACGTGCCTTCTCTGGGAACGGCGAAGCATGGAGGACTTGATAGTCCGCATCGCTTGTCAAAGACGATCCTTGGCTCGGACTGTGGTCGAAGGCTCCCTCGATAAATGGGGCAAAGCGTGCACGAGGCTTTCCGGACTTGTGAAAGACCACGCGCCTCGCAAAGGGGCGTGCAGTCCTGCCGACAAATAGCAATGTTCGAACCCAACCGCGTGGCTTGCCATTAGGATTGAATACAAGTCGAGACATGATGTTGAGAGCCTATGAGATATGGCCGCATGAAAGGGTAAATCTTAGACGAACGGTTATGTAAAGGGTCGTCTATGGTCTTTTGTGTGTTATTGTTTTGAGCTACATCATGATGTATGGTGAGGGCTCCGATCAAAGAACACAAAGATGACATGATAATCCGGTGATGGGTTGCCGCACTCGCACCCGATAGCTTCTTTGCGCTGCCCCAGGTAATCGTTTCAAAGTGATCAAAAAGCGGTATAATAATCTACATGCCAAGCTAAACCTCTAGGGTCAGGACCCATAAACCTGCTGGAATGCCTCAGCGCCACGTGATTCACGCGTCCTAAAGACGAGGGCGGCATGAGCGATTACTTCTGGCTGAGCGAAGCGAAAATGGAGCGACTTCGGCCACACTTTCCTAAATCACGTGGCAAACCGAAGGTGGATGACAGGCGCGTTCTGAGCGGTATCATCTATGTCCTGCGCAACGGATTGCAGTGGCGGGATGCACCGCCAATCTATGGCCCCCACAAAACCCTCTAAAACCGCTTTGTCAGGTGGTCTCGCATAGGTGTTTTCGCTCATAACTTCAGTGATTTGGCTCAGCCAGACAGTGACGGCGACACAATCATGATCGATAGCACTCATCTCAAGGCGCACCGCACCTCGGTAAGTCTCTCAAAAGGGGGATCAAACCCCGAGCCATCGGGCGCACCTAGGGCGGCCTGAATTCAAAACTACACATGGTGTCAGATGGGCGAGGCCGCCCGTTAACCTCCTTTCTGTCGCCCGGCCAAATGAGTGATGCAAAAGGGGCTGTCGTCCTTTTGGCCCATCTGCCAAAGGCAAAGCGGCTTCTGGGGGACAAGGGTTACGACGGAGACTGGTTTCGGGCCGCGTTGAAGGATTTGGGGATGCGCGTTTGCATCCCGTCAAGAGCCAAGCGCACCAAGCCTTCGACATACAACAAGCGGCTCTATCGCAAGCGCCACAGGATCGAGAACCCCTTTGCCAGGTTAAAGGATTGGCGGCGCATCGCGACACGCTACGACAGATGCGGAGACCTGTTCCTGTCAGCCATTTGCATCACCGTCGCCGTCATATTCTGGTTACCGAAATGATTCCTGACCCTAATAAATTGCCTCCTTTCGAACATGGGATGTGGCGAATCCAGACCACATGTGACATAGCTTCTGAGACATAAAGGCCGACTAAAGAGAAGAAATTAAAAAGATGGAAATAATCGCGCTTTCCATTCCGGACGTGAAGTTAATTACCCCGAGACGTTTTGGCGATCATCGAGGGTTCTTCGAAGAAACCTATAATGCAGAAAGCTTTGCCGCTGCGGGAGTAAACACGCAGTTTGTTCAGGACAATCACTCGCTCTCAAGCGCGGTGAACACTGTGCGCGGACTGCATTTTCAGGCCCCTCCCCGTGCACAGGCGAAACTTGTGCGGTGCGGGCGTGGCAGGCTTTTTGATGTGGCCGTGGATATTCGCAATGGGTCACCAACATTTGGCCACTGGGTCGGAGAAGAGTTGAGTTTTGAAAACGGGCGGATGTTGTTGGTCCCCGCAGGTTTTGCACATGGCTTCGTGACCTTGGAGCCGGATACCGAGATCGTCTACAAATGTTCCGACACCTATGCACCGGAGAAAGAAGGTGCGGTCCTTTGGGATGACCCTGAAATCGGAATTGACTGGCCAAGCAGTAACTCAGCCCCCCAGCTGTCCGAGAAAGACAAGATTGCGCCTTGTCTTCGTGATTTGGAATCCCCTTTTGTTTTTGAGGCTGCTCGATGAAAATTCTTGTCACTGGTGGGGCTGGGTTTATTGGCTCTGCCGTTATTCGACGCGCTATTGTAGACGGACATTCCGTCGTGAATGTTGATGCGCTGACCTATGCTGCCTGCCTGGATAATGTTGCTTCGGTTGCCCAATCACCGGCTTATGCTTTTGAACATGCAGATATCCGCGATGCCGCGGCAATGTCCGCTATCCTGGACAAGCACCAGCCCGATACAATCATGCATCTGGCTGCAGAAAGCCATGTGGACCGTTCAATCGATGGGCCAGCTGCCTTTATCGACACAAATATTACAGGTACTTACGTCTTGCTGGAAGCCGCGCGCGCCTATTGGCAAAACGCAGGCCGGCCGGAAGGTTTCAGGTTCCACCATATTTCAACGGATGAGGTCTTTGGGTCTCTGGGGGCGAGAGGTTTTTTCACCGAAGACAGCCCATATCAACCAAATTCGCCCTATTCCGCGTCAAAAGCGGGGTCGGATCACCTTGTACGCGCCTGGCGGGAAACCTATGGCCTGCCTGTTGTTTTGACGAATTGCTCTAACAATTACGGGCCCTACCAATTTCCGGAAAAGCTGATCCCCGTGGTGATCCTGAATGCCCTGTCCGGGCAACCAATCCCGATTTACGGTAAAGGCGACAACATTCGCGACTGGCTGCATGTCGAAGATCACGCCGAAGCACTGCTGTTGGTGCTGGACAAAGGCGAACTTGGTCGCAGCTACAATATCGGCGGTGAAAACGAGATGACCAATCTCGACCTCGTTAGGATGCTGTGCAAAATCCTGGATCGGCTGAAACCGGGCTCTGCGCCCTACAGTGATCTAATCACGTTTGTCACGGATCGCCCGGGTCACGATCGCCGTTATGCCATCGACCCGACCCGTATCCGCGAGGAACTGAACTGGCGCCCGTCATACACTCCTGAAACCGGGCTTGAACAAACTGTTCAGTGGTATTTGGATAACACAGACTGGTTGCAGGCCTTACAGGCACGCAGTGGTGTAGGCGAGCGATTGGGGACCGGTCGATGAAAGCACTGGTTTTTGGCCATAGTGGTCAGGTGGCGACCGAACTGCGCCGCCGTGCACAACACCATGATGTCAAGGTTGAGGCTTTAGGTCGTGCAGGGGCGGATTTGTCCAATCCTTCGCAATGTGCGGACGCTATCCGAGGTACTGATGCCGACGTCATTATCAATGCGGCGGCATACACAGCAGTGGATAAGGCCGAAGAAGACCTCGATCTTGCGCAACTTATTAACGCAGACTCGCCCGGAGCAATGGCGCGCGCAGCCAAGGCACGGAGCCTGCCCTTTCTGCATATCTCAACGGATTACGTATTCGGCGGATCTGGCACAACCCCTTGGACAACCGATCACCCTACAGCACCTTTAGGCGCTTACGGCAAAACCAAGTTGGACGGAGAACGCCAGATCGCTCAAGCGGGAGGATGGCACGCCATTCTGCGAACAAGTTGGGTGTTTTCGGCCCATGGGAATAATTTTGTCAAAACCATCCTCAGACTTGCCGAAACCCGCGACAGATTGACAATTGTTGCTGACCAGATCGGCGGACCAACACCCGCGGCTGACATTGCCGATGCTCTTCTTGTTATGGCGAAAAGCAAAGCAGGCACTGAAGGCGGGCTATTTCATTTTGCCGGCGCTCCTTATGCCAGCTGGGCGGACTTCGCACGCGAAATCATTGTGCAGTCAGGCCTGACAACTCAGATCGAAGACATCCCCTCGACGGACTACCCTACCCCAGCCCCAAGACCACTGAATTCTCGTTTGAACTGTGATCGCCTGAACGTTGTGTTTGGAATTGGTAGACCGGAGTGGAAAACTGGTCTGAGCGACGTTTTGCGCGAGTTGAATTCAGCAACTGGCTGACCCTGAAAGGACAGAGCATGCAACGTAAAGGCATTATTCTTGCCGGAGGGTCCGGCACCCGACTTTATCCGATCACCATGGCAGTTTCCAAGCAACTGCTGCCGATCTATGACAAGCCGATGATTTTCTACCCTCTGAGTGTTCTGATGCTTGCGCAAATCCGCGAGATTGCAATCATCACAACACCTAAGGATCTGGATCAGTTCCAACGCATGTTGGGCGATGGCAGCCAGTATGGTTTGTCCATAACATGGATTGTCCAGCCATCCCCTGACGGTCTGGCACAGGCATATACTCTGGCCGAGGACTTTCTGGCCGGCGCCCCATCTGCCCTGATTTTGGGAGACAATATCTTCTTTGGTCACGGACTGCCTGGGTTGCTTTTGGAAGCGGACGCACAGAAACAAGGCGGGACTGTTTTCGCCTATCGCGTAGCCGATCCCGAACGCTATGGGGTGGTGGATTTTGAAGGCACCAAAGCGCGCGCGATCATCGAAAAACCCGAAGTTCCTCCATCAAACTATGCGGTGACAGGGCTTTATTTTCTTGACGGTGATGCTTCGGCACGAGCGCACGAAGTTCAACCTTCAGAACGTGGCGAACTGGAGATTACATCATTGCTGGAGATGTACCTGCAGGAGGGTTTGCTGGACGTCCAGACCATGGGGCGCGGCTTTGCTTGGCTGGATACCGGCACGCACGGCTCTTTGCTGGATGCAGGTAACTTTGTTCGAACCATCGAAGCACGTCAGGGTATGCAGACCGGGAGCCTCGACGAAATCGCCTGGGTCAACGGCTGGATTGACGATGCCGCATTGGAAGAACGCGCGCGGCTGTTCGCCAAATCCACCTATGGAGCATATCTAAAGAAGTTGCTCGACTAGAAAGGAAACCCCAACGCGCCGTCGAAGAGCCAAAGCTATAGGCTTGGGTGATTGCGCTTTGGATTGCCTAACAGGTGCATTCTCTTAGAGAGATTTGTTTTAAAATCACGCTTGTATAGTTGCAGCGTATTTTCATGCCGATGGAGATTTGAAGGGGACCGGATGAACGTTTCGGCTCTGCCATACTCCGCGCAAAAATGCACGTTGCTTTGACCGTTTTCTGGCAGAAAACAGGACGACCGGAGACAGCATCTGCAAAACAGCAGAGGCAAGCGCCCGAGTGAAGGCAAAAGGAACCTTGTGTTTTCGGGCCGCATAAACTCTGGACCGCCCCATAAACACTCCCTTCAACCCGGCAACCGCAGCGCTGCTGGGCGAAGATGTGCCCTGAACATGCGTCACCTGCGCGTCGTGAATATAATACAAGGGTCCACAAACCGCCTTGAGCCGAAGGCTTAGGTCATCGTCTTCGTGATATAGGAAAATTTCCGGATCAAACCCACCAACGGCCTCAAAAGCAGAACGGCGAACCAATAACGCTGCACCAAGAAGAACTGGAAGTTCCAGATCACCTTCAGCTTTTTTCGAGCGCAGCATTTCACTGCGTGGTGTAATCACGCTGGAACGGCGAAAACTTGGTTTTCCGGATTTACTCAGGATCCTTGGATTAAAGGCCGATGCGGAAGGATAACGATCCGCTCCTGCCTTCATCGCTTCCAGCGCGCCGGACAATAGCTTCGAATCCGGATTCAAAAACAAAAGCAGATCGGTCTGCGCGTGTTCAGCGCCCAGATTGCAAGCCGTACCAAACCCCTTGTTTTCTTTGTTTCTGAGCAGAATTGCCCCATGCGTTTCGGCCAGTTCTTGTACCGCTTCAACATCATCTGAAGCATTATCCACCAATACAGTGGGTACGCCATTCGGAATGGAGTTCAACATTTCCGGCAAAACACCGCCGCTGTTGAAGCAAACACTTATGATCGTGATCTGTGACAATCTTACCTGCCGAGGAAACAAGAGAAGGGTGATCAGTTCATCGACTCAATCATTGTCGGGGTCAACCCCCGCTGCGGTAAGGCGATTTCGTGGTCTCTGCACTATCACCCATTGAAACAAATGGGTTGCCTTAGTCATTCCGAAACAACTCTACTTAACGAAACAACAGACTAGCTTTTCACCCGAAACAGCATTCGAACTTTAAGTTTACAGGGTCAACAGTTGGCACTTTACCGCCGATTTGCGCTGTGCTCACTTTGGAAGACTGTCGCTGGACTAAGTGTTGCTCTCAATTAGCAGCAGTTGTTCATGCATGCCCCTAACCTCGACTTAAACGGTGCCGTAGGCTGCTAGAAACTGACATCAAGCCGTTTTGGCAGGCAAACTTAGGCAAAACCGTGGAGGTTTGGCGTGGTTGTTGCGCGACAATTAGGATTCTTGAAATTCACCTAACATACGCGCTGACTCACCGAAATTAGGATTGCGTCTCATTCGGATTTAATTCCGGTGTTGAGTTTCCCCCATATAGAATTGACGCAATCAACCTTCCAGCGGAGGTGGATTTACACCAGAACTTCCAATGCATGTGCGTGGGTTTCTTGGCGAAGGGTGAACAGGTTCTTCGCCACGAGTATGGACTAAATAACGGCGTTCAACGGTCGGTTTTTCTATCGTGCGACAACACAGCCCGGCGCAGGGAAACGCGATTGAAGCGTTGAACGGCATTCATGAAAGCTACGAGTATTTGTCGTCAGGTGTGTTACGGCAAACCGCTCTGGACTTCCCCAACCAGAAACATTTTGTTTATGTAAACGTATGGAACAAGTGAGCGGGAGGTTGTCATTTAGAGCCCGAGCGGGAATATGGGGATGCCACTCTTGCGGCGCTTCATGGATCAAAGCTGACGCATTGGTCTAATCTGGGAATGCTTGAAAAGTCGAGCCGCAGCAAAACCAGTAAAGGGTCCGCGAAGCCCAGTCGTTACAGTGCAAGTTAATAATTGCCCAAAAGGGCATTTCGCCTATTGCGGAAACCGGTCAGTGACGGCTCGCTTAAAGACTGGTAAGCGGAGGTTCAAACAAAGTAAGTCATACGGGAGATCAATCATTGAAAATCAACGACTGTGTACGAATAACTAAGCGGCCACAATCTGATTAATCCGAAGAGTTTAAAGCGGTCTCAATCACAAGCGGCCTAAGACGCTTTAGTACGAGAATATCCATGCCCATCAAAGATACCCTGCTATTCTATCTGCTTTCTGCGGCGTCAAAACTCAGCCGTCCGATCTCGTCACGCGCAGCCCGGCGATTTCGAAATTCGGCGAAGAAAAGAGACCCCAAACGAACAACCGCACACAACCAGCAGCTTGGTCGCCAGGGATTTGACGGTTCAGGTCGAGCTGATGAGTTTGTTCCATTCGATCCGCAGCCAAAACCCGAACTTGCTGTGCGGGCAATCGCACACTATTTGCCCCAATTCCATCCATTTAAGGAAAACGATGATTGGTGGGGTAAAGGTTTCACTGAATGGACAAACGTTGGCAAGGCCATTCCGAACTTCCCCGGACACTACCAACCGCATTGTCCTATACACTTGGGCTATTATGACTTGCGGTTGCCTGAAGTTATGGTCGAACAGACCCGGATCGCAAAAGCTTACGGGATCGGCGGTTTTTCATACTACTATTATTGGTTTGGTGGGAAGACCCTGATGGAGGGCCCTTTAGAGCAAATGCTGGGCAACCCTGACGCCGACATGCCCTTCTGCTTGAATTGGGCCAACGAGAACTGGACTCGGCGTTGGGACGGACGCGAGCACGATGTTCTGATCGCACAGAACCACTCGATAGAAGACTCAGTGAGTCTCTTACGACACATCCGCAAGTATATAGAAGATCCGCGCTATATCCGAATAAACGGAAGGCCCGTGTTCATCGTTTATCGAGCAAACATTATTCCTGACATACAGGAAACGACAAAGGTTTGGCGGCAGGAAGCGCAGCGCTGGGGAGAGCCGGACCTCTATCTTATTGCAGCCCAGACCTTTGACATCGGAAATCCCGAGCAACTTGGCTTTGATGCGGCTTTGGAGTTCCCGCCCCAACAGGTGAAGCGCACAGATATCACCGGCGAAATGGAGGTTTACAACCCTGAGTTTACTGGGGCCATACTAGACTATGAGGCGGTGGTAGATGCCGAACTTGACAAGAGCGAACCAGGCTATAAGCTTTTTAGGTCATCTACCCTTTCATGGGACAATACAGCTCGCAACCAGGATGCGTCGCGCATAATGGGCAGGTTCTCGATTGAAGCTTACAAACGCTGGACGGCCCATTTGGGAAATCAAGTTCTTTCTCAAGATAAGTACAACGCTGACGAAAAAATCATTTTCATCAACGCATGGAACGAATGGGCAGAAGGAACGCATCTAGAGCCTGACCAACGTTATGGATTTGCATATCTCCAAGCCACCTATGATGCCCTGCCTAAAAAGCGATAAATACGAAGGCTTAGCAGTATATTATTGAAAACTCAGTTCGCTTTCCACGACGACGAACACAGATTTACATTTCAATTCTGAAAAGGTTCAAACCATTGCAGTTAATGGCTCAAAAACCAGTGATCTAAAGTGTTTCTGATTTGATTTGACAGTTGGTCGCCTTGTCGAATGCGTATGTCAGGTAAAGTTTGGCTCAGGAGCTTTTCCTTCCAGATACCCTTGACTGTGGTCATAGTCTAGAACAGGGATCTGCCGCGACGCGTTTTACCGCCGACGGGTGCGTTCGTTCTTATGGTGATTAAGCCGTTCATTCAGATCGGCCTGCTACGCCTCAGCGTTGTCATATAGTTTCTTGCGGAGCGCAACTTCGCAGAGCTACCGCAACACCATCTTACGGAACCCCTAGAAATGCCTTTTGTTTGGCGGGATATCACCTTGGTCTTGGTGTATTGAATGTCATTGATCGCAAGGAGGAGCCGGAAGCCCTACTTGTCGGCCGGATAACAAAAATATATGCCCCACTTGGTAACGATCCTTAACACTCGCAGGTCCTGCTGGGTATAAAACGGCAGAACCCGGGCGTTGAACAGGTCGCCGCCCGTTATTAGAGTCTTGGAGCGTTAGAGTTTAGCGCACGCCGCCTTACAATTGTTTATCACTCAAGTCTGATGATAAACCCGCCCGTCGCCCTTGAGCATTCCGACATATAACGGGCCCTGCATTCCCAGGTAGTCTTGATGGCGCATTGGTGTTGTGAAAAATGGGAAGTGGTGGAGTGGTTTAATAGTCGTCGCTCGCTGAGTTGGAACCCATAGGGAATGTCGCACCAGCCGAAGCAGAAGCAAACTTCTACGTCGCTCTGGAAAGATCAGATGTGGCCGGGCAACTAAGTGAAACCAAACTTCGGCAAACCCGCAGGGGTTCAAGGAGAAAAACTACTCTGCTCCTATCGGGCAAGAGTATCAACGCCGCAAACCCAATTTCACCTCCTCTTACTGGGAACACCAATTAATCGATCTCAAAAAGACTCCAAACGAAATCCCGAAGTCTCCACAAGGTTGACGAATATTCGCTCAACAGCGTGGGCAAGGGTGCCATCTGCCAACCCACGCTCGATATCAAAATCGTTAATATCCAGCTTTAACAAAGGTTCAATAGCTGCGGGCGTGATCCAAAACATGGTTCCAGCAATGAATTGTCCATCTTCGTATTTAACTCCTATCTGACGAGCTATTTTTTTAACATTTTCACGATTGTGACGCATATTAGTTGAATTGTGTTTATGAATTGATTGGTGCGGCGCCAGCATTCCAAGACTTGGGTCAGCTTCAAACTTTTTGAAAGCCGACTTGTCGATCAACGCACTCAATGTGCTCTTGCGGATTGTATCCCCATCGATTCGGTATGCTGATTTCTTACCGTGCACCTTGCACAACGCCCGGTAGTTCAAATGCGCGATGCGCTTCATTGTTAAAAGGAACGGGCGAACGTCCCGGCCCCGGTTGTCTACGAGTTCTACATGCGCTTCCGGCATGCTATTACTAATAGTCAGCGCCGTTTCCAGACTTGTGACCGTTACATAAAGGTCAACCACACCCCTAGGCAGTTCATCGATGAGTTCCTTCAATTCCCGCCACGTATCCGCGTAATGCACATGAGCGCAAATGGCATACTTTGCCTCCGTAGTTTCAGGAATCTCAGGTCGCAAGAAAGGTGCCGCGATAGGGTCATAGTTAGCTAGTACTTTCCGAGTGGCATCCAGATATCCGTACCCGTAGCGTTGGTCAGGCTCCAGGTGAGTTCCTTCTGACCAATTATTCCATGCGTTTATGAAAACGATACGTTCATCGTCCGTCAGGTCAGGATTTTTGACAGTGTTTTCAACATTCGCAGATAGCCACTGGCTGTATCTGGTCAGGCTGAAATCAGTGAATATCGATGCCTTCAAACCCCACCGTGCAGTGCTGTCCCAGGACAACATGGCTGTTCGAAAGGTCTTTTTCGCCGAGGGTTTCTTTCGGACCTCCTTGGACACAATATCACCATAGTCATATATACCGCCTTGAAATCCCTCTTCAAGATTGTCGACGAGTTTGGTTACACTCTTTGCGTCAACAGCGTGGGGCGGGAATTGTATGGCCGCATCTAGTCCAAGCTCTTCCGGCGTCCCGCTATCGACAGTTAGCGGGGAAACGACGTACAAGTCTTTAAGGCCCATCTCTTTTGCCTGTTCCCGCCACATCTGAATTGTTTTCTTGAAGTCGGGGATTAGGTGTGCCCGGCAAACGATGAACAGGGGTCTCCCATTGACACGGATGTATCGTGGGTCCTTCATGAAGCTCTCAAGATACTCAAGCATCGCATGTGAGTCTTCCAGCGAATGGTCCTTATCGATTTGAATTTCCTGATCCAATCCGTCCCAGCGGCTGGTCCAGTTTTCGTTGGCCCAGATCATGCAATACGGCATATCTACGTTGGGGTTGTTGCGCATTGCTTCTAGCGGCTTTTCCATAAGCGGCTTGCCCCCAAACCAATATAAATAATATGCGAACCCGGACACGCCATAATTGCGCGCCAACCTCGCCTGCTCCTCCATTACCTCAGAAAAGCTTAGATCATAGTATCCCAAATGGATCGGGTATTGTGGCTGATGGTGTCCTGCAAAAAGGGCATATGCTTTACTTACATTGGCCCACTTATTGGAACGTTTGCCCGACAATTTATCATACTCGGGAAAAGGATGAAATTCCGGGAGATAAAAGGCAATGGCTTTTACAACGGTTTCGAGCGTCTCGTTAGGCATATAGTCGATAAAGTCTTCCCGCACCTGAGAATATTGAACAACGGGCAGATCTGGTCCTTTTCCGTAGCGACCGAAAGGTGGGATAACCCCTTGCGCCGAACTAGCGCGCCGATCTTGCAGGACTAAATTTACATTGGTGTCACCGGCCAGAATACGCTCAACAAGTTTGGGTGTTTCAAATTTTTCCGGCCAGATTTTCCTGGGTCGTCCCCGGCGTTCACGCAAGCTATTTGACAGACGACGACTTAAGCTGGTGTTACGCCAAAATTTGCTTTGCAAAACCTCATTTGCACGACTCGTTGTGCTCAGAAGATTTTCCATGAGATTGGAAATGATCTCATCGCGCTCTGCCAAGGCTCCCTTGAGCTTGCTGAGAGTATCTTCCTCGACTGATCTTTGTTCTTGCTTGCCTGTTGCATGGATCAGCTTTTCATTGGGGTCTGTCGCGCGAATTTGTGCCTCCTCGGCGAAATAGTGCTCCCGCGGAACATCGGAAATCTCAAAGATCGAGTTCGGCAGCTCTGGCAGTTCACCGTCAGAGGCAATAACAAGATCATAACGAGTATTCGAAACGCCATCCTGGGTATGGCCTTGGGCTAATACGCGAAATGGTGCGCTCTGGTCGTTCGCAATGAGCGAGGCCATGCTCAGACGTTGGCCATAGTGGTGTGTGGTTGGAAAGTAGCGGCCTACAAGTTCTACGAATTCGTCTTTAGAAAGCTCTTTTAAATGGAGCAGCCTATCATTCCCGGATTTGTCCGAGTGCTCTAGCATATTTGGGCTTGATATCAGCAACAACCCATCGGGCCGAAGTACACGACGCAATTCTTGCATAATACGGTCGTGCGGTCCTATATGTTCAGAGGTCGCGAAATAAGTGACCATATCTACAGAAGAATCTGAAAGCGGAATATCCGTGGCGCTGCCGACGCGAAAGAACAGACGAGGATCACGGTAAATTGACTTTGCGTGGTAAACAGCCGACGCACTTATGTCGAGCCCGATGGCAGACTTAGCATTTTCGGCAATAGAAAAAGTTCCATGGCCCTCGCCACAGGCTATGTCCAGAACGTCCAATTCATTGGCTAGACTGCGGGCTATTTGATACCGATGCATATGTTCTAGTTCTATAGTACCTTGCAATTCAGGAAGATAACACCTGCCATCAGTTGGTGGCTTCCTAGGTTTATCCTTACCGCCCTTAGTCATTGAAATTCTGTCCTAGCAATTCTTCGTCGTGAAAGTCGCAAGTATTCCACAAAATGTGCCGTACACAGCAGTGCCTGCCGGGGTAACAGCCTCTTGCTACCAGTACTGCGAGCCACTGATTAGGCTTTTGCAGACTGAGTCTCGGCGACCGACATATTTATTTTACTGGAATTCCAAGCGCAGAAAAGGTGCGATTCATTTATTGTACGTATGCCCCGCGCCCCTTTGGCAGAAAGTGTCCTCGCGGGAAAATGGTTTTAAGCTAAATTCATAGAGTGGCGACGACGTGGGAATAATACCGTCTCAGCTCCTGAAGCTATAGCCGTTTGCGCATGACCTAGAAACTGTAAGAACTGAAACTGCACATAGACCACCTCCGAGCCGGAAGAATGTGCGTGAAAGCAGCACTCGAGGCGAAAGGTGAACACCTCAAAAAACTTTGGGTGCAAATGACGTTTCAACGGAACCGCCAGACCGTGGTGACCTCTGCAGTAGTCGACCGGATCACTGGGCTAAAAGAATCCGAACCTTGCGCAACCGCGAAGTAACCTCGAAAGAGCCCGCATAATCTCAACGATCTGGGCGGCAGTAGCATCAGCCTCCAAGCTGATCACAACATCACAATGCGTTGTCTCAACTGCTGCTCTCGATGGAAACTACCCCACCCACTAGGTCAACGACAAAAATATTGGCGCGAGCAAAAGTCCTTTCACTGGCTCAATATCAATCACCCTGGTCGGCAGCAGCAACCTCCTTCCCGGCGTCAAACGTTTTTTGCAGATCAAGATTTCTGTTACGTCCATTCTACATCGCCCAGAAAGATGTAACCAGCGCCGTAAATCGTTTTTATAAGGCGAGGATTCTTTGGGTCTTCGCCAAGTTTGGTACGAAGCCTGGAAATTCGCACGTCCATGGCCCGGTCAAAACTGTCTCCTGCTGCACCGCCCAACGATTCTTGCATTTGCGCTCTGCTGATAAGACGCTTGGGGCTTTCGAGGAATAGCCTCAGAACCTCTCCTTCTGCATGGCTGAAAGGCGTTTCGGCACCGGCGCCATCCTCAAGAACGTAGCGGTCAAAATGTGCAATCCAGCCGTTGAAAATAGCGGTGTCCGAATGCGAAGTCTGACTGCGTGGGTTACGCAACCTGGCCCGGATCCTGGCCACCACTTCCGCCGGATCGAACGGTTTGGTTATGTAGTCATCAGCCCCAAGTTCCAGCCCAGTCACGCGATCCTGCACCTGTGCCCGACCAGATATGATGATCACCGCAGCACCCTGTTCCAAAGCAAGACGATGAACCAGCGCCAACCCATCGGTATCCGGCAGGGAAAGATCCACAAGACAGACATCCGGCGTCACGCGGTTCAGTGCCGCCTCGAACTCTCGGGCGCGAGAGAAACTCTGTGTTCGGAACCCGGCATCCTCCAAGACGTCGGTCAGGATACGTCGTATCTCGGGTTCGTCATCGAGAATGGTCACCAAAGGTTGGGTCATCAGGCGGCCTTAGCTTGAATCAGTGCGGACAATTGAGCCTGTGAAAACGGTTTACGCAACACCGGCGCCAACGCAAGCGCCTGTTGGTACAGCGGATCAGAATTCGGTAGAGAGGTCATAAGGATGCACGGCACTCCAGAGCCTATTTGCCGCAGAAGATCCAGGCCCGAGCCCCCTCCCTCCAAGCGGATGTCGGACAACACCATCGCGATATCCTCTACATTCGAAAGCAGCGTTAGGGCTTCATCCACCGAATTGGCTTCTATGACTGAAAAACCAAGCTCAACCAGCATGTCTCGGAACTGACCTCGCAACTCGTCGCTGTCTTCCACCAACAACACAAGGCCATCCTGAGAGGGTGGAGCGGAACGATATGGCAATCGCAACACGACCGATGCGCCGGATGGAGTGTTTCTGAGGTTCAGATCACCACCGGCAAGTTTCACCGTGTCATAAACCATGGGCAAGCCCAAACCAGACCCGTCACTGCCTTTAGTCGTGAAAAAGGGGTTCAATGCCTTCTCCAACGCCTCGGACGAAAATCCTGGGCCGGTGTCGGACACTGTGATTTCGACCCATATCTTGCCAATCGCATGTGCGCTGATGGTGATCTGACCCGTGCTTCCGCACGCATCTCGCGCGTTCAGGACAAGGTTCAGCAACGCGTCCTGGACCATCCCTGGATCCAACACTAGTGCCTGATCGGGAAGAGTGTTCACAACAGAAAGCCCCATGCCACGCGGCAGGGATGGGGTGGCCAGAATACGCAGATCTTCCAACAAACCGCGCATGTCTGTGGCCTGCGGCTGGGGCGTACGGTTGCCAGTCATATCTGCGATACGATTCAGCAACTGCCCACCCCGACGCGCTGTTTGTTGAGTGGCTGCAACCAGTTCTTGCGCTTCATCCGGCAGGTCCATCTTGTCCAATCTGGACTGCATCCCAAGGATAATCGTTAGCAAGTTGGAAAAGTCATGCGCCAGGCCGCTGGTCATCTGGGCTGCCATCGCCCGGCGACGAGTCTGCTGCAAGGCGACCCGTGCCTGCGTTTCTTCGGTAATGTCCACGGACATCACATAGACACCCCCTGCCCCATCCGGCGTGAACGAAACTCGGATGCGACGAGCATCCTGATCTTCGGTAAACTCAAAAACTGAAGGCGCGCCATCATAAGCCTTTTGCAAATGGCTTTCCACGCGCTCAAAAGCGACCTCACCCAGCGCCTCGGAAATATGCAGGCCAAGAATATCGGACGGACGCCCCGGCATGACCGCACTCAGACGTCGGTTGGAGTAGTCATAAAGCCCGTCACTGTCCAAATGCGCGATATGCGCAGGCATCATTTCGGTCACAAGGCGCGTTCGGGCTTCAATTTCGGTCAGTTCCCTTTTCGCTTCTTCCAAGGCCGCGATCGTGGCTGCAAGCTTGCGGTTGGTCGCTGATAGTTCCTCGGCGTGCCCGAGCAACTGTTCCGACAGTTCCTCTGATCGCGCCCGCAACAGGTTTTCGGCGCGCCGCGTGCCCGTGATGTCAGTATAGACCGCGACCCATCCTCCTTGAGGCAACGGAGCGCCCTCGATTGAGACAACCTGCCCGTTGGGCCGCACCCGCTCCATGTAATGCGGTTCAAACGCCAGGGCCTGCTTGACCCGCAGATTGACCATGTCCTCGACACTCTCGTCATGTCCATATTCTCCACGGCTGGCGAGGAAATGAATTGTATCCCGAAACGGAGCCCCGGGTTGAACCAACTCGTCCGGTAAATCGAACATTTCCTGAAACCGGCGATTGCTGAGCACAAGCTGCAACTTGCTGTCATAAATGGAAAGCGCCTGACCGATAAGGTTCAGCCCTGCCGTGGTCATCGCCTTTATGCGCTTTTCCGTTATGTCCAAGTTTGCCTTTTCCACAGCACCTGCGTAGCACCTGATTACAGGTACGAATAGTGGGTTTCATTCTTGCGGCAATGCTAATTTATGACCCGCCATGCAGCGGCATTTTATTGGCGGCACGATAAGCTTCGACATAACCTCTGGCTACGGACCGTACGGCGCGGCCGATCTGGGCATAGGCTTCGTCCGGCAGGTTGGCAAAAGACACGCGCGCAGACCAACCCGGCGCATCGAAGCCGCTGCCGTTCAATAGAACAATCCCGTGATCTTCGGCCAGTTTGAACGCAATGTCCAGCGGGTGCACGTTCTTCTTGATCCACGCAACAACATCCTCACCGACATATTTTCGCAACCAATACTCGAAATCGATAATCCCGTAATAGGCATCGTAGTTTTCGCCCCCGTCAACCTGGATCCCCATCGCTTCGGTCAACAGCTTGAACCGTCGATGCACAAGCTCCATGCAAGCGGTTTGATAGTCTTTCTTGGTGTCTACAAGTTCAACAAGCGAAAACAGGGTCATCATGACCTGTTGCGGCAAGGAAAGACCAGCGGTGTGGTTCAGGGCAACATCCCGGCTGTCTGCAACCAGACGGTCTATGAACCTGATCTCACGCGGTGTCAGGCTGAGCGTGCCATAGCGCTTGTCCAGCGCCTGTTTGATCTCTTCACTGTGCTCAGCCAGTTTGAGGTCAAAGATATTGTCCTGCGCCACTGCGATGACACCCAAACGCCAGCCGGTGCAGCCGAAATACTTCGAATACGAATACACGCCGATCGTGTTGCGCGGCATGTACCCCATGACCGATGTGAAATCATGCACGAAGGTTCCATAGACATCATCTGTCAGAACGATGAGATCGGGGCGATGGTTCTCGACCACATCTGCCAGCTTCTCCAAAGATGCCTTGTTCAGCGCAACTGACGAAGGATTGCCCGGATTGACCAGAAAGAAGGCTTTTACTTTGGGGTCTTTCAACGTCTCGACCGCTGCATCGGTCAGCTGGAACGCGTCTTCTTCGTCCGTTTCCACATGCACGGATTCGAGGCTGTAATCCTCAAGTTCAGGCATCTCGAGATACGGCGTGAAGATCGGAGTACACAACGCAATCGTATCACCTGGGTTCAGTAATCGGTTGGCTTTGAGCGACTTGAAGATGTAACACATCGCCGCCGTGCCGCCCTCGACTGCAAACAGATCAAATCGCGCATCCGGCTGTCGACCAGAACACATGGCCCACATCAAGTATTCGTGCGCTATGATCTGATTGTGATGCAGAATACGGTCCGGCACCGGGTAATTGTCGCCAATAATCGAGTCCGTCAGTTCGTGAACAAACGCATCTGCATTGAAATCAAACGCAAAAATGGCGTGTTTGACAACGGTAAGCAAAGTGTCCGTGCCGGGCATGTCCGCATTGACCTCAGCCCATTTCAGAAGCCTGTCATGGCATCCCTTGACGGCTGGCATGCCACCCAGACCCGCCGGATGATCCATGACGCGTTTGGCTTCGGTGACGGCAAACTGACCGAGTGCAAAGAACGCTTCACGCGGACGGGTTGCGATCCAGTTGGGATTTCCTCGTCCCGCATTCAGAAACGCGCTGTTGGATTTTCTGGCCTCATCCGAGGCTAGTTTGATCAGCTCATCTTTGATCTGAAAAGGGCTGAGCGCTTCGTAATCGTGCAGTTTCAGACGGTCCATAACACATACCTTTCCAAATCAACTAAGGATCAAAACAACAACCATGCCAAAGATCGTCAACAAAGTGTTCCCAATCGCATAGGGCATCCCATACCCCAGCGCGGGTATTCGACTTTGCGCGGCCTCCTGGATCATCCCAAGCGCAGCGGTTGTTGTTCTCGCGCCAGCGCAGGCGCCAAACAGAATGGCCGGGTGAAACTTGAACACATAGTGGCCAACGTAAACCGAGAAGATCATCGGCAGAGAGGTGGCGACTATTCCCCAAAGCAGCAGCGCAACGCCGGCCTGTTGCAGGCCCGCCACAAAACCGGGACCGGCGCTTATGCCAATCACAGCTATGAAAACGTTTAGGCCAAGGGTGTTCATCAACCACAAAGACGGGCCGGGAATACGCCCGAATGTCGGATGCACAGTTCGCAACCAGCCCAGTAATAAGCCGGCCAAAAGGGCCCCGCCTGTTGTGGATAGGCTAATTGGGAAACCACCCATGGTAATTGCCAGTGTTCCGACCAGACCACCAATGAATATTCCCCAGCCGACAAAAGCCAAGTCTGTTGTCTCGACCGGGCGGTCGGCATACCCAACCCGGGCAATGGCGGCCTCTACATGACGCTTTGATCCAAGAACCGTCAAGATATCGCCGCGATGCACAACAGTTCCCGGCAAAAGTGGCAGTTCGACCATGTTTCGCATTAGTTTCGAAACATAGACACCGCGCGCCAGCGAAAGCTTGCTTAGTTCTTCCAGAGTTTTCCCGTGAACCTCTTTGCTGGTGATCAGCACATCCAGCTTCTCGGTCGGCGTGTTCAGCAATTCAGGGGCATCAGCCTCTTTCAGGTGCCCTTCCAAAAGGCCAACCAAATCCGCGCGTCGCCCAGAGAACATGACGAGGTCGCCCGCCTGAAGTACCGTGCTGTCTTCAACCTCGATCACAGCGTCACCGCGCTTGATCCGTTCGGCATAAATACGCACACCAGGCATCAAATCCTTCACCGGCTGGCCCAGCAAATCGCTGTCATCGGGGATTTCGAACGCCCGAGCTTCGATCATGCGATAGGCCGAAACGATACCTTCGCCAGTCTCAACAGAAGCGCTACCACCAAGCTTGGCCTCATATTCTTTGCAAGCGACAACCAGATTCACACCGATCAGACGTGGCCCGAGTTTGGCCAGAATGATGGCCGACCCAATCGTGCCGTAAATATATGTGACTGCGTAGGCAATCGGTATCTGATTGGCATAGGTCTGCGCCTGTTCTGACGACAGACCCAGTTGACTGATCTGGTCGGTCGCCACACCAATTGCGGCAGAAATGGTCTGTGATCCTGCATACAAGCCAGCCGCGAAGCCCAGTTCCAGCCCTGCGACTTTGGCAGATAAGACTGGCACAATCAGGCACAAAGCCAAAACACTGAGTGCGAACAACACCTCTCGTGCGCCGTCTGCCTTGAGACCGCGGATAAACTGCGGGCCGACACCGTATCCAACTGCGAAGATGAACATGATGAAAAAGGTCGATTTGACCGCCGAGTCGATTTGAATATGCGTTTGCCCGATGATCACAGCCGCAAGCAAAGTTGCTGTAACGGTCCCGAGGCTGAAACCAAAAAATTTCTTGGGACCGATCCAGAACCCTATCCCGATCGACAGAAAAACCGCCAGTTCGGGATAGCTGCGCAGCACATTCACAAACCAATCGCCCATTCCTGTCCTCCCCGGAACCCCTTGTGTGCATAAAGGTGTGTTTGGAACTTTGAAATCGCTGACAAGCCGATCTGCACAAATAATTCAGAACCGAAAAACCGCAGCACAATTACCGCTGGCCGTCAGAGCGTAAAACGATGCGTATTTCACAAGGACGATATCGTAAGATATGAATTTGTCTACAATTTTTCAGGGAAAGTTCTAAGCCACACACAGGGCGATCAGTATCGAGAACGGGATTTTGCACCTTCAGATGTAATCGAATGCAGCGAAAGTGTATGGTCCATGTTCTTCATCCGGTGCCGCAGCATCTGACGGCTTAATCGGGCCAAGTCCGGCGCCAGTTCAGGCTTGTCCGCCACATTCTCAAATTCGCCTTTGCTCTGATGGTCAAACAGGATCGGCGGCAGGTCCGCGGCAAACTCGATCAGAGTAAATCGGTCGTCTCGCAGAATTCCCAGGCACGAGTCGCTGTTGCCCGTTTCAAGTTGCTGTTGCCACAGAGTCGAGTTTTCAGGTTCCGAGAAATCCAGCTCGCTGAACGAATAGCTGCGCCAGTCCTCTGGAACTTCACCGCGCAACAGCGGCATCAAGGATCGACCATCCATCGTGTTCGGAGCCGGTTGCCCAATCCAGTCCAGGATCGTTGGCGCGACATCGACCGATTCAGTTGGAACACTCACTCGTGCACCCGCCTGATCATTGTTCCCGGGCAAACGGATCATCAAAGGGGTATGATAGGCTGCGTCATAGACGGTCATCTTACCCCAGCTGTGGCGATCCCCCAGCATTTCGCCATGATCAGCTGTGATCACAAGAATCGTGTCGTCATATTGCCCGCTGTCCTTGAGGTATTTCACCACACGACCGATGTGGTGATCTACTTCTGTTGCCAGACCAAGGTAGACAGCGCGCAGAGTGCGAATGTTCTCGTCCGTCGGCTCGACTTCATCAAAGCCGTGCACAAAGTCTTTGGCTGTATAGGAATCCTGCGTGGGCCCAAAGAACGGGTGCAGGTTCTTCTCAGCTTCCGTGCTGTGCAACCGTTGTGGCAGAGGGATTTCTGCCGGATTGTACATGTCGTTGTACGGCGCGGGTGCGACCAGAGGCGGATGCGGGCGGATATAGGTCAAATGAGCAAACCAACCCTCGCCACAATGAGGCGCGATGCCTTCAAGAAAAGCATCCGTCAGAAACGCAGTGTCACTGTCTTCGGCCCGATAGAGCGCCGGGTCATTCAATTTGGGGGACTGACCGTCTTTCGAGGTGGGTTTGTAAACATCCCAGTGCTGATCGAACTTATATCCCTTTTTCATCAGATGTGCTTGCCAGGGATATGACTCTTCAAGGCGCATTTCGACCACCTCAAGAAACCCGGTCATGGACTGCTCATATGATTTGAGAACCGGATCATTGGCGTCATGGACACGCGGATCGGCAGATGTATCTGTATAGCCGAACAGCAACGGCATGTATCCCGCTTTGCGCATTTCCGTGGCGATATTGGGGGTATCGTGACGCAGTGGCGTTCCATTTCGCACCGAACGGTGGTTCATCGCATATTGCCCGGTCAAAAGCGAAGCCCGCGAAGGCCCGCAGGGGTTGGTGACCGAGTAATGCCGCGTAAAGGTCACAGCCTCTTGCATGAATGCCCGCAAATTCGGAAGATCCACATAATCTGCCAAAGCGCCGCTCAGGCAATCAGCCCGAAGTTGATCAATGATGATGAACAAGACGTTTTTGGCCTGAGACATCTGAACACTCCGCTTCAACCTCGACTCCCACGCGGACTGTGTCTCGCATTCTGGGCTCAAGCAACTGATTAAATAAGTAGCCAACACTTTCTTGTATACCCGAGCCCGAAAACCTGGCCGCACCAAACAAGGCGTGACGCGAGGGCCATCCTGCACCGCAAAAACCCGATCTTTCAGAACAAAGACTTGAAGGCTCAGAGCGTTTTACTTCACATGGCTTTATGACGAAGGCAATGATCTCATCCGAGCGCGACACCGAAGGCACTCATGTCCGTATTTCGGGTGAATTGCTCACGCAATCTTTGGCATCAGTGGAGCATGATTTTGCAGCTATACAACCCTCGGCTGACAAGGTCGTTTTTGATTTGTCCCAGATCGAGGCCCTCGACACCGGAGGTGCATGGTTGATCGCGGACCTTGGTAAGCGTTTCACCTCGAACGGTGGGGCAGTGGAAATTCTGGGGGCAAAGCCTGCACATGCGACGCTTATTGATACCGTAACCCGCTCGATCCCGGGCAAACCCGGCAAGCTCGAAGATCCCCGCAGTTTCATGGATTGGGTGGCAGATGTGGGTCGCGGCACCTTCGGGGCTTGGAAGGACACGCTTTCAATCCTTGAATTTTTGGGACTTACGCTACACCGGCTGTTCCGCACCATGGTCATGCCATGGCGGCTGCGCAAGGCGGCCCTCGTCACGCATATGGAGGAAACCGGTGTCAAAGCCCTTCCCATCGTGGCTCTGATGGGGTTTCTGATCGGTGTTGTTTTGGCTTTTCAAGGCGCGACGCAGCTCAAGCAGTTTGGCGCAGAGATATTTGTAGTGGAGTTGATCTCAATCTCGGTCTTACGAGAGCTTGGGATTTTGTTGACAGCGATCATTGTTGCGGGTCGCTCAGGCTCGGCGTTCACAGCCTCGATCGGTTCGATGAAAGTGCAGGAAGAGATTGATGCCATGCGAACCTTGGGGCTGGACCCGATTGAAGTGCTGGTAATTCCCCGTGTCCTCGCCCTTTTGATCATGTTGCCCATTCTGGGGTTTATCGCGGACATAGCGGGTTTATTCGGTGGCGCCTTGATGAGCTGGATTGATCTGGGCGTAAGCCCCGGCATGTTTCTGACGCGATTGAAGGAGAATACGGATGTCTGGCAACTAGCCGTTGGTCTGATCAAAGCGCCCTTTTTTGCGTTGGTTATTGGAGTAATCTCCTGTTGGCAGGCCATGCAGGTCAGAGGATCTGCACAAAGCGTGGGTCAGCGGACAACCGCATCGGTTGTGCAATCCATCTTCATGGTCATAGTAATTGACGCCCTGTTTTCGATTTTCTTCTCAGAGGTCGGAATCTGACATGAACAGCAGAATACAAGAGGCAACGAGTTCAACGGCGTCACAACGTGACGCTGTGATCCGTGTGCGCGGCCTCAGAAACCAGTTCGGATCGCAGGTGGTGCATGATAATCTGGACCTCGATGTCTGGCGCGGCGAAGTTCTGGGAATTGTCGGCGGGTCCGGCACTGGTAAATCGGTATTGCTCAGAACAATTGTAGGGCTGAACACGCCGGCGGCGGGCAGCATCGAAGTTCTGGGTGTTGATGTCTTGAACGGCCCCGAGGAAGATCGGCGCAGCATCGAACGCCATTGGGGTGTGGCCTTCCAGGACGGCGCTCTGTTTTCGTCATTGACCGTCCTGCAAAACGTAATGGCCCCGCTGCGCGAGCACACGGGTCTGAGCGAAAAGCTGATGGAGTCGCTGGGCTCGCTGAAGATCAGCCTGGTTGGGTTGCCTCAGCTGAGCTGCGGCAAGTTTCCGTCCGAGCTTTCCGGCGGTATGCGCAAGCGCGCGGCGCTGGCCCGGGCATTGGCCTTGGACCCCGAAATCGTGTTTCTGGATGAACCAACCGCCGGATTGGACCCTATTGGGGCGGCGGCTTATGATGAGTTGATTGGCGAATTGCAGCAGGCTCTTGGGTTGACAGTGTTCATGGTCACCCATGATCTGGATAGCCTTTATGCCATCTGCGACCGGATTGCTGTGCTTGCAGAACAGCGCGTACTGGTCGAAGGTCCGATCGAAGACATGGCCAAGGTCGATCATCCTTGGGTGCAGGAATACTTCACAGGCCCCCGCGCCCGCGCAGCACAACAAAAGGGCCAGGACAGGTAGAGGCAATGGAAACCCGAGCGAATTATATCCTGATCGGCGCGTTTACCCTTGCAGGGCTTCTGGGCGCGTTTGGTTTTTTCCTTTGGCTTGCGAAATTTGAGGTCACACGCCAATACGCTTATTACGACGTCTTGTTCGACAATGTCTCAGGGCTTTCCGCTGCGGGAGGTGTGAGCTTCAACGGCCTTCCTGTTGGCCAGGTTATTTCGTTGAATTTGGATGAAGACGACCCCTCGAAAGTCAGAGTTCGCATCGAAGTGGATGCAGATATTCCAATCACCGAGGAAACGATTGCCCAGTTGCAGTCCCTAGGTGTGACCGGGGTTGGCTATGTCGAGTTGACCGGTGGGTCGGCGAGCGCACAACGACTGGCACAAAACAGCGTGATCAAAAGCAAACGCAGCACAATCCAGTCACTGTTTGAAGGCGCACCGAAAGTGTTGGATGAGGCCGTCACACTTTTGGAAAGCCTCAACAAGGTCGTTGACGACAAGAACAGGGAAGCCGTGAGCGGTATACTAGACAATCTTGCGTCGGCTACAGGACGGTTGGACAACACTTTGACAAGCTTTGAGTCTGTCGCCAGCGATATTGGTAATGCCGCCAAGGACATTGGCGAATTCTCTAAGCGTCTGGATCCATTGATCGAAACAGCTCAGACAACGCTTGAGACAGGAACGGATACGCTGGACTCGGTCAAAACCGCATCAGAATCCGCCAAGGCCGCGTTGGACGAAGCAAAAACAACGATCCAAACGGCGGACCAGATCCTGCAAGAGGACATTCGACCTTTCATTGAACGCGGCGCGCAACTGGCTGAACGTTTGACGTTGTTGTCGGACGAAGGCAGCGTCACCTTGGAAATTGTCAACGAAACCGTTCTGAACGCCAACACGACATTGGGGTCGATTACGTCGGCGATGGACACGGCGAAGGGGGCGCTGTCTTCGGCAGAGACGGCGTTCAACTCAGCCAATCGGGTGATGGAAGAAGAAGTCGCGCCTGTGGCTGCTGACATCCGCAAAGCGGCTAATCAAGTGACCGAGACGGTCTCGAACGTGACCGAAAAGATCGATCAAATCTCGGACGACGTTCTAAGCGCATCGAATTCTGCGTCTGAACTGATGGGCACTATCGACGGCATCGTTCAGAACAATCGTCGCCAAGTTTCGGATTTCCTGCGCGTCGGCCTTCCGCAATTTATCCGCTTCATCGAAGAATCCCAACGACTTGTTATCAGTCTCGACCGACTGGTGGATAAGATTGAACGGGATCCCGCACGATTCCTGTTGGGCACTCAAGCATCGGAGTTCCGCCAATGATCAAGCCTGTTTTCGCATTGCTGGCATTTGCCCTGATCGGCGGCTGCGCTGGCCTGGGTACGTTGCAACAGGCGGCCAAGCCCAACGACCTTTATTTATTGACGCCCAAAAGCACCTTTTCGTCCGCACTGCCCCGAATTCAAAAGCAGATCGTTGTCGAGGAACCAACAGCAACTGCGGCAGTGAACACAGATCAGATCGCTATTCAGCCGACGCCCTTGCAGGTGCAGTACCTTCCGCGCGCGCGTTGGGTAGATCGTGCTCCTTTGATCGTTCAAACGCTGTTGGTGGAAAGCTACGAGAATTCGGGAAAAGTTGCGGCGGTTGGTCGATCTACCGTTGGCCTGCGCGCAGACTATGTGATTGCACCTGACCTGCGCGAATTTCAGGGCATTGTGGTCCAAGAAACAGAGACCAGTAAATCGGTCCGCATTGAAGTGCGTATGAATATTAAGGTCATTGACGAGTACGAAGACAAGATTATTGCATCCAGCTCGTTCCAGGAAAATGTCGTGGCCGCCAGTGAACAAACACCTGATCTGATCGAAGCCTTTGACAAGGCCTTGGGCCGCGCGATGCGAGATGCGGTCGAATGGAGCATTCGCAGGATCAACACACATGTGGTGAATAACCCGAGGTCAATCCCTAACTGATCTGTGACTGTCACTTCACTTGAAATCGTGGGGAAACCTTGTTCCCGATCTGGTACAGTCGGGGAAAAGGTATTTATTGAAGCTTCCGTGGATCAATGCACGTGGACAGCCGTCTGGGTTCCCGGCTTTGGCGCACGACAGAAAAACAATAGCGGAATTGTCGCCAGGGCCAGCAGGCCAAGATTGTTGAAAACGGTCAGGTAAGAGATCAGTTCTGCCTGCTTCGCGATTTCCTGACCCAGGATCGCAGCGCCCTGTGGACTGTCAGGTGTCAAGCCAAGCGGGTTCAGGTAAGCTTGCGCCGCAGGGTTATAGGGCGTCACATTCTGGCTTAGGACAGCTGTGTTGGTCTGAAGTCCACGTACGATCCATGTGCCGACCAGAGAGATGCCAACCGATGAGCCCAACTGGCGAGTGACGTTGAACAGGCCAGAGGCTTCGTCTTGCCGGTTTTGGCTGATGCTTTCGAACGCGAGAATAGACATAGGCACAAAGACCAAACCCATCCCTAACCCACTGATGGCTCCGGGCCACGCCAACTCCCAAAACCCGGCATTGAGGTTGATGGCACCCATCATGAAGTTCCCAATCGCAGTCAGCAACAATCCGGCGCCCGCCAATAAGCGTGGATCGAAACGATGAACCAGTACGGCGCCGGTCAGAACCATCGACAATCCTGCTGTCAAACCGCGCGGAATAAAAAGGTGGCCTGAAGCGATAACGGGGAAATCCAGAAGGTTTTGTACGAGCGTTGGCAGGACTGCAATACCACCAAACAATGAGACCGCAAATCCGGCGATGATCAGATTGCACAGGGCAAAATTGCGGTCCGCAAACAAACGCAGATCCACGACCGCGTTACGCGCGGTCAATGCGTGAACAATAAATCCGATCGCGCCCAGTACCGACGCGACCACAGCCACTTGAATGACACGAGACGACATCCAATCCATGGTTTCGCCCTGATCCAGGACAAATTGCAGACACCCGATGCCAAGTGCCAACAAGGCCAGACCCTTCCAGTCGATCTGTACATCCTCGGTCTTGTCTTCGGGCAATTCCCCGGCCAGCAACAGAAGGGCAAGGGCGGCCACAGGCAAGTTGACGAAAAACACCATCCGCCACGAGAAATACTCGGTCAGGATCGCACCAACCGTCGGCCCAAGAACGGGTGCCACTACGACCCCCAAGCCGAAAACCGCCATCGCCTTCCCACGCTCTTCTCTGGGGAAGGCGTCGAACAGGATCGATTGCGATAATGGGATCAGGAAAGCTCCAAACATGCCTTGGGCCAGCCGAAAGGCAACAATGACTTCGAGGCTCCAGGACAGGCCACACATCATCGACATAACTGCAAAGCCAGTCACTGCTGTCAGGATCAACCGTCGCCGCCCAACACGGCGGGCCACAAAGCCGGTCAGTGGCATTATGACCACCGCCGATACGATATAGCTGGTCAGAATCCATGTCGCTTGGTCGGTTGTCGCCCCAAACGCGGCCTGAATATGCGGCAAGGCAACGTTGACAATCGTGCTGTCCAGCACTTCCAATATGGCGCTGAGAACAACAGCAACCACGATCACCCGGTTTACAGGGCCGGACGCCGCCGAAGTCATTTTCCGTCCGCCGGGCCCGTTGTGTCCACGACAACTTTGCTGCTGCCGCCGACCCGCAAGGGGGCATCGGTTGGGTCAAGTGCGATCCGAACCGGAAAACGCCGTGTGACCTTGACCCAGTTTCCACTGGCATTCTCGGACGGCAGCAACGAGAATGTGTCCCCTGAACCGCGTCCGATTGAGGCCACCTTGCCGGTAAGCTTCACCCCCGGCAGCATGTCGACCTGAACTGTTACAGGCTGCCCGGGCCGGATACGAGGCAACGACGTTTCCTTGAAATTGGCGTCTACCCACCAATCCGAGGACTCAACAATCGAGAATTGAGGCGCGTTGGCAGAGACCGAAGATCCGGGGCGCAACGTCAGATTGGCGATCCAGCCATCTGCGACCGCATAGACCTTGGTCCAAGCCAGGTTTGTTTCGGCGATCTCAAGCTGCGCCTGAGATGACAAGATGTCGTCCTGTTTTGCTTCCAACCCGCTTTGCAGCGCCAACAAGCTGGATTGGCTGGTCGTCAGCCGTGCCGAGGCCTGCGCGAATTCTGATGTCGTCTGGTCCAATGAGGCCTGCGCGACATCACCTGCAGCAAACAGGGCTTTCGCGCGCTCTAGGCTCTTATTTGCAGTGTCATAAGCAGATTGGGCGCTTTGAACGGACGCTTCAGCGGCCGTAATTTGTGTCGAGTACGACTTGGCCTGTTGAATGGCACTGTCCAGATCAGCTTTGGCCGCGTCGACGGAGGCTTTGAACTGAGTGTCGTCAATAGTGAACAGGAGATCGCCATTCTTAACCGATTGGTTATCGGAAATCTGGACTTCCGCCACTTGCCCGGTCACCTGGGCTGCCACATAAATGATGTTGGCGCCGATATAAGCATCCTGGGTGGATGGGTACCGTTCCTCGTGCCGCCAAAACAACAGCAAACCCACACCGATTACTGCCAACATAACAGCAATGGCTATGGTTTTGAGAGGTCTCATGCCGTTTACCTTTGTTGTGCGCTGCCTATTACATCACATGCATATGCATTCGGATCGCCAGGTTGCCCAACACCCAAACCGTACCCAGAATCATAATCAACAAAACCATCGTGGAAAACAGCACAAGGTGCAGGTCTTCCCGGCTGCTGCGACGACGGTCGATATGCAGGAAATAAACTAGCTGCAAAACAAGCTGTGCCAGACCAAGCAATCCAATTGTCAGATACACGCCAGTGGTTTCGATCCCGAATAGATGCGCCACGCCAAACATGGCCAGTGTAAGCAACAGCGACCCGCCATATCCGATCACATAACGTCGCCGCTCACGACGGTGCATTTCAGAGCGCTTATCCATAGGTCAGACCTCCGAAATAAACGATGGTGATTATTCCGATCCAGATCAGGTCAAGGAAGTGCCAGAACAACGCCAGACGCACCACGCGTGAGATAATCAGGTCTGTCATTCCTTTCGCGCGCAATTGAATGCCCAGAACGATCAGCCACAGACATCCCGCCGCAACGTGCAAACCATGCAGCGGGACCAGACCGAAGAATGCCGATAGGAAGCCGCTGCGTTGTGGAACACCGCCTTTTTCCGCCATGGCCATGAAGTCACGCAGTTCAAGAACCAGAAAGCTGAGTCCCAACAAAAGCGTAACCCCAAACCAAAGAATGATGCGCCCGCGCGGCAAGTTGTACTTTAAGGCCAGCATGGCAAGACCGACAGTCAGGCTGCTGGTCAACAGGATCAGGGTTTGAGCAAAGACACTTTTCAGATCGAACAGTTCGTGCGGACCGGGTCCACCCACCTGCGCATCAATCATTGTGATGTAGATTGCAAACATCAGGCCGAAATAGACCAGATCGCTCATCAGGAAGATCCAGAAACCAAAGGTGACAACTTCTGTCGCCTTGTCGGCACTCGCGTGGCGTTCCCCAAGGTTGATGCCCGGATAACTATGCGTTGGTGTGCGTTTCATGTGACTGCCTCCAGATCTGGGCGGGCGAGGCCGCGGTTTTCTGGGGAGGTTTCGTAGTCACGATCCACAGCCTTTTCACTGTGAACTAGGGACAACCAGGCTTCATGATCTCTGCGCACTTCTTCAGCAGCGATGGTGAATTCGGTACTGTCGTCAAAGGTCCAGATGATCACGGCCAGGATCATCAGCACAGTCATCAGGGCCGCCAACCACCAGATCCACCACACCAAAGCAAACATCCAGACTCCGCTGAAAACACAGAGGATAAAGCCGATACCGGTATTGCGCGGCAATTCGATATCTTCATATGCGTCCGGCGTTGGATACGCGATGCCTCGTTCTTTGGCGGCAGCGAAGTCATCACGATCCTTTACCTGTGGGATGATTGCAAAATTGTACGGCGGCGGTGGCGATGGAATCGACCACTCCAATGTACGGCCATCCCATGGATCCCCCACCGGGACACGGGTCTTTTCGCTATCCCGGACACTGACCCACAATTGGATGAGAACCGAAAACAAGGCGCACGTAATCACCAGCGCCCCAACGATGGCGACGATCATGAAAGGGTGGAAGGACGGATCGTCATAGCTGAATGAGCGGCGCGGCATTCCCATCAGCCCGACGAAATAGAGCGGCATGAAGGTCAACAAAAACCCTATGGTCCAAAGAGCGACTGTAACGCGGCCCCAGAACTCGTTCAGGCGGAAACCGAACGCCTTGGGGAACCAATAGTTATAAGCTGCCAACAGACCAAACAGCACACCCGGCAACAGCACGTTGTGGAAATGCGCCACCAGAAACAGCGTGTTGTGCACCTGATAGTCGACCGTTGGATTGGCCAGGATCACTCCGCTAAGGCCACCAATCACAAACAGCATCAGAAATGCCAGCCCATACAGCATCGGAACCGAAAACCGGATCCGCCCTCGCCACAAGGTTGCCATCCAGTCATAGACTTTCACACCGGTCGGAATAGCGATCAGCATGGTTGCAATACCAAAAACGGCGTTGATCAATGCGCTCTGACCCATGGTGAAAAAGTGATGCAGCCAGACCGTGAAGGACAGCACCGCAATCGACATTGTCGCAATAACAAGCGAGTTGTAGCCATATAGCCGCTTGGCCGAGAAAGTCGCGAACACTTCGGAATAGATACCATAGGCAGGCAGAACCAGCAGATAGACCTCGGGGTGACCGAACAGCCAGAACAGGTTGGCGTAGTTCATCATGTTGCCGCCGAGGTCGTTGGTGAAAAAGTGGAAATCCAGATAACGGTCTGCGGCCAGCATCAACGCGGCAACCCCCAAGGGCGGCATCGCAAAAACGATCAGGATCGAACTGCAGATAATCGTCCAGCAATACATCGGCAACCGCATGAAGGTCATTCCCGGCGCCCGCATTTTGTAGATCGTTACGGCAAAGTTGATGCCTGTGAGCGTGGTCCCAATACCCGATACAACGATGGCCCATATCCAATAATCCGGTCCCACTCCCGGATTAAACGCGGCGCCCGTATATGGCGGGTAAGCTGTCCAGCCGCCTGTTGAGAACCTCCCCACCACCAGTGAGACCATCAACATCATGCCAGCGGACACAGTCAAACCCAAACTGATCTGGTTCAATCGGGGAAACGCGACATCGCGCGCCCCGATCATCAGCGGCACAACATAATTGGCAATACCAAAGACGAAGGGCACGGCAACAAAGAAAATCATGATCGTGCCGTGGGTGCTGAAAAGCTCGGCAAAGTGCTCGGCCTCAAGAAATCCATCACCCGGCCCTGCGGCTTGCTGAGCGCGCATGACAACGCCCTCCAACACGCCGCGCGCAAGCATTACGATGGCAAAGACGACATACATGATGCCTATCTTCTTGTGATCGACGCTAGTCAGCCAATCGCGCCACAGCGGTGTCCACAGCCGAAACCAGCTGAGCAGGCCCACCACGGCAATAACGCCAACGATCACGACTCCCGCAGCCGCATTTGCCACGATCTCATTGGCGCTGGGGTCTTGAAGCAACCCGGCAATCGGAAGCGCATCCCAACTGAGGCGGCCCAAAAAGCCAGTTTCGGTTGACGTCATTTTTGCGCCTCCTGCCCGAAGGATGCCGTGCCCGGTTGTTGATCGGCAGGCAAGCCCTCGCCGGTGTGATACCGGTGCAGAATGCTTTGGAACACATCCTCTTCTAGCGTGAAATACAGTGCATCATCAGGCATCTGTGCTGTCCCCAAAGCTGCTTGAACCTCATCCCTGTCAGTTCGCATCGCAAGCGTCTGATAGGTGGCCGCATTCAGCGGGATGCCGCCGGTGCGCACTTTGTCGACCCACGTATCAAAGGCATCTTGCTCCATCGCAACAGTGCGGAACTTCTGTTTTGTGAACCCACGTCCGTTATACTGCGTGTTTTCGCCCTGCATGACCTCTGGAGTATCTGCGACCAGATGCAATTGCGTTGTCATGCCCGGCATCGCGTAAATCTGACCGGCCAGAGAGGGGATCATGAAAGACTGCATCACAGTATCGGTGGTTAATGTCATGGCCACCTGTCGTTTGGTTGGGATTCCAAACTCGCCGACGCTGGCAATGCCCAGATCGGGATAGAGAAACAACCACTTCCAATCCAGACCAACCACCTGAACCTGCACGGCCGGTTCCTCACCAAAACTTGCTGAATACGGGTCGAGCCGGTGCGTCGCCTTCCAAAGATAGAAAGACAGGAGCGCTACGATCAAAACAGGCACGCCCCACATGATAATTTCCAGTTTGGCTGAAAAATCCCAGTCCGGCCTATAGGCAGCGGTTCCACCCCTTCGACGCCGGTATCGAAATGCGATCCAGGGGACCAGAACGAGGACGGGTATGACCGCCACCATGATCAGGGCGGTCGCCCGTAACAGATGAGTTTTCTGAATGGCTGCAATCGGGCCTTGCGGATCCAAAAAACTGTCGCTGGCAACAGCCATTTGCGCAGTTACAGCCAAAATGAACACGGCAGCCACCACGAGCGAGGATAGGGTGGACAATCTGCCTGCGGCCATAACACACAACCCTCTCGTGATCCAAATTCCACCCAACTATCAGCAAATGCGAAAGTTTTCTCAAGACCTTTCCATACTGCAGATTGCCAGGTAAGACTTTCATTCAACCTTGGGCATCAATGGAAAACCGCATCAGTCGAGCCCCGGCCAAAACAGGGACGCAACTTGGTTTTGATACACAAAATACTTGCAATCATAGGTCTTATTTTGACTTCGCAAGCTGCGCTGGCTCAGGATCGCGCTGAAGTTGAACGTCAATTCCAAACCTGGTTGCAAGAGGTGGTCTGGCCAAAAGCGCGTTCCAAAGGGGTTTCACGGGATACGATGCAACAGGCGTTTTCTGGCGTGACCCTGAACTGGAAACTGCCAGATCTGGTCCCGCCCGGACGAAAGGCCAAGACACCAAAAAATCAGAAACAGGCCGAATTCGGCTCGCCTGGGCGGTACTTCAACTCAGGATCCGTTCAGGGTGCCACCTCGGTTGGGCGCAAGATGGCAAAACAGCATTCCGCAATACTTGCCTCGGTCGAGCGCGAAACCGGTGTGCCCGGCCGCATAATCCTGGCAATCTGGGGCAGAGAGAGCGGGTACGGACAGGTGCCCATCCGCCACGACGCGTTTCGCGTTCTATCGACCAAAGCATTCATGAGCACGCGTGCCGAGTATTTTACAAACGAGTTGATTGCGGCCCTTCAAATAGCCGAGGCTGGTTATTTACCTGCCCAAGACATGAAAAGTAGCTGGGCGGGTGCATTGGGTCAGCCACAATTCATGCCATCCAATTATTTGACCTATGCAAGAGACGGCGACGGGGACGGCCGGGCTGACATCTGGGGATCGCCCGCTGACACAATTGCGTCCATCGGCCATTATTTAGACCAACATGGATGGCTAAGCAGTCGAGACTGGGGTTTCGAAGTTTCCGTTCCCGCGAATGTGTCCTGCGCTTTGGAAGGGCCCGATCAGGGCCGACCCATTCACGAATGGGAAAAAATGGGGATACGCCGGATTTCAGGCAGGCCCTTTCCGGACCATGAGCGTGACGGCCTCGGCTATCTGATGATGCCAGCTGGACGCCATGGACCGGCCTTTCTGGTTACACCAAATTTCTATGTGCTCAAAGAATACAACAAAAGCGATCTTTACGCTCTGTTCGTTGGCCATGTTGGAGACCGCATTCAATTCGGTGTCGACGATTTTGTGGGGCAATGGGGTCCGGTCGGTGGGCTGTACCGTTCTGACATCGCCGCAATGCAGCGGACCCTCGAGAAAATGGGCCATGACGTTGGCGGTGCCGATGGTTTGCCGGGGTTCAAAACACGCCGCTCGATTGGCCGGTGGCAAATGACTTCAGGCTTTGCGCCAACTTGCTTTCCGGAACCTGCGATGAAGGCACAACTGACCCCCTGAGGGTGTTCTCAAATCTTGAGTTGTCGCTTGGGCCAACACCAAACCTGCCACGCCGGTCAGCCTGCGAAACCCCAGCGCGCACAGGTTTCATACCCGGGTCACGTCCATTGGAGGTCTTTTGAGTGAATTGTTGCTGATTTCAGAACAGAAGTGTGGGAACAGGCGTCCGCTCCTTATAAAAACACTTTTCCTCAAGAACAGTCTCAAAACCCTACCCTTGATTTGTCTTGACCCCTTTTCATCATCCCCGGATGCGTCGGAAAGATGTGGCTCACACAATTTTTATCACCGCATGAACAAACCGGAAAACGTGCACAAAAAAGCATATATTTTTAAATAAGATACACCCCAGTGAGCCTAGCTTTTTCGGATGGCTGAAGCGATACCCAACTGTTGCCAGATAGCCCAAACTCGGGCTTGGACCGGCTGAACTTCAACCGTAACCACTTCACAGCATGCGAATCCGGATCACTGTTATAATTCTTTAAAAGGCGTCAACTATCATGCGGGTACACAGCCAAGATTGCAGAGCGTGCTTTTGACAGCAGCCGGACAAGGTGGCACGATTTGACCAATTGCCACCCAGGCCATCGGGTATAATTGATTGATCGGGTTACGCAGCCTATGAGAACATGTCGGATTAAATCCGTTTTTCCGGCTGAATATTGAAATTGAGAGGCACCATGACACGCAAGGTCACCAAAGCGATTTTTCCAGTTGCAGGTATGGGAACGCGGTTTTTGCCTGCAACCAAGTCGGTCCCAAAAGAGATCATGACTTTGGTGGATCGCCCATTGGTGCAGTACGCAATCGATGAAGCACGTGCGGCAGGCATTAAGGAGTTTATTTTTGTCACCTCGCGCGGCAAATCTGCGCTCGAAGACTATTTCGACCACAACCTGGTGTTGGAGCAGGAACTTAGGGCCAAGAAAAAAGACAAGTTGCTTGAAATCCTGGACAAGACGAACATGGAAAGCGGCGCGATTGCCTATATACGTCAGCACAAGGCCTTGGGTCTTGGGCACGCCGTTTGGTGCGCCCGCCGCCTGATTGGGGATGAACCCTTTGCCGTCATGCTGCCTGACGATGTAATCGCTGCAGACAAGCCGTGCCTTCAACAAATGATTGAAGCCTACGAGGAAACTGGTGGCAACATGGTCGCGGCTATGGAAGTTTCGCCGGAAAAAACCAGCTCTTACGGGGTTTTGGATGTTGGCGACAGCATCGGTCCTGTCATCCCGGCCAGAGGTATGGTCGAAAAACCCGAGCTGAACGAAGCCCCCTCTAACCTGGCAGTTATAGGCCGCTACGTTCTGCGCCCATCTGTGCTGAACAACCTGAATGCGATGAAGACCGGAAGTGGCGGCGAAATCCAGTTGACTGACGCCATAGCCGAGGACATTGCAGATGGGGTCCCTGTATTTGGTTACAAATTTGACGGACAGCGCTTTGATTGCGGTTCAAAATCGGGCTTTTTGCAAGCCACGGTAGCCTTTGCGCTTGCCCGTGCCGATTTGCGCGATGACCTGAGTCAATATCTGAATGATATTGTCGCCACCGGAAAAGCAGCCCAATAGTTAAGAGCTATTTCATTGCGTAAAACTAAAGAAATACCTTCTGTGATTACCAGTTCAAAGGCATACGCATGACGAATACAGTTCATCCTGTCATTCTTTGCGGAGGATCAGGGACACGTTTATGGCCTCTGTCGCGCAAGAGTTATCCCAAGCAGTTTGTTCCGTTGGTGGGAGAAACCACACTTCTACAAGATTGCGCAGAACGCATGCTTGGGCCATCAGAAGCGCCATATGCAAAGCCGCTGGTTCTGACGAATGAAGCCTTCCGCTTTATCGTCCCGGAACAACTGGCCGAAGTTGGCATTGACCCCGGACCAATTCTGATTGAACCAGAAGGGCGCAACACAGCCCCTGCTATTCTGGCTGCTGCCCTCTATCTTTCGTCGCGCAATCCGGACGCGATCATGCTTGTGGCTCCGTCCGATCATGTGATTCCAGACAAGACCGCGTTCCACAAGGCGGTCGCCGAAGGCGCGCGCGCCGTCAGCGAACGTGGTGATCTGGTGACGTTTGGCATTACGCCCACACGTCCGGAAACGGGGTACGGGTACCTCAAACTCAGTCACGCACCGGATTCGAGTGAACGCGCGGTTCCGCTGGATTGTTTTGTCGAAAAACCAGACGCTGACACCGCACGGTCGATATTGGAAGACGGCAGCTATTTGTGGAATTCGGGTATTTTTCTGTTTGCGGTGCGCGACATCGTGGCTGCATTCGAACAAAATGCAGGAAGTTTGATCGCACCTGTGCAAAAAGCCGTTGTCGAGGCAAAAACCGACTTGGGCTTCCTGAGATTAGACCCTGCCGCTTGGGCCGAAAGCGCAGACATCTCAATCGACTACGCGGTCATGGAAAAAGCGGAAAATCTGAGTGTGGTCCCATTCTCCGCCGGATGGTCTGATGTCGGAAGCTGGACCGCTGTACAAGAACTGTCGGATGTGAATAAAGATGGCGTGGTGACAAACGGTGACGTCACCGCGATCGAATGCCGAAACGTTCTGATACGATCAGAATCGCCCACACAGGAAGTGGTGGCGATGGGGCTTGAGAACGTGATAGCGGTTGCGATGCCCGATGCGGTTCTTGTTGCCAGTATGGACAAGGCACAGGATGTAAAACAAGCCGTAACCGTGTTGAAGGAAAAAGGGGCGAAACAGGCAGAGACGCTGCCGGTAGATCACCGCCCGTGGGGATGGTTCGAAAGCCTGGTGGTCGGTGACAGGTTTCAGGTCAAGCGGATCCATGTCCATCCGGGTGCCGCATTGAGCCTTCAGTCCCATCACCATCGATCCGAGCATTGGATTGTGGTCAAAGGCACCGCCAAAGTCACTATCGACGACAAAGAGCAACTGGTGAGTGAAAACCAATCCGTCTACATCCCATTGGGCGCCACACATCGGATGGAAAACCCAGGCAAAGTTCCTATGGTCCTGATCGAAGTGCAGACGGGCGCTTATTTGGGAGAAGACGACATCATTCGCTACGAAGACATTTATTCCCGCGAGTAATTGGCGAAAGCTCCTGATCTAATCTGGCTGGGCTCTCCTGGCTTGACGATCAAAAGTAAACAACAGGTTTTCCGGGCGGTCGGCCCGGTCACAAAGGTTTGACGCGCTTCGCGGCAGTGTAGCGCGCAACCGATGTTTCGGGCCGACAGCTACAGGAGGCCCCTCGTGTCACAAACCTCACCCCGACTGAACCTTCCCTTTCTGCAACCCTCATAAGCGCAAAAACACGTCACTCACAACGAGGCTCTGCGAGGACTTGATCTGATCGTGCAACTAACGGTCCGCTCAACGAACGCAAATACACCGCCAGTGGTGCCCGAACAGGGCGAGGTTCATGCGGTTGGGGCCGCACCAATAGGTGACTGGGTGGGGCACGCCGGGGACCTTGCCGCCTGGTTGGACAATGCGTGGCATTTCGTGACCCCGTCTTCAGGTTGGCGCGCCTGGGACGAAAACACCGGCGAATTTCAGCTTTGGGATAGCACAGCCTGGGCCCCTGTGCCCGTTAACATGCAAAATCTGGATGGCGTCGGCGTATCGGCATCTTCGGACACAACAAACCGCCTCACAGTGCGAAGCCCCGCCACCTTGCTGACCCACGAGGGCAGTGGGCACCAGCTAAAAATTAACAAGGCCAGCTCTGGTGATACTGCATCACTTCTGTTTCAGTCGAACTGGACAAGTCATGCCGAAATGGGTCTGTCCGGCAGCACTGGATTTTCCATCAAGGTGTCCCCCGACGGTGCGAGCTGGACAGATGCGTTGAGCTTTGATCCCAACACCGGAGCAGCCACAGGTGCAGCCGTCCAAAGTGACGCGTCCGAAACCACCGCTGGCCGCCTTATGCGAGCAGATTTCGGTTACGGCCCCGGTAACCTTTTGGGCTCGGTCTCTGAGAACACTGGCACACCTACCGGAGCCGTCATCCAACGTGGCCATAACGCAAACGGAGAGTACGTGCGGTTCGCCGATGGGACCCAGATCTGCACGTTCACACTGCCCGCGGTTGATTGCACCAATACTGAAGGTGCTCTGTTCGCCAGTTCAGCACTGACCTGGGATTTTCCCATGGCCTTTGCTGCGACACCCTGTGTGAGTGGAAGTGGAGGCGCAGTTGATCGGTTTATCGGTTTGGATACTCCCGACACAACACAGGTTAACTGCAAAGTGCTGTCGGTCCTTTCAGATTCCTCGGCACTGTCTGCGACCGTAATCGCGGTCGGGCGTTGGTACTGACTGAATCGGCCGCCCGCCTCTGGTATCGGGCGGCTGTTTTTCGCATCGGTCTAAGTTGGTCTGTTCCCGAAATCACGTGGGAGCCCACGAAGTCCATCTTTGCGCCCCTGGTATTTAACTGAACCGTCGCCTTTCAACGAAACGTCACTTTTGACCTTATTGGTTCGAAAGCGGCCGATTTTCGGAACCATTTCCCGATTGTCAAAGGACCGTCGCAAAACCAAAGGCTTCATAGCTTTTGATAGCTCCGGCAGTGTCATGCTAACCTTGGTTCGGCTCGGCGACTTTGTGGCCAAGATCTTGAGGATTGGAAACCCTAGCGCACGTCTGATCCCATGTAATAAATATTCTTTGTTCGATGAGATCTCGGTGAAATCAGTTCTGTCTGACCCGAATATCCGCGACCACAGGCATATTTGTCTTTGACGCACACTTAAATAATTCAATGCCTTATTGCCTCAAAAACAGCGAGACTCTATGGGATGCAGCCTGAGGCCTCTTTGAACCATTGAATTTGGCGTCCATTTCTTCGATTGTTCACACATTGTCGGCAGATATTGGTAAAAAAGGATTAAATGATGCGTATTGCGATGATCGGAACCGGTTACGTTGGCCTTGTGTCCGGCGTGTGCTTTTCGGATTTCGGTCACGATGTGATTTGCGTCGATAAGGCAAACCAAAAGATCGACATGCTCAAAGCCGGACGGGTTCCAATTTACGAGCCGGGCCTGGATGTTTTGATGGCCAAAAACGTGGCCGCTGGTCGACTGAGTTTTACCACTAATCTGGCAGATGCGGTGGATGGAGCAGATGCCGTCTTTATTGCGGTGGGCACACCAACCCGGCGCGGTGATGGCCATGCAGACCTGACCTATGTCATGGCCGCCGCAGAGGAAATCGCAAATGCCGTCACTGGCTATACAGTGATCGTCACAAAATCGACTGTACCCGTTGGCACCAACAGACAGGTACAAGAGGTGGTTGCCGCAGCCAACCCAAAGGCGGATTTTGATGTTGCGTCCAATCCAGAGTTTCTGCGCGAAGGTGCCGCAATTGACGATTTTATGCGCCCCGACCGCGTTGTCGTGGGCGTTGAAAACGACCGCGCCGCCGAAGTGATGGCCGAAATCTACCGCCCTCTCTATCTACGAGATTTTCCGATCCTGACAACCGATCTGGAAAGTGCCGAGATGATCAAATATGCCGCAAACGCGTTCTTGGCGACCAAGATCACCTTTATCAACGAAATCGCGGGCCTGTGCGAAAAAGTTGGCGCAGATGTCAAAGAGGTATCCCGAGGCATGGGTCTGGACGGGCGGATTGGCAACAAGTTCCTGCACGCCGGACCCGGCTATGGCGGGTCGTGCTTCCCCAAAGACACTGCGGCACTGGCGCGGATTGGCCAGGATCACGCGTATCCGATGCAGATTACGGAAACCGTCATTCGCGTGAATGACGAAGTCAAAAAGCGCATGATCGAGAAGATCCGCGAAGCTTGTGATGATCGCTTCAACGGCAAAATCATTGCAGTTCTGGGTGTTACGTTCAAACCCAACACGGATGACATGCGCGACGCGCCGTCATTGTCCATTGTCCCCGCCCTGATCGGCGGAGGAGCAAAAGTACGCGTTGTAGATCCACAAGGTAAATCTGAGGGTGAAGCCTTGTTGCCTGGTGTTGACTGGTGCGATGACCCTTATGCGGCAGCAAAAGGAGCTGATGTGCTGGTTCTGCTGACCGAATGGAACGAATTCAGGGCTTTGAACCTTAGCGATTTGGCGGCGGCCATGAGCACCCCCAGAATGGTGGATCTGCGCAATATCTACTCAGAAAGCAAAACCCTGAAGGCAGGTTTCGAAACCTATGTCGGGGTCGGGCGCTGAGCTTACCCGATCTTGTCGTAGAACTTTTTGCGACGCCCCTACCAGCTTGGCCAACTTACCCTGATGCTTCGCAGTAGAATGAGGGGTTACGTCTGGATGTAAATCCCAGTCCTTTGCCGGGTCGTTTCGGGCTCGGCAAAGGACTGGTGCGGCTTTACTCGCCCGCCCAGATCTTGCGCCTGCGTTCTTTAACCATTTCGTTGCCCTCGTCCGTGCCGTCGTGGAACGTGTTGAACCACTCATCCCAAGGCGTTTCCCAGGTGCCGTAGTTGCAATCGAAGAACCTGTGGTGCAGCTGGTGAAAGAAATCCCCGACTTGAAACTTGGCTTTGTTACCAAGTTTCACGTGCTCGAATCCGGCATGAGAGGTCGGCGCGCCAATGCCGTGATGAAACAGCAGGAAGATGGCGTGGACCGGATGCGACGGCAGAAGGAAAAAGATCGTCGTGTCGAACATCAAAAAGAAGCTTTCGACGGGGTGCATAGCAAGGCCGGACCACGGGCCAGTATTGATGTTGCGGTGATGCCAAGCGTGCACTTTGGTGTAAAGCTGGCCGACATGCAGCAGACGGTGTAGCCAATAAAAATGAAAACCTGCCCAGATCGGTACAAAGATTATAACCGCGATGAACCATGTCGGATTGCTGTCGAATGTGATCATGGTGATCCAGCCGTTGGCGTAGGAATACAGGATCAGGCATTCCCAGAACGTCCAGAAGGTCAGCGCCGGGCCTAAGGTCCAAAACATATTGTCCCAGACCTGGTTCTTGAAGGTAAAGACCTTTGCGCCCTTCATCATCGGACGCATGTCATAGCGGTATTCGTCCTGTTGCGTACGGAATTTCCACAGTGCCAGGTGCAAGCCACCGGCAACCACCATCAAGATACAAAAATTGCGAAACCAGATTTCGGCCACCCAATCCCAGCTGAAGGTTTCAATCCGGCCCAGCGATGGGGTCAGGTAAGTCCAGGTGATGATGGCAAAGACCAGCAGAAGCGCGCGCAGCGCCAATGGGTTCCAGCTTTGCAGGAGGTAGCGCAGCGCAGCCAAGGGTTTCATCGGCCAATCCCAGTACGGAGACGTCTGAATTGGCAATTGTGGTGTAAAGTTCCAGATTTTGCGCTTGGGACGCGGAGGCAAGGCTGGTTTTGTCATGGTGTGGCTCGTTCATGCTGTTCGCTGCCAGCACGCTAGAGCAACTTGGGCAAGGCTCAGCACGGTTTGTCTTGCAGGTCAGGGCAAGTTTTGCTTAGCCTTTCAAAATGTCGTCACGTATCCCCTCTCTCAACTGGTTACGCGTCTTTGAGGCGGCCGCGCGTACCGAAAGCTTTGCCCGGGCGGCGGTGCAGCTGAACATGTCCGCCGCAGCCGTCAGCCAACAAGTCAAGGCGCTGGAAACCCAGTTGGGCACCCCTCTGTTCCACCGCCACGCCCATGCCGTCACCCTGACCGAGTCCGGGCGGGCCTACTTGCCGTCGGTGCAACAGTCACTGTTGATGCTGGAAACCGCCACCACCGGCCTGTTTGGCGAAACGCGGGGGCAGCGACTTTATGTGCAGTCTGTGTTGCTTTTCGCCCATGGAATCCTGGCCAAGGGCCTTTCAACATTTCAAGCCGGGCATCCTGATATCAACTTGTCACTGGCCACCGGAAACATCGTTTCGGATTTTGCCAATCGATTTACTGATTTGCAGATTGTGTTTGGCAACCCTGCTCTGTTTGGCACCGAAGGTGATGAGCTGGTTCGAGAAGTTCTTTACCCTGTTGCACCACCAGCAATCGCTGCACAGATCAAAACCCCACAAGACTTGCTGGAGCACACATTGATCGAGGTCTCAACGCACCGCGCAAGTTGGCCGCATTGGTTCGAAAGTCTACGCTTGCCTGCAGGACAGGCTCGGTACTTTTTCGCTGACAATTCGATCATGGCAGCAGAATTATCAGCCAGTGGGATGGGTATCGCCCTTGCCCGCGCGCCTGCTTCAGATCGGATCACAGAAAGGACGGGTCTAGTGCCATGCCTACCGGAGGCTTCAGTTGCCGGACAAGAAGCATACCACCTGATCTACCCATCGCTTGCAACCATGCGCAAACCCGCCCGCACCTTTCGTGACTGGCTGCTGGACTACAGCGCCGCAGTCCAGACTCGATAACGCCCTTGCCCCGTGACCTCTCGCACCAAACCTCGGCGGCTAAACAGATCGAAATTGCGCTGAACCGCCGCGCGGGACGCTTCGGTCAAGTCTTCGGCCAACGGAGCGGAGACCATCGGCCACGATGCCAGAACCTCGATCAGACGCGGTGGCGTGCGCCCGCTCAGATCTTGCGTGACGTCCCGGGCTTTGTTCTCCCACGCACTGATCCGGTCGAGATGCAAGAGACCCGCAAGGGCCGCCTGCCCTGCCCCTCGTATCCAGGATCCCAACTTTTCCGTCGGTTCGCCTGCCCCACGCAAGGCACCAGGGCCAGACAAGGCAAGCGGCATAAACAGGGCACCACCACGTCCCATGGACGCAGCGTGCCGCGCCGCAATCACGGCGGCCTCTGTGTCTTGTCCAATACCCTGCGCGATCGCGCGCCATGCATGAAACGCAATTGCCGATTGCGTCACCGGATGCAAACCTTCAGCGCTTTGCATAACTTCCGCCAAATCCACAACAGCCTCGGGCGCGGCATCAGAACCCTTTGCCAGACGGTCCAGAAACGCGGTCAGCCCGCTTTCCCATCCCCCTTCTGCAGGAGCAGCGCCCGAGCTTAATCGGCGCACAGCCCAACCCGCACGGAACAAAGCTTGCACATCGTCGTGGGTCGCGCCAATGCGCAGACCAGTCCACAAGGCCAATCGGTCCACACTGACCCGATCGCCGGTCCACCAGCCCAGATCAGACGTCTCCATCAAAGCCAGACGATGGGTCCATCCTTTAGGTCCAGCACGTAACCGTTCGTCCAGCGCCCCAAAAGTCAGCGCCAGATCCGCAAGCTCTGCCGACAAGTCTGACTGCGCCGCCCGCCAATCACGCGGGTCAAACAACAAACGCCGATCAGATCGGGGGCCGGGCGGGAAATAATCCTCCTCCGCCACCTCATCGGGTGGCAAAAACCACAAATCCTCTTCTTCGGTCGGATCACCGTCAAAAATACTGGCCGGGCCGAGATCTTCGGCCTCATCCTCCGGAAGCGGCATGGGTTTCTTCGAATTCATACCGGTATTCTTCGGGCATTTGCACCGGTTCACAAGAGGCTTTCCAAAAGATTACGATCAGCCTGCAAAGGTCCGGGTCAGAACGTCCAACTCATTCTGCAAATCGGTCTGCGGCGAACTGCCCAACAGCATGTAACCATAACCATCTTGCGTCCACGTGGCCGTCGCCAACCCGCTCAGCACCGCTTGCTTTATCTCAGCTGGTGGGGCATCTGGCCCCTGACGAAGAACACAAAACGCAAAGGGTTGGCCTTGTTCATCCGCAAAAACAACCTGGATCAGAGGCTTACCTTTGAAGGAAAGAACTTGCGCCCGTTTCAGCTCTAACCCCGGCAAGGATTCCAGCGTTTCACGGTTCAAAGACCGCCCAAGCTGTGCCTCAGCCATCTCAAATTGTTTGTCTAGCGATTTGGTTGAACTGTCTAGCCAGGCTATGGTCTCGGGCACGTAAAGCGACTGATAGATCGCAGCTTGCTGTGCCCAGCCCAGGTCTGCCGGTCGAGTGGCCCAAAAGGTCACGGCAATGGCAGCAATCGCCGCACTCGCTGCGACTGCAACAAGGCGCAGACCACTGCCGCGCGCTGCTGGCATCACCGGATCGGGCATCTCGATAGCTGGCGCCTCAGCCGGAAGTTTCTCAAAAACATCACGAACAATTGGCGCAAATGGATCCAGCGCCATCAGTCGTTGTTCCAGCGTGGTGTCGGTCTCGACCGCAGCCTCAATAGCGCGGCTCTGAGCCTCATCCAAGGTGCCTTCCAGATACGCCACCAGCGTTTCGTCGGAAAACGTCATTTACCACTCCGTCGCGCGGTGTCCGCCGCATCAGGCTGCATCACCGCTTTCAGTTTCTGCCGGGCATTCGAAAGCCGGCTCATAATCGTACCGATGGGAACTTCCAGTAAGGCAGCGGCTTCGCGGTAACTGTACCCTTCGACGAACACAAGCAAAACCGTTTCCCGCTGCGCTTCTGGAAGCTGCATCACTTGTGTAAACACTTCAGTGGCGAAAATATTCGTTTCTGTGTCCGACCCTGTCGCCACAAGGTCTGCTTCGGGCGTTACCGACAATGCCTGCGCCCGACGGACCGAGCGTGATCGCACTTCGTTCAGCCAGATTGACCGGCAGATTGTCATCAGCCAGCTGTCCAGACGATTATGCGACGTGACCTGATGATGACGCTCCAAAGCTCGAAGACATGTCGCCTGCAAAAGGTCATCGGCCACGTCAGACGCCCCAGACAATGCCAGCGCGAACCGCCATACGCGTTTCGAGTGCGTCTGCACCGCATCGCGGACGGCCTGTTCGGAAGTCATTTCAGCATTCATCGAATAAATTGCGACCTATGTGTGTTTGGTTTTCACGGACCGGGCCCGCTCGGCAAAATTGTCATAAACCTTGGAGGAATGAAATGAAACTTCTGTTGAAAGCAGTCACGATTGCGTCGGCGATTGTTGCAACACCTGTTCTTGTCGGCACGTGGACTTTGGACAGCGACAACTCGCACTTGGCTTATGGCACCATAAAGAAAAACGCTGTGGGTGAAGTCAACAGCTTTAGCAAACTCAGCGGGCATGTGACCCAAGATGGTCACGCTGAAATCACCATCGACCTGTCATCAGTCAGACCAATATCGATATTCGAAACGAGCGGATGATTGAATTTGTTTTTCGTAAAGCCGGTTCGGCAATGCTGACAGCTGACTTCGACATGGCCGAAGTATCCGGGCTGTCGATTGGCGAAACCACCACATTAGATGCAGCATCCGTTCTGTCTCTGGTCGGCTCGGACGTTTCTTTCGACACAGAACTGTTTGTCGCGCGACTATCCGAAACTTCGGTCCTGGTCTCCACCAATGATATGGTGTTCCTCAGCGCAGAAGATGCCGGTGTGAACGCAGGCGTCGACAAGCTGATGGAATTGGCAAACTTGCCAAGCATCACCCGAACAGTTCCCATCACGGCCCGGCTTATCTTTCACTCTGACGGCAAAAAGGTCGCCGCAACACCAGCAGCAGAAACTGCGGCCGTTGCAGCCGCCGCGTCAGGAGACATCAAGGCAGGTAAGAAGGTTTTTCGCAAATGCAGCGCCTGCCATAAACTGAACGAAGGCAGTAACGCTGTCGGCCCTTCCTTGCATGCCGTTATTGGCAAGCCAGCGGGCCAGGTTGAAGGCTTCAAGTATTCCGCTCCTGTGCAGAACTCTGGCATAGTTTGGACACAGGAAAACTTGAATGCATTTCTGGCCGATCCCAAAGGGTTCCTCCCTGGAAATAGGATGCAATATCGTCAACTTGTTGTCATATCTGCAGAGCGAAAGCTAAGTTTTACCGAGCTTCGACCTTGATTCAGTCGCGCGTTCACCCGCGCACTGATGATCAGGTGATCTTGTTTTCCTTTTGAAGCGCAAAAAAACGCGCGCTCCGGTTTACTTGCTTTTGGTTCGTGGCCCGCATTGTACTTGTTTCAACTCTTTAAAGCCCCTATCTAACTCTCCGCACGATCAACAGCTGGCATGAGCCTCACTGACGCAGTCCGGTATATACCCTTTTGGCCCGGCAAAATTTGGGGTATCTGAACGTGCGCACCGTTTCACGATTTGGAGAACGCAATGATAACGCGCGCCTGGAAAAAATGGCGATCAGGCTACATGGGCCGCCTTGTCGGCGAAAGCTTTTATGCTCAAGGCCCCTTATACGGCATTGCGATTTTGGCAATGATCGTAGTCGCCGTCACCACGGCCGGGTCGGCCTATATGATGGAGTACATCGTCGATGCCATGACAAGCCCGGAACTGCGGGGATGGTCACATGTTATTGCTTTGGCTGTTGTGCTGCTATTTCTAACGAAAGCGGTTGCCTCATATATTCAGGCGAACTTTCTGGCGCGCGCTGGCAATCGAATCGTCGCACAACAACAAGAAAAAGTTTATCGAAAACTGCTTCGTCACGGCGTTTCTTTCTTTACTGCAAATGAATCGTCAGACCTGCTGATGCGAACAACAAACGGTGCACAAGCCGCCCGGAGTTTGATTGATGTACTTGTTACAGGCTTTGTCCGTGACGCTCTTACCTTGGTTGGCCTTGTCGCGGTCATGGTATACCAGCAGCCCGTTCTGTCCGTGATGTTCTTTGTTTTAGGTCCTGTCGCTTTGTTGGGGGTGCGGCATCTCCTGAAAAGTGTGCGCAAAATAATGCAGGCCGAGTTCAAGTCGCTGGCCGAGATCATTCGCGTCCTTCAGGAGACATCAGCCGGAATCAAAATCATCAAGGTCTTTTCGTTGGAAGATCGCATGATCGACCGGATGGAGACCGCGATCCGCAAGGTAGAGCAGCGCTCGAACGACATTGCTAGGCTGCAAGCAATCGCCAGCCCACTGATGGAGTTTCTGGCAGGCCTTGCCGTTGCTGGTGTGCTCATTGTCAGCACGATGGATATCGCCGGTACGGAACAACCGACAGCCGGGCAGCTGATGTCCTTCATCACCGCTTTGCTGATGGCTTATGAACCGGCGAAACGCCTGTCGCGTATGCGTGTCCAGATCGAAGCCAATATGGTGGGTGTGAGCATGTTGTTTGGCTTGCTAGACCAACAAGACACGATGACCGAAAGCCCCGATGCCCGAGACCTGACCGAAGGGCCGGGTCACATTGTCCTACGCAACGTGACCTTTGGGTATCAAGGCGCGCTTCCTGTGATCGAAGACATGAACGTCTCGTTCGAAGCAGGTAAGACAACGGCCCTTGTTGGCCAGTCAGGCGGTGGCAAATCCACTTTGTTCGGATTGATCATGCGTTTTTATGATCCAGACGAAGGCGTTGTTGAGATTGACGGACAAGACGTGCGGGAGGTGAGCTTTGCCTCCCTACGTCGAAAGATTTCATATGTAGGTCAGGACACCTTCCTGTTTTCCGCATCAGTCCTTGATAACCTGCGTTACGCGGCCCCTGAAGCGACCGAAGAAGAAGTATTCGAAGCAGCGAAAGCAGCGTACGCCCATGATTTCATCATGGAATTGAAGGACGGGTACGACACTCAGGTCGGTGAAAACGGAACCTTCCTGTCAGGAGGTCAAAAACAGAGAATAGCGATTGCGCGTGCCATTCTGCGCAACGCTGAAATCCTGCTGTTGGACGAAGCCACTAGCGCCCTGGATGCTGAATCGGAATCGTTTGTCAAAAAGGCTTTGGATGCCTTGACTCAGAACGTTACCGTCATCGTTATCGCGCACCGCCTGTCCACAGTGCTCGAGGCAGACAAAATTATTGTGGTTCAGGATGGTGCAATTGTTGAGCAAGGCAATCTGGACGAGTTGATGAAGAAAAGCGGTAGTTTCCGCACTTTGTTTGATCAACAATTCAAACAGCACACGCCTGCAAAGGAAGTCGCGGAGTAACCGCGACTTCCACACAAGCGTTGGTACGTTCGCCAAGAATGCGATGTTCGATATCCATGAGTTTAGTTCAACACAGATGAGCTAGGGTACTTGACCTCTAAACCCGAGCGTTAGGCCTATCGGTCTTAACCGTTAGCTAAAATGAACGAACTGCTAATCGGGCCAGGCTGATACTTTAGTTGTCCTACAGATTTTGTGCACGCGAATACCAACGACTTAGCTAAACCAGCTCGAGTTTAACAACTAGCAATTTTATGAAACGACTGAAGGGTCACTTCCCGAACCCTGAAGCGCGAAACCAGGCGAAGCCACCCTCAACCTGGTTTCTTGATACCTTACGCAAGCAGATCGAACCGGTCGTTGTTCATGATCTTGGTCCACGCTGCCACGAAGTCGCGCACGAACTTCTCGGCATTGTCGTCCTGAGCATAAACCTCGGCATAGCCGCGCAGGATCGAGTTCGACCCGAAGACTAGATCCGTGCTGGTGGCGGTGAACTTGACCTCACCAGAAGCGCGGTCGCGCAGCTCGTAAGTGCCGCCTTCAACCGGATGCCAGCTCAGCGACATGTCCGTCAGGCTTACGAAGAAATCGGTGGTCAGCTGACCCACACGGTCGGTAAAGACACCATGCGCCGTTCCGCCATGGTTAGCACCCAGCACTCGCAGGCCGCCCACCAGAACGGTCATCTCAGATGCGGTCAGGCCCAACAACTGCGAGCGGTCCAGCATCATCGCTTCAGGCGACACGGCGTATTCCTTCAGCTGCCAGTTGCGGAACCCGTCAGCCAGTGGTTCAAGCACCGAGAAGCTGTCTGTGTCGGTCTGTTCGTCCGTCGCGTCACCACGACCAGCCGAGAACGGAACCGTCACATTAAAGCCTGCTGCCTTGATCGACTGTTCCAGACCGACATTACCTGCCAGAACGATCACGTCAGCGACCGACGCTCCGGTTTCAGCAGCAATCGGCTCCAGCACACCCAGCACTTTTGCCAGACGCTCAGGCTCGTTGCCCGCCCAGTCTTTCTGTGGTGCCAAACGGATGCGCGCACCATTTGCGCCACCGCGTTTGTCCGAGCCTCGGAAGGTACGTGCACTGTCCCAGGCGGTGTTGATCATCTCGATCGCTGCCAGGCCACTGTCTGCGATCTTTGCCTTGACGGCTTCTACGTCATAATCAGTCGAACCGACCGGGATTGGGTCCTGCCAGATCAGATCCTCTGCAGGGACGTCCGGACCGTAATAGTTGACGCGTGGACCCATGTCGCGGTGGGTCAGTTTGAACCAGGCACGGGCGAAAGTGTCCGCGAAATAGTCCGGAACAGCCATGAATTTCTGACAGATCGCATTGTATGCCGGATCAACCTTCATCGCCATATCCGCATCTGTCATCATCGGCATCCGGCGGACAGACGGGTCGGTCGGATCGACCGGTTTTTCATCTTCCGGCATGTCCACGGGCTGCCACTGATGGGCACCGGCAGGGGATTTGCCCAGCTCCCATTCGTAACCGAACAGATAATCGAAATAACCCATGTCGAACTTCAGCGGCTCTTTCGTCCACGCGCCCTCAATGCCTGAAGTGAACGCGTTGGTCGCCTTGCCGTTCTGATCCGGGTTGTCCCAACCCAGGCCCTGGCCAGACACAGGGCAGGCTTCGGGCTCGGAACCGATATTGTCGCCCGCCATAGCGCCGTGCGCCTTACCAACCGTGTGACCGCCGCAGGTCAGCGCTGCGGTCTCTTCGTCATCCATAGCCATACGGGCAAAGGTTTCACGGATATGCAAAGCGGTCCGCGCAGGGTCCGGATTGCCGTTTACACCTTCGGGATTCACATAGATCAGACCCATGTGCACAGCGCCCAGGGGGTTTTCCAACGTGCCGGGTGTTTCCAGATCGCCATAGCGGCTCTCGGACGGGGCGAGCCACTGGTTTTCCGAACCCCAGTACACGTCTTTTTCCGGGCCCCAGATATCTTCGCGACCAAATCCAAATCCAAAGGTTTTCAGGCCCATCGATTCATACGCAACAGTGCCCGACAGGACGATCAGGTCAGCCCAGGACAGTGCGTTGCCGTATTTCTTTTTTACCGGCCACAGCAGACGGCGGGCTTTGTCCAGGCTGGCATTGTCCGGCCACGAGTTGAGCGGAGCAAACCGGATGTTGCCCGACCCCGCGCCGCCACGACCGTCGCCCAGGCGATAGGATCCGGCAGAATGCCAGGCCAGACGGATCATCAGGCCACCATAGTGACCCCAGTCCGCCGGCCACCAGTCTTGACTGTCTGTCAGCAGCACCTCGACATCGGCACGGACGGCTTTGAAATCCAGACCTTTGACCGCTTCACGGTGGTTGTAATCCGCATCCATCGGGTTGGTGCGCGTGTCGTGCTGGCTCAGAATGTCCAGGTTCAGCGCATCCGGCCACCATTTGGTGACTGAATTGCCTGTACCTGTGTTCCCGCCATGCATGACAGGGCAGCCGCCGGTTTGATGATTGTGAGGGTTACCGTCCATTGTAAATCTCCTGAGTATTTACCTAGGGGTTCAGATGCCTTGACTCGTACCCGAACCAAGCGATAAATGGAAATTTGTAATTTCTATCATTGTGATTAGTTTTTCAAATGAAATCACTGACGCTCAAGCACCTGCGTTATTTCGAGGCCCTTGCCACCCATGGTCACTTCGGCAAAGCCGCAACTGCCAGTGCAATTTCGCAGCCAGCGCTTTCCATTCAAATCAAAGAGCTAGAGGCCATCATGGGCGGCCCATTGGTCGAACGGTCGGCGCGTGAAACCCGCTTGACCGCCTTGGGTGAAGACGTGTTGAAGCACAGCCGTGAAATTCTGACCCGAGTCGAGGACTTGGGGAAACTGGTGCAATCACCGTCCGGCCCGCTGTCAGGACGATTAAGGATCGGTTTAATTCCCACAGTTGCGCCTTATCTTCTGCCCTCGATTATCAAGGCCATGTCGCAGCGATTTCCGCAGCTAACGATTGAGCCCAAAGAGACCATCACCGAATCCGTAATCCGCGAAATACTGGACTCACGACTGGATGTCGGGGTCGTTGCGCTGCCGGTGTCGGAACCCAGTCTTCGAGAGTTCTCGTTGTTCAACGAAGATTTTTTGCTGGTCCGCCCGGCGCGAGATGCCAGCCTGCCCATGCCAAGTTCATCGCAGCTCCGAACAATGCGGCTATTGCTGCTTGAAGAAGGCCACTGTTTCCGTGACCAGGCTCTGTCTTTTTGTTCAATCCGCAATATCGAACCGCAACAGGTTATGGAGGGCAGCTCGCTTTCGACCCTTGTACAGATGGTTGGGGCAGGAATTGGCGTCACCCTGATCCCCGAGATGGCCGTTGGGTTGGAAACCCGTTCCGCCGATGTCTCTATTGCCCGGTTCCAGGACACCCCGCCGGCGCGAACAATTGGGCTAGTCTGGCGAAAGACCAACCCGCTGAGTGAAAACCTGCTCAAGATCGGCGCGATCATCCGCAAAACCGCAGAAGAGAACATTTTGAACACTGGGCACAGCGATCAGTCGGCAGCCGAGTGAACCACCTTTAAGCGCGATGCGGCAGGTATTGCCGGATCATTACATTTAGATATCATTCGGAAAACACATCATAGGCTTTGAGCGCCTTGGCGCTGTACGCATACGACGGCCCACCTCCCATATAGGTCGCCATGGCCAAAGCCTCGCACATTTCTTCGCGCGTGGCCCCCAGACGAACCAGCGACTTCACATGAAACCCAATGCAGCTGTCGCAACGAGTCGCGACAGCGATGCCCAACGCGATGAATTCCTTGCTCTTCTCGCTCAGCGCGCCATCGGTTTTGGCCGCCTTACCCATAATACCAAAGCCCCGAACGGTTTCAGGAACTTCCTTTGAGAAAGTCCCGATATTGGCCTCTGTCTCGGCCATGAAGGCTTTCCAGTCCATTTTTTAACTCCTTATCCGCGCTCGTCTGCGCCCATGCGGCGTTCCAACCGGCGCACACCAGCACTGATGATCAGTACGAGGATCAAATATTCAAAGATCAGCAGTGTGTAGATTTCCAGCGGGCGGTATTCCGTCACAACCAATTCATTCGCGCGGCGAGTCAATTCCTGCATCCCGATGACGCTGGCGAAGGCACTCATCTTGACGATGTAGATGAACTGGTTGGCCAGCGGCGGTAGAATACGCCGGATCGCCTGAGGCAGGATCACGTGACGCATGGTCTGCACATAGTTCAGACCTATGCTTTGCGCCGCTTCACGCTGACCGCGCGCGATGGATTGAATACCCGCGCGATAGATCTCGGCCGTGAATGCGCTGTCTGAAATCGCAAGGGTAATGATTGCACCCCAGAATGGATCGATTGGGACGTTCATTCCCATCGACTGGAACACGATAGGCAATCCATAAAAGACCCAAAAAAGCATCGGCAGCAGTGGAATGGCGCGGATGAATTCCACATAGACCCGGTTGACCAAACGCCAGCCGCGTTTCTCGGACAGCCCCGGCAATGCCACCATCAGGCCCACGACAATCGACAGAACCGCCGCGATCAGCGATATCTGGATCGTCGCCCACATGCCCGAGACAAGGAATTTCACGTTGGTCCAGCCCGATGCCGTGGTGGGGTCGATCACATACCAGCCCCAAGTCTGGGACGAGGAACAACCCGCAAGCAACAGCAAGGGCGCTATCAGAAGTAGTTTTTTCATAGCCCCTCTCAGTGCTGCAGAATTTGCGACAGGAATTTACGACACCGCTCGGATTGCGGGTTGGTGAAGAAATGTTCGGGCTTGCCTTCTTCGACGATTTCACCCGCGTCCATGAAGATCATCTTGTCGGCCACCTTGCGCGCAAACCCCATCTCATGGGTCACAACCACCATGGTCATGCCCTCGTTCGCCAACTCGACCATGACATCCAACACTTCCGAGATCATCTCGGGGTCCAACGCCGAGGTTGGCTCATCAAACAACAGAACACGCGGCTCCATGCACAGGGACCGCGCAATGGCAACGCGTTGTTGTTGGCCACCGGACAACTGATTGGGTTTTTTGTCCGCCTGATCAGGAATGTGTACGCGCTCCAGATAGAGACGTGCCTTTTCCTCGGCCTCCTTACGGCTCAGACCCCGCGCTTTGATCGGGCCCAGAGTCAGGTTTTCCAACACGGTCAGATGCGGAAACAGGTTAAACTGTTGAAACACCATTCCAACCTCGGACCGGATAGTCGCCGCAGATTTTGCGTCATCCGTCAGTTCGACCCCGTCCACACAGATGATGCCTTTCTGGTGTTTTTCCAACTGGTTGATACACCGAACGACGGTTGACTTACCTGACCCCGAGGGCCCGCATATCACCACCTTCTCGCCGCTGTTGACCGTCAGGTTTATATCCTTGAGTACGTGAAACGTGTCGAACCACTTGTTCACGCCCACAAGTTCAATTGCGGCGTCTGGCATAAGCTGGTCTGCCCCTGTTTTAGTCAAGTTGTAATATTTTCTTGAGGTTATCTTTCTCTTTCGGGTTAAATCAATGATGAACACGGCGGCAAGACATAAACATCACCAACGGGAGAAAGCGATGAACACTTTTTTGAAAGCAGCGGCAGCAGCCGCGCTGGGTCTGGTATTGTCAGGTGCCGCACAGGCGCAATCCGCACTGAACGAGATTCTGGATTCCGGCGTGCTTAAAGTGGGCACGACCGGTGACTGGAACCCCATGTCGCTGCGCGATCCGGCCACCAACAGCTACAAAGGCTACGACATCGACATCATGAACGAACTGGCCGCCGATCTGGGGGTCGAGGTCGAATATGTGCCGACCGATTGGAAAACGCTGGTCAACGGCGTGGTGGCGGGCAAGTACCACCTGACCGGTTCGGCCTCGATCTCTCCGCCTCGCATGAAGGTGGCCGGTTTCTCGGATAGCTACATCGCGGTGGAATTGTTCCCGTACACGACCAAGGATAAGGCGGACAAATTCGACGGCTATGATTCAATCAACCAACCGGGCGTGACGGTCGCCACAACTCTGGGCACCACGTTTGAAAAGCGCGTGCGTGAATGGTTCCCGAACGCTGAGATCAAGGTCGTGGAAGCCCCGGCCCGCGGTTTTCAGGAAGTGATCGCCGGACGCGCGGATGTGTTCATCACGTCAAATATCGAAGGCTCGACACTTGAGGCGAAGTTCCCGGTGGTTCGCGTCAAGAATGCGGGTCCCCGGTCGCCATCGCCCATCGCGATGATCCTGCCGCAAGGCGATCAGGTCTGGATCAACTACGTGAACAACTGGATCGAAGTGAAAAAAGCGCAAGGCTTCTTCGAAGCTAACCGCGAAAAATGGGGTCTCTGATCCATTTTCAGACATAACCAGCACTTTAGCGCCCGGCCTTCAGGATCGGGCGTTTTCTATTTTGACATGACGGAGCAAAGTGCTTGGCGCACCAATTTTCGATCAATATGTCCGCGGAACCAGACCGGCCTGAAACCATTGAATAAAAGAGACGATAGAAAACACGGGCAACCCAGTAGCCCGTTGGATATCGCGTGCATAGGGGCACATATTTGTGCATTCCAGCACGATTGCACCCAAGTCAGGGTTGTCCGCAACCAAGGTATGCGCCGCCTGAACATTATCTTCACGCGCTTTCTGAACATCCAGCCTTAGCTCATTTCCAAGGATCGCACGGGTGAACTCCTGCCCGCCTTCGGTTGTGCCAATCGGGGTATCCAACGGCACGTTGGCCGCCCGCAGATGATCTTTCGTCAGGGTCGAGGCTGAAATGGTCAAAACCCCTGCGCGCTTGCCCGCAGGCAGAATGCGGTTCACCATCTCGACCTGCATCAAGGACGATGTAGCCACCGGAACCGGGACGGCTTGGGCCAGTTCTTTCTGGAACAGGGACAGGAAACCGCAATTGGTGGTTATGCCATCCACACCATCCCTTACCAGATCCTGCGCCGCGTCGATGAACACGTCCAACATCCCCTCGGCCCGGTGCCGAACCACCCGATCCGGCGAGGCATCACGGACGATGCGATAGAGCACCGGGAATGGCCAGGTCAGCGCGTTGCCCATGTCACCTGGGATTCTGGGGAATTGGGCATCCAGCATCAGAATACCAACCGATGCGCCGTAGATGGATTTTCCGCCTTGCGCAATCATCCCTCGACCTCCTCGATTATGCGGGCCGAGATTTCTTCTGACCCTTCCATATAAATGCTGCTAATCCCGTGACGCACAGCGTCCTGCACCTGATCCATGCGCTTGGTGATATGAGCGCCAAGAACACGCGCGGCCTCTTCCGCATCCCGTTCCATCAACGCCTGCATAACTCGCTTATGCTCCTCTTTTGAACGTTGCACCCGGTCCATACTCATGGAAATCCAACGGATATAGCGAATACGCTCATTGATCCGCGTCAGGGTATGCAACAGCTCCATATTGCCTGACAGTTTGGCAATCCCAAGGTGAAACGCCTCATCCCGGCTGACTGCTTCTTCGACGGTCAGACCAGTGATATCGATGCCCGTTGAGTAAAGCTCATCCCGCAGATTCTGCAGGTCTTTGTCAGAGGCCTTGGAACACGCCGCACGCGCGGCGGCAGTTTCGATAATCTGGCGCAGTTCAAACAGGTCAAACACGCTTTGCGCATCCAACGGACGACAAAAAAACCCTTGCCCCGGGCGAAAATCAAACAACCGTTCTGCAACCAACCGGTTCAATGCCTCTCGTAAAGGGGTCCGGCTGACGCCCAGGTCCTTGGACAGGGCAACTTCGTTCAGGCGATCCCCAGGGCGCAGACGGAACGAGACCGCCATCGCCTTAACCTGATCATAGATGTCGTCGACCCTTGGACCCGCCATTAACCTGCCCTTCCTCTTGTTTGCCACAGGTGCCATAGGCAGCGCTTGAAATCAATATACAAAACTGTATACAGTTCTGCGTACAGCGTGGAATCGAGAGGCTCGTAGATCATGACAGGGACGAATTATCTGACCGGGGCAGAGGCTATGGTGCGTATGCTCGAGGCGCACGGCGTGAAGCACATGTTCGGCCTGTGCGGCGATACCACCTTGCCGTTCTATGACGCTCTGGCGCGCATGGATCACGGTATTCAGCACATTCTGACACGGGATGAACGGCACGCGGCCTATATGGCGGACGGTTACGCGCGTGTGACTGGGAAGCCCGGTGTCTGCGAAGGTCCCTCGGGCGGAGGTGCAACTTACATTCTGCCCGGCGTTGTAGAAGCCAATGAAAGTTCTGTTCCGATACTGGCGATCACCTCGGACGTCGCGACAACCAGCCGGGGCAAATACCCATTAACTGAACTGGATCAGCCCGCCCTCTTCAAGCCCTTAGCCAAGTGGAATACCACGCTGGACGACGCCGCGCGGCTTCCGGCCATGGTGCGGGCAGCCTTCCGGGCAATGACAACAGGCACGCCGGGCGCCACGCATCTGGCCCTGCCGTTCGACACGCAAAAAGCGCAGGTGGATGAGGCCGAAATCTGGGCGGATGACAGACATCGCAGCTATCCTGCCGAACGCTCAGCCCCGGACATGGATGCGATCGAAGCGGCGGCGGATATTCTGGCACGGGCCAAATCCTCTGTTGCTGTCTGTGGCGGCGGGCCGGTTCTTTCAGGCGCAACCGAAGCATTGCGACAGGTCGCAAATTTGTTGGACATGCCCGTTGCCACAACCGTTTCCGGCCAGGGTTCCATCGCCGAAACCGACCCTCTGGCTTTGGGCGTTATCGGGTCTAACGGAGGTGTGCCCGCGACACGTGCTGTCGTGGATCAGGCGGATGTTGTCCTGTTCATTGGCTGTCGCGCCGGCTCGGTCACAACCGAACGGTGGAGAAGCCCTGGGCGTGATGCCACGATCATTCACATCGACAGCGATCCCATGGTGATTGGTGCAAACTACCAGACGGAAGTGGCTATTTGCGCCGATGCCCGACTGGCGCTGGAAGCTCTGGCCCGCGCATTAGAAGGTCGCAAGGATCTGAACACACAAGGCGGGGCGGACAAAGCCCGCGCCGCGTGGGATGCCAAGCTGGCCGCTTTCGCGCCACTGGCCGCAAGTCGTGAAATGCCGATCCGACCCGAAGCTGTCATGGCTGCGTTGATGGATATTCTGGATGACGACGCAATTGTTGTGGCTGACCCCGGCACCCCATGCCCCTATTTCAGCGCGCATTACCGGTGGCGGACATCGGGACGGCAGTTCATCACCAACCGAGCCCATGGCGCTTTGGGCTATTCATTAGGTGCAGCGATGGGGGCACATGTCGGGCGTCCGTCGGTAAAGACCCTGGCCGTCATGGGCGATGGCTCGTTCGGCTTCACATGTGGCGAGTTTGAAACGATGGTGCGGCACAAAATGCCCATCACATCGATTGTCTTCTCAAACGCGGTCTTCGGCTGGATCAAAGCAGGTCAAGATGCGGGCTTTGGTCAAAGATTCTACAACGTTGACTTCAACCGCACAGATCATGCCGCAGTGGCGTCAGCCTTTGGTGTGAAATCATGGACGGTCAAAGACCCCGAAGACCTGCCAAAAATCCTGAAGCAAGCTATCGAACATGACGGCCCCACACTGGTCGATATCCATTCCCAACAACTTCACGAAGCTGCTGCGCCAGTATCTGAATGGGTTGCGTAAGAGGCGATTGACGGGATCAGTTGGTCCAGAAACTCCTGAGCGATCCTGGATAAAGGGCGACCTTTGGCTGTGATGATTGCAAGCTCCAACATGACCGCTGGCTTGAAAGGGCGGGTCTGATATCCGCTCTCTTCATCAAATGTAACGGTAAAGGGATCGATCATGGCGACCCCCATGCCTTGCTTCACAAAGCTCAGTAGGTTTTCAGACAAGTGCGTGTGAATCTGTGTGCGCCATATGCGCCCGGCACGCTGAAAGATGTCACGGGTTTTACGATGCGTCTGGTGTTCCGGCCCCATCACAATAAAAGGCTCGTTCTCCAGAGTTTCCGGCGTCAGAACGTCATACGCCACCAACGGGCTGCCTTCCGGGAAGGTTGCTAGAGTTTCGAACTGAAACACCTGATAATTCAACGTGTCGTGCAGGATCGGCATCTCGACAATGCCGATCTCAAACAAGCCAGACGTCACCCATTCTTGAATCTTGGACGAGTATTGCGACTGAAAGCTAACGGACAGGTTCGGGCGGCTTTCGGCAAACCGCGCGATCTCACGCGGCATGAAACCGAAGGACAACAGATGCGGCGCGGCGACCTGTAACTGACCCGGATGCTTGTTCTGCAAATCTGTAACCGCCTGTGCAACGTGATCCAACCCGCGCACAACCGTGTCGACCTCGCGGTACAACAGCTCGGCTTCGGGCGTGGGCAACAGACGCCCCTTGTTGCGTTCGAACAGAGGTAATCGCGCCTCGCGCTCCAATTGCGCCAAAAGGTTGCTGATGCCGGGTTGCGAGATGCCAAGAACTGATGCCGCGCCGGTCACGGTTCCCGTTTCCATGATGGCGTGAAAAGCTTGAAGCTGACGAAAGCGCAATGACATAGGTATAGTATCATTTTTTCTGATGAACTGTTGAAGATATTGTATTTGAAATGATAGTTCGGTCAAGGCAGGCTGCTGCTCATCCACAGGGGGCGGAATGAGCGATCTGTCACAAAAAATCACTGGCTATGACCTATGGCACCTCAAGCTGCCAGTGACCTCGCGGCGGGATCACGGCATTGGATCCGTCGAAGGCGTTTGTGAAATTGTTATCCTACGGCTGACATCCGAGGACGGCTCTCAAGGGTTTGGCGAAGCATCGCCTTGGTCAGTTTTTACCGGCACGCCAGAGGCAACCTTTGCTGCGCTCGATCGGTATCTGCGCCCACTTGTTTTGGGCGCAAAAGTCAGCGATAGATCCGCGATCATGGCGCGTGCCGCTTACGCTGTGGCGCACTGCACTGAAGCCAAGGCCGCACTGGAAACCGCGCTGCTGGATCTTTCAGGCCGGATCAGCAACGTGCCCGTTTGGTCTTTGTTGGGCGGCAAATGTCGGGATGCAATCCCCCTGAGCTGTTCCATCGCCAACCCTGATTTTTCGCAAGACATCGACCTGTTGGCACGGTTGCAGGACGATGATGTCCGTATCGTGAAACTCAAGACCGGGTTCAAGGATCACGCCTTTGACATCATGCGGCTGGAATACCTGGCCCAGAACTGCCCCGAGTTTTCGGTGCGCGTGGATTATAACCAAGGGCTCAAAATCGAGGATGCACCGGCACAGGTGCGTGACGTCGCCCGGTTCGATCCCGATTTCATCGAACAGCCAGTGCGCGCTCATCACTTCGGCATGATGGCCAAGCTGCGCCAAATGACCGATGTCCCATTGCTGGCAGACGAGAGTGTGTTTGGCCCCGAAGACATGGAGCGTGCAGCCCGCGAAGGGATTTGCGACGGTGTTTCCGTCAAAATCATGAAATCCGGCGGCCTGACACGCGGTCAGACTGTTGCGCGTATTGCGGCGGCTCACGGCCTGACAGCCTATGGCGGCGACATGTTCGAGGCCGGCCTGGCCCATTTGGCCGGCACGCACATGATTGCCGCGACACCAGAAATCACTTTGGGCTGTGAGTTCTATCAGGCGTCATATTTCCTGAAAGAGGACATATTGGAAGAACCGTTCCAGATCAGGAACGGGCAAGTCTGCGTGCCGGATGGTCCTGGGCTTGGCGGCAAACCAGACTTGGACAAACTGAACCACTACGCAGTTTCAAAGGCGGTGGCGGCGTGAGCGAGAAGAAGACCATAGCCATCATCGGAGCTGGAATTGTCGGAGTCTCCGCGGCTATCTGGCTGCAGCGCGACGGTCACGATGTGATTTTGATCGATAAGGCCGGGCCTGGCGAAGGAACCTCTCACGGCAATGGCGGCGTGCTTGCGTCATGCTCTATCGTGCCTGTAACAGTTCCCGGACTACTCGGCAAAGCACCAAAGATGCTTTTAAGCCCCTCTCAGCCGCTGTTCCTGAAATGGGGGTACTTACCAAAGCTGTTGCCATGGCTCAGACAATACTTAAGCCACGCAAATGCCGCAGACGTGGAACGGATCGCTGCGGCCCTGACGCCCATCGTGGGCGACAGCCTGAACGACCACAAGGCGCTGGCCGCCGGAACTGGCGCTGAGAAATGGATCGTTCCAAGCGACTATCTGTTCCTCTATGAAAACCGCGCCCATTTCGAAAGTGATGCCTTTGGTTGGGGCATTCGGCGTAAGCATGGCTTTGCGTGGGAAGAGTTGGAAGGCAAGGCATTCCACGATTACGATCCAGTATTCAGTCAGGATATCGGGCTCGCGGCCAAGCTGTCAGATCATGGTCACATCACCGATCCGGGGCGATATGTCAAAGACCTAGCTGCACATGTTGAGGCGCAAGGAGGTCGGATCATCCAAGCCACCGTCGAAGACGTCACGCGCGAAGGCGGAAGCGTCACAGGCGTTCGCACAGGTGGCGAAACCATTGCGTGCGACACAGCCATCGTGACGGCAGGCGTCTGGTCAGGACCTCTAGCGAAGCGATTGGGTGTTTCTGTCCCACTTGAAAGCGAACGCGGGTATCATCTTGAATTGGTGGAACCTTCTGACATGCCGCGCAGCCCGGTCATGGTCGCATCAGGTAAGTTTGTTGCAACACCCATGGATGGGCGCTTACGCTTGGCAGGCATTGTAGAGTTCGGAGGGCTGGATGCACCGCCCTCTCGCGCGCCGTTTGAATTGATGCGCAAGAATGCCCGGGCGGCTTTCCCGGGCATAACATGGAAGGAGGAAGTGGAATGGATGGGGCACAGGCCCGCCCCGGCTGACTCGATCCCGATCATTGGCGACGTACCCGGCATCAAGGGGGCCTATATGGGCTTTGGGCACCATCACATCGGCCTGACAGGCGGGCCAAAAACCGGACGCCTTCTGGCCCAAATGATCGCGGGCAGAACCCCAAACGCGGATGTCAGCGTCTACGCGCCGTCACGCTACTCAACATAAGAACAAGCTGATGAGAAACATCGGCGTTTCAAAATCCAATAGGGAGAAAACGATGAAAAAACTGACAAACCTTCTGGCAGCGACAGCTCTGACTGCAGCTGCAGCCGCACCGGCCATGGCCGAAAAATGGGACATGCCGATGGCTTATTCGGCGTCGAACTTCCACTCGGCCACAGGCGCGGAATTCGCCAAATGCGTGACCACCGGTACAGGTGGTGAGATCGAGATTGTGACGCACCCGTCCGGCTCGCTTTTCAAAGGTGCCGACATCAAACGCGCGATCCAGACCGGGCAGGCCCCGATTGGTGAGCGTCTATTGTCTGGCCACCAGAATGAAAATGCCCTGTTCGGGTTTGACTCAATCCCATTCCTCGCGACCTCTTTCGACGACAGCGCCAAGCTTTGGGAGGCCGCCAAGCCATCTATTGAAAAAGTATTGGCTGAACAGAACCTAACACTGCTTTACGCTGTGCCGTGGCCGCCTCAGGGCTTGTATTTCAAGAACGAGGTAAACTCGGTCGCTGACATGAAAGGCATAAAGTTCCGCTCGTACAACAATGCAACCTCGCGGTTGGCTGAACTGACGGGGATGCTGCCGGTGACAATTGAAGCCGCGGAAATCAGTCAGGCCTTTGCGACGGGTGTGGCGGATTCGATGGTGTCATCGGGATCGACCGGATATGACCGCAAGGTTTGGGAAAGCCTGAACTATTTCTACGAAGTCGATGCCTGGTTGCCGCGCAACTATGTGATGGTCAATTCTGATGTCTGGTCTGGTGTATCTGATGTCAACAAGAACGTCATCAAGGGCTGCGCTGAACTGGCAGAATACGCGGGCAATTGGCGCGCCAAGGAATACACCGGATTCACCCTGCAGGGTTTGCGGGATGGCGGGATGACCGTTGGCCCGGCTTCTGAACAGATGACGAATGAGCTGAAAGAGATCGGCGTGACCATGACCAATGAATGGCTGGAAGCTGCCGGTGACGAAGGCAAAGCCATCGTCGACGCGTTCAACGCGTCACAGTAACCTTTTTGATTTGGGCGGCGGGTCATCCAGCCGCCCTTTTCGCATCCAATCAAAACACAGCGGGGACAGCATGGCGGTTTTGCGAGGGCTTCGGTCCGTACTGGACTTTATATATCTTGCGGCAGGGGTGCTTGCGGCTCTCAGCCTCATTGCGATCCTGCTTTTGATCGTCGTGCAGATGCTGGCCCGCTGGACCGGCGAGGTCTTTCCCGGAGCGCCCGACTATGCTGGCTATGCCATGGCCGCCGCTTCCTTTCTTGCCTTTGCCAATGCGCTGAACAGGGGCAGCCACATTCGCGTGTCAATCCTGTTGAACGCTGTGCCTGATGGTGTCCGCCGCATATTGGAAGTCTGGTGTTTTGCAATCGCCACTGCCGTCATGTGGTATTTCTGCTGGTACGCTTATCGCTTTGTCTACTGGAGCTGGAAATTCAACGATGTCAGTCAGGGGCAGGACCGAACCGCCCTTTGGATCCCACAATCCGCGATGCTGCTAGGCGCGGTCATTCTGGCCATTGCTCTGACTGATCATTTGATCCACGTGCTTTTCAAGGGCGAACACCGCATCGTCCGCGATCTGGCCGATCAGAGTCACGGAGAGTAAATCATGGAAAACCTCTCTGTCATCATTCTCTTTCTTTTTGTTCTCTTCACCTTGCTGGGCACCGGCGTTTGGGTCGGCTTGGCTTTGATGGGCGTTGCCTGGGTCGGAATGGAGCTCTTCACCACCCGCCCCGTCGGGGATGTGATGATCACCACCATCTGGTCGGCGTCGTCTTCGTGGACCCTGACCGCACTGCCCATGTTCATCTGGATGGGTGAAATCCTGTACCGAACGCGATTATCGGAAGACATGTTCAAGGGTCTGTCCCCGTGGATGGCCCCTTTGCCGGGCGGATTGGTGCACACCAATATCGTGGGTTGTACGGTTTTTGCAGCTGTCTCGGGCTCTTCAGCAGCCACGCTGACAACTGTTGGAAAGATGTCGATCCCCGAACTGCGCAAGCGCAACTATCCCGAGCGGATGATCATCGGGACATTGACCGGGGCCGCCACACTTGGGCTGATGATCCCGCCCTCGCTGACCTTGATCGTCTACGGTGTGACGATCAATGAATCCATCACCAAGCTGTTCTTTGCAGGGATTCTTCCCGGTCTGGTACTGGCCGGGATGTTCATGGGCTACGTGGCGATCTATTCCAAACTCGGCAAAGACTGGAGCCCCAATTCCGAAGCCAAACTGAGTTTCTCAGAAAAGATCAAGAACTCTCGTTTCCTGCTGCCTGTAATCCTTTTGATCATGGTCGTGATTGGGTCGATGTATCTTGGATATGCCACCGCAACCGAGGCCGCGGCCTTTGGGGTCATCGGCGGGCTGCTGTTGGCGGCGGGACAAGGGTCGCTAACCTGGAAGACCTTTACCGAAAGCCTGATGGGCGCCACGCGCACCAGCGCGATGATTGCCCTCATTCTTGCGGGCGCTGCGTTCCTATCGCTGTCCATGGGCTTTACCGGCCTGCCGCGCGGTTTGGCCGATCTGATCGCCGGTTGGGAACTGACCCGGTTCGAGCTGCTTATGGTGTTGTTGGTTTTCTACATCATTCTGGGCTGTTTTCTGGATGGTATCTCTTCGGTCGTGCTGACCATGGCCGTGGTCGAACCCATGATCCGCGACGCCGGGATCGATCTGATCTGGTTCGGTATCTTCATCGTTGTTGTTGTCGAGATGGCGCAGATCACGCCCCCGATCGGGTTCAACCTGTTCGTCATGCAGGGCATGACCAACCACGAGATGAGCTATATTGCGCGGGCCGCCATTCCGATGTTCCTGATCATGGTTCTGATGGTCTTCATCCTGATCTGGTTCCCCGACCTTGCAACTTGGTTGCCCGAAAACCTGCGACAAAGTCCGGGCGGATAAGGCGGTTTTGAACCCGCTTCATCTGGCCGGGCGTCATGGCCCTTATGTTCTGATCTGCGGCTTGGCGGCAGGTCTACTTTTACCAGCTCTGGCGGAGCCAATGCGGGATTTGCTTCCGCCTTTGGTGGTGCTTTTACTGTTCGTGACTGTGCTGAGGATGGACCCCAGGACCATTCTGGGATCACTGAGTGACTTGCACAAAGTTGCGTTTACGGTTGTTGGATTTCAGCTGGTGACGCCGATGATCATCGTTGCGCTCGGATACGTGTGCGGATGGATCGGGACTCCCGTGCTTTTGTCCCTTCTTATCATGGCGGCAGCGCCGTCCATCTCGGGCAGTCCGAATATGTGCCTGATGATGGGCCACGCGCCAGAACATGCGATGCGACTGATGGTTGTCGGTACGGCCCTGTTACCTTTGACCGCCTTACCCATCTTTCTCGTAATGCCGCAGTTGGGCGACGTACAATCTGTCTTATGGGCTGGCGTGCGACTGTTGCTCACGATCTTATGCGCAACTGGCGCAGCCATATTTGTAAGGCGCACGGTTTTGCGCAACCCTTCACAATCCATGCTGATGAACCTTGAGGGGATGGGAACACTCACACTGGCCGTATTTGTCATCGGCCTGATGCCGTCGGTCAGCGCAACGGCGCTGGAGGACCCAGCTTTGGCTGCATTCTGGATCGCCTTTGCCTGTCTGGCCAACTTTGGCGCACAGATTGTCATGTTTCGCTTTACACAGGGCAAGCTACCTGCTGCGCAGGCAACTGCGGTGTCATTGATTGCTGGCAACCGCAACATCGCGATCTTTTTTGTGGCTCTTCCAACAGAGGTCACTGCCCCGATAATGGCCTTCATCGGAGCCTATCAAATTCCGATGTACCTGACCCCAATGATAATGCGCCGCCTCTACCAAAAGAACGCGCCATCGTGATCATTGATTGTGTGTGCCTCTGTTTCGTACTGTGCTCTGCCAATCCCGTTTTTGTAAATCGGAACATTCAGGTGATGATCACGGCTGATGGGACTTTTAACAAAAAGTACTTTGATGGGGCGGCAAAACGAAGTGGCGCGAACCGCCAGAGTTGTAAGTCAGGTACAGGATACCTCCCCTCTCAGAGCAGCTACCGCGCGTGCCAATCATCGCATGCATGTGCCAGGATCAGTTGTTTCGCGGTGATTTGAACAAATCTTTTCGCAGTGTCATCAACGCACCGGGGTCGATTTTGGCTTGAATAACCGTTGTTTCATTTGATGCGATTGCTTGTTCCAGCGCAGGACCAACCCCGCCTGGCCCATCGACCCATATACCTTTCCCACCACACAACTCGGCAAACTTGTCGAAACGGGGCGAGCGAATTTCGGCTCCAAGCAGACGGCCTCCGTAAAATTCCTGCTGATAGGCTTTTTCAGCCCCCCAAGCTTCGTTATCCAGAACGATGATTGTGATCGGCAGATAGTGTTGAATGGCGGTCTGTATCTCGATCATCGTATAGCCGACAGCCCCATCGCCCATAATCGCCACGACAGGGCGATCCGGTGCGGCTGCCTTGGCTCCAATTGCAGCGGCAAGGCCAAACCCGACAAGGCCGAAATCCAATGGCGTGATCAAAGACACCGGCGCGTAATGCGCCAACCGGTCTGCCGCCTGAAGACATGTGTTACCGGTGTCCAGTGTCACAATAGCATCTTCCGGCAGCGTCGCGCGGATTTCGGCCAGCGCACGGCGTGGGTGCATGGGCAAGCTCTCAAGCTCTGCCTCTGCTGCGCGCTCGGCTGCCAGGGTGGCCATATCGGACCGAAACGCTTCGCGCCACGGGTCGCAATTAGGACGCATTGTGGCATCGATCAGGGCCTCGGCAGTCAGGCGGGCATCGCCTTGCGCTGCGATCTCGGCCGGGAAGTACCGCCCAACCGCCGCGCCTTCGATGTCCACATGGGCGATACGGGTATCAGCACCCACATATTCATTGGAATGAAAGGTCGAGTTGAACCCAAGCCGAGCACCCAATACCACCATGACATCCGCTTCACGGGTTAGCCCGCTGGCGACCACATTGCCCCGTGGGCCGGCCTGCCCGGCAAACCAACGATGCCCATGAGGCATGACGTCGGCATGGCCGGTAGAGGCGACGACCGGTATTTCAAGCTTTTCGACCAGTACCGTCAACGCATCGCGCCCTGCCCCCCATTTGAATCCCCCTCCGGCAAAAATCACCGGTCTTTCGGCCTCTGACAACAGCTTGGCAATGGCGGCAATATCGGCGGGTGCGGCAGGACCGGGGCGCGCGATATTCACCGGTGCAGGCTCAATCGCCGGAATATCGGCGGCAAGCAGATCACGCGGAACATGCAGAACCACCGGCCCCCGTCGGCCTGTGTTGGCCAACCGGATGGCGTCTTCTAGCATCGGCGCCAACCGCGCTGGGTCTGTCACCATCACCGAGCGTTTGGAAATGGGCGCAAACAGCGCCACCTGATCGATTTCCTGAAACGTGTCTTTGCATTGATCGGCGCGAGTGATGGCACCGGCGATCACTACGAGCGGAGAATAGGCCAATTGCGCTTCGGCTACTGCTGTTACGATGTTGACCACGCCGGGGCCGGCCTGCGCACCCAGAACCACACCCGGCTTGCCCGTCATCCGCGCCCAGGCATCAGCCATGTGGCCCGCGGCACGTTCGTCGCGCGCCCCGACATAAGCGATCTGACCGCCCTGATACATGGCGTCATAAAGTTCGAGCATCGAACCGCCCAACAGGCCAAAAACGGTGTCGATGCCGTTGGCTTTCAGAACGCGATAGACGGCTTCTCCGCCAGTGATGGTGGTCATGTTCAGTCTCCGGAAATTTGACGTTCAATCTGCCGGGCAAAGCGCAGCAGCCGGGCGTCCGATCCTTTCGGACCGGTGATGTGAAGGCCCACGGGCATACCGTCCGAAGAACGGCCCAGTGGAATGGAAATCGATGGAAGCTCCATCGTCGGTGTCAGAGTCACTGTACGCCAATCTTCGGTGATTTCTCCATCACGCAGGTCGGCGCTGAACGGCAGGCCGGTGGCGGTGGGCCAGAGGGCAAAATCGTAGTGATTGAAGAATGTAGCGACAGAGTCCCAGACATGACGGCGGATCGTCTGATAGGCGATCAGATCGGCAAGGCTTTGCTCTTCGCCCTGTGCGCAGGCCGTGCGATAGCTTTCGGTGGCCTGTGTCATGTCGGGATTGAGCGCCGCGCGAATTTGCAGAGCGCATTGACCCCGAATGATATCGCCATATGCAAGCAGCGGAACAAGGTCCGGGGCCGTGTCTTCATCGACATGCCATCCCAAATCTCGGCAAAGATCAGCGATCGGTGCCAAGGCAGCCTGAACCGATGGGTCAACACTTGCACCGAAAGGCGAAAGGCTCAATGCCACGCGTCCGGCAGTCAGCGGAGCATCAAGCTCGACCGGGTCCGGGTAAGCGCCGATGAATGCCAAAGGTTGGTTGGGCGTCGGTCCTTGCATCACACTCAGCATCAAAGCGAGGTCCGAAACCGTACGCGCCATCGGGCATGGCACGGACAAACCGTCGAACGGGGCCGGGTTTGGATCCATGGGCACCAATCCCGATGTTGGCCGCATACCGACAACGCCACACCATGCAGCAGGTGTGCGGGCACTGCCACCAAGATCCGAGCCATCAGCAAGGGCAACCATGTTGGTCGCCAGCGCGGCTGCAGCGCCACCAGAACTGCCCGCAACCGTCTTTTCGGGGTTCAATGGATTGCGCGTCGTCCCCGATACAAAGTTCGTGGTCTGGCCAGAAAACGTGAACTCGGGCGTGTTTGTCTTACCAATTATAATAGCGCCGGCCGCCCTCAGACGCGCAACGTGGAGCGCGTCACTGGATGGGACATGATCAGAAAAGCTTTTTGACCCGTGTGTGGTGCGCAGACCGGCGGTATCAAAGCAATCCTTGATTGCGATGGGCAGCCCGTGCAGTGGCCCGGCAATCTGCCCGCACGCGGCCATCTTGTCCAATTCTTCGGCGCGGGCAGTGGCGGCGTCCCAATCCAGCGTGACAAACGCATTCACCCCAACTTTGTCGTCTTCGATGCGGGCGCGGTGCGCGCCCAGAACTTCGGCACTGCTAAGGGTTCGGGCGCGTAGATCAATCGCAAGTTCGGTCGCCGTTTTCTGAATGATATTGTTTTGTTGCGGCAAGTGTCACTCCTCGGATCGCGGTCGCAAATTCTGCGGATCGAAGAGCGCATCTTGATGTACCGTAACCGGGATGTCACGATTCAGAATCCGAACGCTGAGGCCTGTTTGCAGGGTGCCCTTGCGAACGAACAACCACCCCAGGGACTTGCCGATCGTATAGCCATACCCACCCGATGTGGTTAGGCCCACAGGCTCACCTTTCAGCAACACCGGCTCGCCACCATGAATGTCGATGTTTTCTGAATGCAGTTCCGCATAGAATAGCTGCCATGCCGGATCTCGGCTGAGCAGCGCATCGCGGCCCAGAAAATCGCGTCCTTCGCTCACGACAAAGCGTTCGAGGCCGACGTCAAGCGGGCCGACATCCGTGGTCAGTTCCCCGCTGGCGCGATAGGCCTTTTCCATACGCATCCCGTTGAACGCGTAAGAACCCAGATCGGTCAGACCATGTTTGGACCCGGCTTCGAAAAGCGCGTCGTAGATTGCGCCAATCTGATCCAGCGGCGCGTGCAATTCCCAGCCCAATTCACCGACAAACGAAACGCGCAGGGCATAGCAAAGAATGCCTGCCACGCGGATTTCCTGCCCCGACAACCAAGGGAAAGCGCGATTGGACAGATCAACGTCTGTCAGTTCGGACAGGATACGGCGGGTCGCGGGGCCTGACAGCGCCAGCATCCCCCAATCTGCCGAGCGGTTGATCATCGTCACATCCTCGCCGGGTCGGATATGGGACTTGATCCAATCGAAATCCGGTGTGGCGCGGGCAATGGGGGAACCTGTGAAAAACCGGTCTTCGGCCATGCGCCAGATCGTGATTTCTGTCTCGAACCTGCCCTGCGCCGTCAGCAAATGGTTCAGGCTCATCCGCCCGTCTTTCGAAGGTATTCGGTTGGCCGACAGCCGGTCCAGCAAAGCGCCCGCATCCTTGCCCGAGATCTCGAACTGGGCAAAAGCGCAGAGATCTATGACACCCGCGGCATCGCGCGTCGCTTTAGCCTCGGCCGTCGCGTTTGCGTGCCAAGGCTGATGTCCCCAGCCGATCTGTTCAGCCTCGCCTGCTTCTCCGAAATAGCGTGGGCGCTCCCAACCGGCGACTTCTCCGAAAACTGCACCCTTGGCGGCAAGGCGGTCATACAGCGGGTGCTTTTTCAGCGGTCGAAGGCTTTGGAACTGCTTACCCGGGCAAGGCGTATCATGACGGCGCATGAACTCGTCTTTGGTGCGCTCAACTATGAAATTGTCCGACGCAAAGTCCCCATAGCGGCGGGGGTCGAAACCACGCGTATTGATCTCGGCCTCTCCGTGCACCATCCAATCGGCCAATACCTTGCCCGCGCCGCCGCCCCAGGCCAACCCAATAGACGAGCCGCAGGACAGCCAGACATTCGGCGCGCCCGATGGCCCGACCAGCATTCCGCCATCAGGTGTGTGCGTGATGGCCCCGCGCACGACCCGCTTGATACCAAGCTCGGCCAGGATCGGCATCTTGTCGAAAGCAACCATCAGGAAATCGCCAATCGAGTCGTAGTCGGCCTGAAATAGCTCATTCTCCGCTGCCCAAGGCGCACCTTCGGGCATTTCCCAGACCGTCGGACAGACATGGCCTTCGTAAATACCGATCAAGCCGGATTTCTGCTCCTGCCGGATGTACCCGCCATAAGCATTGTCTCGCATCACTGGCAACTCGGGCCTGTCGGCGAACTGAGGGACGGTATCGGTCACAAGGTAATGATGCAAACAGGACACCGAAGGGATTTTCAACCCGAACCACTCTCCCACCTGATTGGCGTAGGACCCAGCGGCAATCACCACATGTTCGGCCAGCACATCGCCTTTTTCGGTGCGCAACAGCCACATATCGCCTTTGCGGGACGCCCCCAGTACCCGGTTGTGCCGTTCAACCCGGGCGCCGCGCGACCGGGATGCAGCAGCCAGCGCCATGGTCACGCTTGAGGGGTCAATGTGACCATCCTCGTAGGTGCGCACCGCAGCTCTAACGTCGTCGACCTTGTAGAAGGGATTAACCTGCGCCACCTCTTCCGGGCCTATCAGATCCATCGGCAGATCCAACAGCTTGCCCACGCCCATGATAGACTTCATCCAATCGACTTCATCGTCGGTGGTCGCAATCCGGATGCCACCGACTTCGTGCCAGCCGATGCTTTGCCCGGTTTCGGCCTCGACCCGTTTATAGGTTTCGATCGAGGTTTTGTTGATCCATCCCATAAGGCGGCTGCCCACCGCATGGGCGATCTGACCGGCCGCGTGCCATGTGGACCCGCTGGTCAATTCGGCCTTCTCGAACAGGATCGTGTCAGTCCAGCCGTTTTCCGCCAGCTGAAACTGCGCGGCCACGCCCATGATGCCGCCCCCAATGATCGCCACACGTGTCGTTTGGATCGTATCGCTCATGCAAAAGCTACCTTTGCGGGTTTGAGAGAAGCTTTGGCCGTGTAACGGGCGCACGCGATTTCGACTTCGAACCCGTCCAAAACGTCTTGCGTTTCAAGCAGGTCCAAAGGCGCTTTGATCAAGCCAAGCGCCACGGAACGACCAAACCGGTAGCTCCATCCGGCTGAGGTGATCTGCCCCACGACCTTGCCGTCAAAGTAAATGGGTTCATCGTGCAGCGGGATCGCTGCGGGATCGTCGAACAGAATCGAAACGATGCGCCGTTCAGGCTTGTGGTCCCGCAAGGCGTCTGCGCCCACAAAACCCGTGCCCATAGCGCAAAACGCACCTAATCCGGCTTCAAGCGGCGTGGTGCCCGGTGTGAGTTCGTGCCCGAACGCCCGAAAACCGCTTTCGATGCGCAACGATCCACTTGCGTAAAGACCTGCATGGCTTGCACCTGCCGCGACCAGCGCCTCATAGGCGGCCATGGCCATATCGGCAGGGATGTAAAGCTCAAAGCCTTCTTCTCCGGTAAAGCTCAGCCGACCTGCCCAACCTCGGGCCAAACCAATCTCGACGGGTGCAAAACAGAACCGCTTGAGGTCCGGGACAGCTGCGTTTGTCGTGGCCTGAAGCACGTCTCGAGCCCGCGCACCAGCAAGGCCCAGAATGGCATACCCGCTGGTAACATCCGTGAACTCAGCGTGGAAGCTGCCCTTCATGCCTCGCATTCGCTGCATCACACGGACGGTCTCATTGGCACCGACAACCAACAGGTAAGCTTCGGACCCATGCCGCTGAACGGTCAAATCGCTTTCTACACCACCGCGCGCATTCAGAATCTGAGTGTAGGCGATACGGCCCTCGGGCACATCCATCTGCGCGGCGCAAAGCCGGTTTAGAAAAGCGCAGGCATCCGGCCCCTGCACCATGATCTTGCCGAAGGCGCTTTGATCCAGAATGGCCGCACCGGTGCGACAAGCTTCAACCTCATGCCCGACCTGTTCGCGCCACGAGGGAACGCCAAAGGTCAGCGGCAGATGGGCGGCCTCACCGCCAAAGTGCACGGCGCGCTCCCAACCTCCGCGGGCTTCGAATTGCGCGCCGGCGGCCACCAACCCAGCATGAATGGGCGAGCGGCGTTGACATCGCGCTGACTGCATCGAGCGTCCGGGAAAAGGGTTGTCATAGTGCCGACCCAGCACTTCAGGTATGCGGGCTTCCAATGCCCCCAAAACGTTCAGTTCGGGGCTGAACCGCCGAATGTCGGCCTCGTTCAACTCCATCGTGGGTTCTCCAGCGATGATCCATTCCGCCATAGCCTTGCCCGCGCCACCTGCCAAAGCGATGCCGGTTGAATTCATCCCACCCATCAGGAACAACCCCGGCACTTCTGGGCTTTCGCCCAGCATGAATTGACTGTCGAGCGTGAAGCTTTCCGGGCCGTTCAGCAACATCCGAACCTCGGCCTGCTCCAATGCAGGAATGCGGCGTAGGGCGTTTTCCATCATCGGCATGAAATGGTCCCAGTCCTCGTCCAACAGATCGAACGAGAATTCGGCCGGCAACCGATCTAGCGGCAAGCCTTTGGCATGGGGTTCGAACGAGCCAACCAACAGCCCTTCGACATCGTCCCGGGCATAAAGGAACGCATCCTGATCGTTCAGCGTTGGCAAGTGCGCGCCCTTGCCCAGGGCCTGAACCTCGGGCAAAGGCTTGGTCAGAATGTAGAAATGTTCACAGGCATAAAGCGGCATATGCGCCCCGGCCATGGCCGCCACCTCGCGCGACCAAAGCCCACACGCAATCACAACCTCGTCGGCTTCAATAACGTGATCGCTGACCTCAACGCCCGATATCCGTCCACCTTTCTTTTGCAGGCCAGTCACGCGCGTGTCTTCAAAGATCTGAACCCCACGCGCCCGCGCGCCCTTTGACAACGCCAGGGCCACATCGGAGGGGTTGACCCGTCCATCCGACGGCGACCAGACCGCGCCGATCACATCATTAACGTTGATCAGCGGCCAAAGTTCCTTAGCGCGGGCCGCATCCACAACCTCGGCCTCAAGCCCAAAGGCACGGCCAAGCGAGACCTGGCGCTTGATATTGGTCAGCCGGTCCTGGTTGGTGGCCAGCGTCAGCGAGCCGGTTTGGGCCCAACCCGTGGCTTGCCCGGTTTCACGCTCCAGTTCGCCATAAAGGTCAATGGAATAGTTGATCAGCTTGGTAAGGGTAGCCGACGGGCGCAAGCGCCGCACCAAGCCAGCCGCGTGCCATGTGGTGCCGCTGGTCAGTTTCGAGCGTTCCAGAACAACGATGTCCTTCCGCCCTTCGCGGGCCAGGTGGTATGCTATCGAGCAGCCGATGACGCCGCCGCCAATGATGACGGTGCGGGCATGGGTGGGCAATGTCATGACAGTACTCCGTCGCGGACCAATTCTGAAACAGTGTCGCTGAAAAGTGCGACCGCCTCGTCGATCAGATCAGGCGTATGCGGCAGGCCAGTGACGCAGGAAGTGAAGGACATGAAATCCACGCCTCTCTCCAGCAACCCGTCACGCAAGCCCTTGACGACGGCAGGCGGCGTTTTTCGAATTGCCGCGGCATCGAGCCCTTCAATGGATCGTCCACCAAAATAGAGGTGACAGGTCGAGCTGTCGCCATAGGCCAGTGCCTGCACGTCAAGCGCCCGGAAGGCTGCGTTGAAGCCATCCCGCAGACGCACGGCCATTGCGTCGGCATGGGCCTGCACGTCACCGGTCGACAAGATCTCCATAGCCTTGACCGCCCCCGCAGCCACCAAGGGGGCCGCGTTGAAAGTTCCCTTGTGGCTGACAGGAGGTGAAAGCCCGTCTCGGGTTTTTCCGGGGCTGAGCAGATCCATGACGTCAGCCCGACCAACAACGGCCCCGCCCGGCAAACCGCCAGTGACGATCTTGGCCAATGTTGTCAGATCCGGCGTCACCCCATCACGCGCCTGACGGCCACCCGGCGACCAGCGCAGACCCGTGATCACCTCATCAAAAACAAGCACATGACCTGTTCTTTCGGTCAGGGCCCGCACCCCCTGCAAAAACCCGTCCGGCAGCGGGACCGAGCCGTAATTTGCGCCGGATGCCTCGACAAAAACCGTTCCGATCTGGAGGTCGCTGTCCAGCAGTTCGGCGACAGTATCCAGATTTGGGGGGGATATCACTGTTAGGTCGGTGACGGCGTGGGATATGCCCAAACTCGGCACTGTGTTGGTGCCTGGTTTGGCCCCCTTGATCAGCATGTCATGCCAGCCGTGGAAATGGCCGTCGATGCGTAGCACTTTGTCCCGACCCGAATGCGCACGGCCCAGCCGCAGGGCCAGCATCGTCGACTCTGTACCGGACCCAGTGAAACGTACCCGCTCAGCTGACGGAAACAAACGATTCAGCCATTCGGCCCATTCGACCTCAAGCGGATGGCAGTCGGCGGTATAGGGCATCCGCGCCATTTGTTGGGCGACAACTTGCGCGATTTCGGGATGGGCGTGACCTAGTATCTGACTGGCCGCGCCCAGTTTGAAATCGATATAGCGCTTGCCGTCCACATCCCATTTCTCGGCCCCTTCGGCCCGTTCGAAATAGATCGGATGCGGAGTTTTATAGCGCAACTCGTGGCTGACACCGCCGGGCATCACGGCTTGCGCGCGAGCGCTGAGGTTTTGACTTTTCATGAGAACCTGCCGGTTTGCTTTCGAGTCAAACGGATATCGAAGCGCGCGCGCAACGCCCGGTCAACGTCATCAGGAATGTGCTGTGGGAACTGGCTGGACAAAATCTCGCGCGCTTTGTCCCGCGCGATGTCGCCCACTGGTCGACTGCCGTCTTCGTGCCATTCCCGCGGAGTTCTGCGATCTCCGATTTCAGGGTAAAAGTAATCGGATTTCATCCGGTTGAATGTATGCTGTTCGCCCAGATAATGCCCTTCGCCCCGACAAACCTCGGCGATCAGATCTGCGGCGATATTCTCTGGCGTGGCCTCGACCCCGCGCAGGGTCCGCAGGATGTTACCCAGCATGTCATTGTCGCTGACATAGGCCGCGTGGCTAACGCCCAATAAACTGGCCTGCATTCCCGCAGCTTGTGTGACGATGTTCGAGCCCGCATGGGCGGCCATGGTCACAGCCAGCGATTTCTCGGCCCCATATTGCGCATCCAGACACTTGGCATCGGTAATGCCCGCGATGGAAGAGGTCGGCAGGTCAAAGTGCCGCCCCATCTGTGCCGCACCGGCCATCAGGATCGCCTGCTCCCCTCCGCCGCCGCACATCGATCCGGTGCGCAGATCTGCCACCAGCGGTTTTGGGGCAAAGATTGCCTTGACCTCTGGATCGACGAGGCGGGCGAACACAAGCCCAGCCAGCGTTTCGGCCACAGCTTGCACCAACGATCCGGCAATGGTGGCAGGACTGGTTGCCCCGGCTTGTCCAGCGCTTATCAATTGAACCGGGAAGCCTGCCAAAATTGCGGCCTCGAGCACTTCACACGCCTCTTCGGCAAAGCGCATGGGTGGAACGACATGGCACACCATCACGGTCAGGAAAGGTCGGGCGCGAAAGGCCTCTTCACTTCCGGCGACGGCATAACACAGCTGGGCAATTGCGGGCACATTTTCAGGCTCGCTGATCGAGATCGACACATGTTTGGACGTGCCCGCCAGACAGGCATAAGCGGTGTTGAGATCCATCACCGCATTGTCTTCGATATCCCGGGCGACAACCGAACGGCTGAAATGGTGGATGTTGTCCATCTGGTCGACAATGCGGGCTGCATCGTACAGGTCGGCCAGGGTTGAATCCCGGTAGTTGCCCGTTTCCAGATCAAACACGCCGGGGGCCGCACCGCCACTGGACATGTGCACGCGGGCTTGGCTGATGTCCAAGTCATGTTCAGGGGTTTGACCGCAAAGGGAAAAGTTTCGCTTTGCTTCAGTGATGGATTGTTGCACCAGCGCGCGGGGGAACAGCAAACGATTGTCGCTGGACAACGAGCCGCCCGCTACAAGTACCTTGTCGATCATCGACGGAATAGCCTGGCTCAGACCAAGCGTTTCCAGCAGCGTCAGCGCCGTTTCTTCAACCAGCGCCACCTCCTCGGGCGAAAGCGGCTTGAAACGCCCACCGTAGACACCCGGCCAAACGGGCGGGTTCGATACGGGTTCGGTTGTTTGGCTCAGACGCTGCTTGCGGCCGCGCCTGCGGGCGGTAGAGGTCATTTTCCATGAGTCCAGATTAACTACCTACAATGATTGCAGCCATAGTGGCCTATTTACAAATGGTCTTTCCTCAGCAACTAGTGAGTTGAACTCATCATTGAGGCTTCCATGCTTCCATCTCTATCCGCGCTGCGCGCATTCGATGCTGCGGCCAAGACTGGCAGTTTTCGTGCTGCGGCCGAGCGCCTTTCTGTGACACCAACAGCCATCAGCCACCACATCCGAGGATTGGAAGAACAACTGGGCACGTTGCTGTTTGAACGCGTAGGGCGCGAAGTCAAACTGACCGAAGACGGAAAGCGTCTAGCCGAGACAACAGCGCGCGCCTTTGGAATGCTGGAGGACACGGTCGGGCGCTTGCGCAGAACGTCACGCAAGGTTGTCCGTTTAGCAGCCGGACCCATTTTGACGGCCCGATGGTTAATGCCGCGCATCAGCGATCTTTGGCAGAGTTTCCCCGGGATCGAACTTGAGGTTGTTCCCTCATACCGCCCGCGCATGGGGGATCAAATGCATGCCGATATCGTCCTGAGCTGGCATCGCCTAGCGGACATGCCACGAGGAGCGCTCAAGTTGCTGGAGCTGCGACCTGTCGCCATCGCCAGCGCGCAATATTTGGACCAATATGGACCAATTAACACTCCCGCAGATCTGCTGGACAAGCCTATTCTGCACCAGCGCAATCACTGGGGTTGGCTGGACTGGTTCGCCGCGATGAACGTGCAGCCCGCATCGCCCCTGATAGGCGTTGTGTTTGAAGATGCAAATATTCTGTTGCGAGGTGCGGCCGAGGGACAAGGCGCGGTGGTGGGCTGGCTGCCGTTGATTGATCAGGACTTAAGAGAGGGGCGTGTGCTGCGCCTGTTCGACCAAGACATCAAACCAACGCATGGCTATTTTGTCGAGGCGCAGGACGGAAGCCGCGACAGACGAGAAGTCCAGAACGTCATCGATTGGTTGGTGTCTCAGAGTTGAAGCTCTGATCAGATGTGCTTCGCAATTCGGTTTGAATGCGCGCTGCCTTTCGCAGTGCGCTGTTTTTGAGTTCAAATATTGACATGCCTCGGGGGTTAGGCGGGCCCATTAGGACTGTGCCTGCGCCAGGACTAGTTGCGAAGCCTGCCACCATTGGGATCGAACGGGGCTTCGGCCAGTACCCGCCCGGTATGCGGTTTACCAATGACCTGAATGATCACCTCATCCCCGGGTTTCGTCACCTCGGGGTTGCGGAACCCAATAGCCAATGATTTCCCGACTGAATAGCCAAACGCCCCAGACGTGACCCGGCCCACTGGCCTACCGTCAGGTGTAAAGATCGGCTCACTACCGGTCGCGTCCGCGTCCTCGGCCACGTCCAGTTCGAAGACGGACAAAACCTCGCGCGGGGCATTGTCCTTGATCGCCAAATAGGCATCCTTGTGCAGGAAGTCCTTGTCCAGTTTGATCAACCCCGCCAAGCCAACTTCTTGCGGCCAATATTCCTGAGAATACTCCCGCCCCCAGGACCCATAGCCCTTTTCGATACGCAATGATCCCAGAGCACGCCCACCGACCGGGCCACCACCGCAGTCATTGGCAGCTTCCAGCAACGCGGTGTAAAGTGCGACCTGATCAGCCTCGGCGCAGTGCAGTTCCCAGCCCAGATCGCCGGTAAAACTAACACGGATGGCCAGGCAATCTATTCCTGCAACCGTGATTTTCTGGGATCGCATGAAACGGAATGCTTCATTGGACAAGTCCGCATTGGTCAGACGCGCCAGTGTCTCGCGTGATTTCGGGCCTGCTATGTTGAACCCGGCGATACGATCAGTCGCGACCTCCAGTGTAGTTCCCTCGGGCATTTCGACCATTTGAAAGAAGCGTTGATGGTAACGTTCGGCCATTCCTGACCCGATCATCATGTATTCGTCTTCAGCTAGCTTGGTGATGGTAAAATCACCTGCCACGCCACCGCGAACCGAGATCAGAGGCGTCAGGCAACTGCGCCCAACTTCGGTTGGCACACGGTTGGCCACCAGACGGTCCAGCCAGTCATAAGCACCTGGCCCCTTGATCACGTAATTTGCAAAGTTCGAGATATCGATGATACCCACGCTGTTGCGCAGCATCTTTACCTCGCGCCCAACCGGATCGAACCAGTTTTGGCGGGTAAAGCCGATAGTCTCTTCAGTGTCGGGTTCGTCGGCAAACCATAGCGGGTGTTCCCAGCCGCAGTTCAGACCAAAGACGCAACCCATCTGCTTCTGCATCTCGTATGCGGGGCGCACGCGGGCCGGACGGCCGGCGCTGCGCTCTTCGTTGGGAAAGTGAATCTTGAAGCGATGGATGTAGGAATCCTGCACGCGCGCTTTGGTGAACTTCTTATCGGCCCAGTCGCCAAAACGGGCTAAATCCCAAGCAAACATGTCATATTGCGGCTCGCCCTCGATCATCCATTGCGCCGCCAAAAGGCCCAAACCGCCGGACTGCGAAAAACCGGGGATCAGACCGCCAATCAGGAAATAGTTCTTCAGCTCGGGCACCGGCCCCCACAACATGTTCGAGTCAGGCGACCAGATCATCGGCCCGTTGATGACTCGTTTTACACCGGCGGTTGCTGCGACCGGCACACGCTCTGTCGCGCGGATGACGTTTTCCATGATCCGGTCCAGATCGTCGGGAAACAGGTCATGCGCAAAGTCCAGAGGCGTGCCGTCTTCGGCCCAGAACTTCATGTCTCTTTCATAAGCACCAATCAGCAGCCCGTTGCCCTCCTGTCGGAAGTAATATTCGCCATCCCGGTCCGCGATCGAAGGCAAACGGCGGCCCAGATTGGCAACCTCATCAATGGCTTCGGTCACGAAATACTGGTGCTCGGTGGGTTGTAGCGGCAGGGTTAACCCCGCCAGTGCTGCCACTTCACGACCCCAAAGGCCCGCCGCGTTGACCACCCATTGCGTGTGAATGTCGCCTTTGGGCGTGTGCACGATCCAGCTGCCGTCCGCTTGTTGTTCGGTCCCCGTCACAGGGCAAAACCGTTCAATGGTAGCCCCCATGGCACGCGCTCCGGCGGCATAGGCATGGGGTACACCAGAAGGATCCACGTTGCCGCCATCGGGTTCATACATGATGCAGCGGATGTCATCGAACTGCGCCAGCGGATGCAGCTCTTTTGCTTTTTCACGGCTGACTTCGTGGAAGTTCAAACCGTAAAACCGCGCTTTCGCCTCTTGAAGGCGCAACTGCTGCTCGCGTTCTTCAGTTTGGGCCAGATATAGTGACCCGGGCTGGAACACACCGCAACTTTGACCGGTTTCCTTTTCCAGCTCTTTGTACAGGTTCATCGTGTAATGCTGGATACGGGTGATGTTGTTGTTGTCGTGCAGACCGTGAATGTTGGCCGCCGCATGCCAGGTTGAACCACTGGTCAATTCGTCCCGTTCCAGCAGGATGACATCGGTCCAACCAAGCTTGGCGAGGTGGTACAGAATCGAGGTGCCGGCAAGACCACCACCAATGATTACAGCTTGTGCGTGGGTTTTCATGAAAGGGTTTCCCTGGATGCGGCGCGGCTCAGGCGGCGAATTCTTTCCTGGCGGCGAGGAATTTGGCAACCTCGACTGTTGAGTTGTGTCGGCACATCGAAACCCGCACGCAGGAGACGTAGCCCGACGGAGTAAGAATATTTCCTGAAAAATGATCTTTCCTGCGCAAACGGATGCGGATTTGATCTGGCCGGTCTTCGGATATCTGGCTCATGACAGATGGTGCTTTGTGTTGACTGCGCAGGGTATCGCACAGACCCTAAGACGGTTGTCCCCTCAAGACATGCAAAAAAAACGGGCCCATTGTGGTCGAATTTTCTGCGCCAACCATAAGCCCCGGCTGGCATGGAAACGTGCAGGCGGCAAAGACAACACAGGCCCAAGAGTGAGCCAATCAATCCATCGGGCTCTCTGTTTCGGTTGCCACTTTCAATAACCAGTTCTGGAACAGTCGAACCGCAGGCGTGGCATTGACCTCTCGGAGATTGACATAATAAGCCCAAGGGCTTTCCAGATTCAGATCAAAGGGCTCAATCAGAAGCCCCCGCTCTACATAAGGTTGCGCCAACGACTTCGGGATCGCTACACACCCCAAGGATTTTGATGCAAGCTCAAGCGCTAGGTTCGAGACGTTGGTTCTTGGACCTTCATTCTGGCCAAGATTTTCAAGCCCGAACTCAGCGGCCACCTTGTCCCAATATGCCGAGCGACCCAGAATGTGGATCAGTTGCGCATCGTGTAATTGTTGGGGATCGTTCAATGGTTGATTGCCCACGGTATAGCCCGGAGAGCAGACCACCGTCAGCTTTTCCACCCATAATCGTTCCAGACCTTCAGACGCGTCATCTATGTGATTGATCGTAATCGAGATATCCGAAACATTTGGGTCCACATCCGTCCAGATGGTACCGTGTACAGTCACGGAAATATCCGGATGGCTTTCTGAAAATCCCTGAATGACGTTGGGCAGCCAATTTCCCGCCAGGCTAACAGGGCACGAGACGACCACGGTTTTGGTATGGGGCCGCAGCACAAGCGACTGGGTGGCAACGTCAATTTCCTGCAACGCGTGGCGCACTGAGGGCAAGTACGCTTTGCCAACATCCGTAAGGGACAGAGACCGGGGGTGGCGCACAAAGAGCGGGCGCTTCAGAAATTCTTCAAGCGACCGGACATGATTGCTGACGGCTGATTGCGTGCAGTTCAACTCTTCCGCAGCACTTGTAAAACTAAGATGGCGGGCAGCGGCCTCGAAAGAACGCAGAAACGACAGGTGCGGTAGATTCATCATATGCAAATGTCCCGGGCGATCCACCTGTCGAGTATGGCGTAACTGACCCGGCCTCTTGTTCTTTTGCGACACAAAGACTGTTACGTAAGCGACATGTTTGACTTTGGACCCACAAAAATTCCTGTACCATTGCCCAAAGATTGTTTTCGTGCCGCACAAGTGAATTGCGCCTACCATTCCCACTAAGACCGGTAACAGACTTCAATTGCAAGCAGGCGAACCGTGGCGGACCGATTTCAGAAAATTGCTCACTTTACCCTTGAAACACGCGCCGAGGATATACCGGATAGCACACTAAGGGCCGCGGCCCGGATGACGCTGGACACATTGGGTATCACAATCGGTTCCGGGCCCATGTCAGCCGGAGTAATTGCGCGCGAAACTGCGATGGCATTGTACGGTGCGGGTGACACGGCGTACAGCGCGCGCATGATGTTTGATGGTCGTCGGGTCAGCGCTGCAGGTGCGGCTTATGCCGCTGCAACTCAGACAGACAATTTGGACGGCCATGACGGGTACAACCCAACAAAGGGCCATATTGGTGTCGTGGTCATTCCCGCACTGGCCGCAGTGGCGGAAACGATAGGAGATTTTACGGGACCCGAGGCGCTGGCAGCTATTACCGTCGGCTATGAGATCGCCGGACGGGCCGGGGTTTCGCTGCACAACACCGTCAGCGACTACCATACCTCGGGCGCGTGGAACGCCTTGGGCGTTGTGGCCGTCGCTGCACGTTTGCGTGGGCTGAGTGAGGACCAGATGCGGCAAGCCATGGGGATCGCAGAATATCACGGCCCCCGCAGCCAGATGATGCGCGAAATCGCCAATCCTACTATGTTGCATGACGGTTCTGGCTGGGGGGCATTGGTCGGGATCTCTTCGGCGGTATTAGCCGAAAAAGGCTTTACCGGCGCACCCGCCATCACCATCGAAGCGGACGATGTCGAGCCATATTGGACGGATCTGGGCCAGTTCTGGCAGATGGAGCATCAATATGTGAAGCCCTATCCGATCTGCCGATGGGCGCACGCCCCCATCGACGCCACCCGCGCCTTGATGCGGGATCATAGTCTGTCGCACAATGATATTGCGTCGATCCGGGTCAATACCTTCCATGAAAGCGCCTGCTTGTTTCAGGGGATGCCAGACGACACATCAAAAGCGCAGTATTCTCTGCCTTTTGCCGTCGCCACCATTGCCGCCTATGGGCGGATAGGCGTCGAACACATCACCGGGGCCGGGTTGTCGGACCCTCTCGTCGCGTCGATTGTGGATCGTATTTCCGTTTGTGAAACCGAACGACACTCCAACCGTTTCCCGAAAAACCGAATGGCAGATGTATCCATCACACTAAAAGACGGGCGGATTCTTGAATCGGGCGATGTTCACGCCCGAGGGGGGCCTGAGTCGCCCATGGAGGATGCTGAAGTGGACGAAAAGTTCATGGACTTTGCTGCCCCCTCGCTGGGCAGCGCCCGCGCATCGACCATCCGCGATGCCGTGTGGGGGCTGTGCCAGCCGGGGTCCAAGTTCTCGCACCTTGCCGAGCTGCTCTATGATGCACCGAAAACATAGTCGAGGCTTTTGTATGCTGTTGATGGTGGAATGCGCACGACGTTTGGATGTTGATTTGTTGAACTTCGCCTTTGCGGTTTCGAGATTTAGCATCGCCGAACCGAAAGCCCGTCAAGTGGTCTAGGAATTGAAGAAAGAGACTGCACTGTGAAATCTCCCATTTCCGTTTTGCATGCCGACAATCCCGTTGCTTCGAAGGCCCTGCTGGCTGCCCGTCACCCCGAACGAGGATCCTGACATGGCACGAGAAAGACGCAGCGCGCGGGGAGGCGGTCGACGCGGCAAAAGTGATCGCAGCAGCGCGGCAATTCAGCAGCTGCCCTGGCAGGCTGTAGTCAACACCTCGCCCAAGATGGAATTGCTGAGCGAAGATCAACTGGATCAGCTGCACGCCACTTCGATGCGTATCCTCTCTGAAGCAGGCATTCGTGTCATGGGTGAAAACGTCTTGGCCCTTTTTGAACAGGCCGGAGCGTTGGTAGACCGAGACACCAAAACCATTCGGATTGACGAAAGCATCGTTAACGAGGCGCTGAAAACCGTCCCGAAGACTTTTACCCTAACCGGACGCAACCCGGACAAGCGGATCACTTTGGGTGGGAACAACGTCAATTTTGGCCTCGTCGCCGGTCCGCCGAACGTACACGATTGCATCAACGGGCGACGTCCGGGCAACTATGAAGACTATTGCAACTTCATCAAGTTGGCCCATCACTTCAACGCAATACACCTGATCGGCAATCAAGTTACGGCTCCGCAGGAAATGCCGGCCAATAATCGACATCTGGACACCTACAACGCAAACCTCAGCTATTGCGACCTCAGTTTTCACGCCACAGCGATTGGCCGAGGGCGGGCGATAGATGGCATCAACATGATGGCCATCGCTCGGGGTATCTCTTTGGATCAGATGCGCGCCGACCCGGGACTGATCACCATCATTTCCGTGAACTCGCCCCGCCTGTTTGACGACGCGATGGGCGACGGCCTGATCGCAATGGCCGAGCACGGCCAGCCGGTGACGATCACACCCTTCACTTTGATGGGCGCGATGACCCCCGTCACCCTTCCCGCCGCTTTGGCCCAGCAGAATGCCGAGGCCCTGTTCGGGGTGACGCTAACCCAACTGGTCAATCCGGGAACCCCGGTGATGTATGGTGCGTTCACGTCGAACGTCGACATGCGCTCGGGTGCGCCTGCCTTTGGAACACCAGAAAACACCAAGGCCAATATGATCAGCGGTCAGCTGACCCGCCGTTATGGCATTCCCTATCGAACTTCGAACGCCAACGCCTCGAACGTGGTCGATTTGCAGGCGGTCTATGAGACGATGATGGCCACCTGGGGCGCGGTGTTAGGTGGGGCCAATCTGGTCTATCACGCAGCCGGTTGGCTCGAAGGTGGGCTGACGGCATCTTATGAGAAGCTCGTCATGGATGTGGAAATCCTGCAAAACATGATGGAGTATCTGAAGCCTCTGAAATTTGACGAAGGCGAACTCGCGCTGGACGCGATCAAAGATGTGCCCACTGGTGGCCATTTCTTTGGCACTGAGCACACGATGGAACGCTATGAAACAGCGTTTTATTCCCCCATGCTGTCAGACTGGCAAAATCATGGCGCGTGGGAAGCAGCGGGGTCCAAGACCGCGCTGACCCGGGCGACCGAAATCTGGCAGCAGACTTTGCGCGAATACGAAGAACCGGTAATGGACCCGGCGATCCGCGAGGAGTTGGACGCTTATATTGCCAAGCGCAAAGAAGAAATCGGTTCCGACGAGCCTTAAAGAAAAGGCAGGGTTATCAGGCCCGACCTTTGTTTACAACAGATCGAACAAGCGTCCCGGCACACTGCCTTGTCGGGGCAAGCACAAAGCCCGCATTAGCGCAAACATCATGGCCTGATTGGACGTCACCACAGGTTTGCCCAGCGTGGCTTCGATCCGGTCAACGGCCTCGACCGCGCGCATGTCGGTACAGCTGAGCACGATGGCTTCGGCTTCTGGATGATCGGCCTGACAGGCCAGATCGAACACTTCATCCGGGGTTAGTTCACCCTGCCCGTAATTCCCAAGTTCACGACCAATATCAGCGCATTTGACTGTTGTGATCTGGTTTTTCGCCAGAAAATCAACTGCCTGCGAGTTAATCTCGCCCAGATAGGGTGACGAGAACCCCACTTTGGTTACGCCCAAAGCCTTGATTGCATGGATCAATGATCCGGCGGCGGTAAAAGACAGTGCGCCTGACCCTGCCTTAATGTCCTGTGCCAATTGCTCATCAAATGACGGGCCGTGTGTCAGAGTGGCAGACGTGCAGCCATAGAGCACCACATCAGGCCGCACACCTGCTATCATCTTCAGATCATGGCTGATGTCCGAAGCCCCAAGACCCGCCATTTGATCCGAGCCCGGAATTTCATCGACGTCATACCCGCCCATGCGCTGGAAATGCACGGTCGTGTCCGGGCAACGCATCAGCATCATGTCTGCCTCAAGGTTGGTGTTGGTGAACGGCACCAGCACACCGATCTTGGCCCGTGTTCGGGTCTCATGGGTCATGACGTCACCTCTTTCAAAACGGTCAGGCACCGATCCATTACGGGTTCTTCACAAATGGTGGCGCGCAGACAATCGCCCAGACCATAGCCCCCCATGCCGCGCATCAGTAACCCTTGGGCACGCAGGGCAGCATCTGCCTTTTGCGCCATCTCCACGTCGGCAAAACGGATCAACACGAAATTCGTATGGCTCAGCGCAACCGCCAGCCCCAGAGCGCAGCACCCATTGGCAAACTGATCCCGAATGGCAGCGGTTTTGGAAACCGTATCCAGCATATGATCCTGATCCCGCATCGCTGCGGTCGCCATGGCCTGCGAAGGGATCGAGACATTGTTCGGGTTCAACAGCTTCCGCACCTCACCGGCGATAGAGTCGGGGAACAGACCCCAACCCACGCGCGCGCCCGCCAATCCGTAGGCCTTGGAAAAGGTTCGCATGACCACAGTGTCGCCGCGATCTACCAGCGCGAAGACTTCGTCCGGGTTTTGATCCTGATCGGCGAACTCGGCATAGGCCTGGTCGACCACCAACAACACGTCCGCCGGCAACGCGTTGCGCAGGCGCAGAATTTCGGCATTCGGGATCAGAGTCCCGGTGGGGTTGCCCGGGTTACAGACAAAAGCAATCCGCGTTTGAGGCGTGACAGCGGCCAATATGTCATCAACCGAAACGGTCAAATCCACCTCGCGCGCTTTCACGTAATCGGCCTGCACTTGCGCCGTTGCAGAAGCAACGTAAGCATAGCCATAATCCGTGCCCAGCACCCGATCGCCCGGCCCGGCGAATGCCCGGATCAGGCATCCGATCAACTCCATCGATCCCGCGCCGCACAGGATGTTCCCGGCCTCAACACCATGGGTTTCAGAAATTGCACTGCGCAGCTCTGGCCAGTCTGGGTCGGGGTAAAGTGGCATTTGATCCAACGCCGCCTGCCCTGCCGCAACAGCCGCGGGACTGGCGGGAAAGGCACTTTCGTTTTGGGCCAGAGACACGGTCTCGGGCCCACCCAAATCCGCCAGCGCGTAAGCTGCCATCTGGCGGACATGCTCGACTGCGCGGATCATGATGACGTGTCTCCATAGGCTTTCGCGCCTGCTTCGGTCACAAGGCCGCGTTTGAGATCCAGCGCCAAGGCCTTTGGATCCCGTTCTGACGGATCGCCAAAGCCTCCACCGCCCGGCGTGTCGAAGATCAGGTAATCATCGCCCTCCACCCGCAGTTCTCCTTTGCCGGGTATATCGTCGTTGCCATCGCGGAACCGGATGCGCCCCGGGGCACCGGGCTGGCCGCCCATTCGGCCCAAGGCTGGGAACTTCAGACGCTCGACCGAGAGGAAAACGATGAAAGGCGCGTTATTGGACGAGGTCATCTCAATCCTTTGTCCGAGACCTCCGCGATATTTACCCGCTCCACCTGAATCCGGCAGCAGTTCCCGCCGCCACATCACGACTGGTGCGACGCTTTCAGTGATCTCGACTTGCGAACCGAACACACCAGAAGGATATGCAGTTGCAGACAATCCGTCTGCGTGGGGTCGCGCGCCGGTGCCACCATTGTGGACTGGTTCGATCGCAAATTCCCGCCCTCCATTGGCCGCCACTTCGGGCGCATGACGCATGGGCAGATCGAACATGCACGATGCACCCTCGGCGGGAACCTGATCCGGCAGTGCCTGGTGCAAGCACCCCAGGACCAAATCCGGTGTCACCTGTCCCAGCGTATGGCGCATCGCAACCGGCACCGGGCGTTGCGCATTCAGGATGCAGCCCTTTGGTCCATCGACTGTGAAGGGCTCCAGCGAGCCAGCATTGTTCGGAGTGTCCGGGCCAACGATGCAGCGCAAGGCAAACACCGTGTAAGCCGTTGCATAGTTCAAAGGAACGTTGATACCTTTTTTCGAACAGCCCGATGTGCCGGTGAAATCCACGTGCATCCCGTCCTTGGTAACGGTCAGCGTGGCGTGCAACTCCAACTCATTCTCGTAGCCATCCATCCGCAGAACGTTCTTATAGACGCCTTCGGGCACCTCGGCGATGGCCTCCAGCGCGCCTTTACGCGAAGTGTCGATGATATAGCAGCCCAAAGTGTCCAGATCGTCGATCACGAACTCGTCCATCATTGCAACCAACCGGTTCACCCCGGCCTCACAACAAGCGATTAGGGCATAAATGTCGCCCTCGTTGGCAATGGGTTCGCGCGAGTTGGCACGGATGATGTCCATCAACAGCGCGTTGGGCGTGCCTTCTTCAACCAGTTTGCAGGGCGGGATCAACAGGCCCTCGTCATAGATGTCCGACCCCTCGGGGCCCATACCCAAACCGCCCAGATCCACCAGATGCGAGGTGCAGGAGGTAAAACCAACAACCTTGCCATCCTTGAACGCTGGCATCATCAGCAGGAAGTCGTTCAGGTGCCCCGAAGCCAGCCAGGGGTCATTGGTCATATAGATGTCGCCGGGTTTCATGTCCTGCACCGCAAATCGCTCGCGCAGGTGAAGAACGGCTTCGGCCATAGTGTTGATATGGCCAGGCGTACCGGTCACGGCCTGCGCCAGCATACGGCCATTGACGTCAAAGATACCGGCGGAAATGTCGCCACATTCGCGTACAATGGGCGAGAAGGCGGCACGGATCAGAGTCTGACCCTGTTCCTCGACCACCGCAAGCAGGCGGTTCCACATCACTTGCAAGCGGGCAGGAGAGAGTTTTGGGGAAAGCTCAGCGCTCATTTTGCGCCTCCTTTCTGATCCTGAATCAAGACAAGATTACCAATGGCGTCCAAATGGGCCGAGAAATCGGCAGAGACCAGCGTCGTCGTTTGCGGTTCATGAATCAGCGCTGGTCCCCGAACGCGGTCACCGGGTTTCAAATCAGCGCGGGCGACAAAAGCTGCGTCCTTCGCAGTTCCATCTACGTCGCACGTGACGGGTCGCGTTTCAGAGACTTTAAACACAGAAGGTTCAGGCGTTTCCGGAACTGGTGGAACGGAACGTTCCGGGGTGGCGACACGAACAGCCCAATTGAGAATCTCGATCTGCATACCCGGGACGGGGCGCGAGAATTGCTTGCGGTATTCTTCCTCAAACGCGGCGGTCAAAGGCGCGATATCCTCGGGCGACAGCGCGCGATCCGGTAATGAGATTTCGATCTCGTGCCCTTGTCCGTTGTAACGCATAAAGGCAGTGCGTAGGACTTCGGTCGGCGCATCACCTGCGCCTTGGGCGACAACCTCTTTTGCCTCGGCAATCATTGTGTCGAACAGAGCATTCACATCGTCCATATCCAAGCTGTCCAGCAAAGAATAGCGAGAGCGGACGATCTCAAACGACACAGACGCAAACAGGAAACCAACTGCGGATCCGACCCCCGGATTGGGTGGGATCACGATACGCGACACACCGGCAGATCGCGCAACCCGGCTGGCGTGCAGCGGCCCATTGCCACCAAAGGCAATCATCGTGCGCGGACCCAGATCTTTGCCACTTTCTACGGCATGCATTCGCCCCGCGCTGGCCATGCTCTCATCCACGATCCGACTGACGCCATCTGCGGACCCAATCGCATCCAGGTTCAACCTCTCACCAATCACGCTTTTCAGAGCCGCCTTTGAGCCCTTGGGGTCGAGCTTGATATGTCCCTCGGCAAATGTGTCCGGGACAATGTAGCCGAGTGTGATGTCGCTGTCGGTGACTGTCGGTTCTGTGCCACCGCGCATGAAGGCAACCGGCCCGGGTTCCGATCCGGCCGACTTCGGGCCAACGGTCAGGCGCCCCAGCCGATCGACGCCTGCAATCGAACCGCCGCCCGCACCGATTTCAATCATCTCGATCACCGGAATACGCACAGGCATACCCGAACCTTTGATGAACCGCGCGGCGCGCGCGATTTCAAAGGATCTGGAGGTCTGAGGGCGCGCCTTGTCGATCAGACAAAGCTTGGCTGTGGTACCGCCTACGTCAAACGACAACACCTGGTCCAGCCCGGAGCGCGCCGCAATCCTAGCAGCCAGAATGGCTCCACCCGCCGGCCCGGATTCAACCAGCCGGATGGGGAAGCGTGCCGCAGTTTCCACTGTGCACATCCCTCCGCCCGCAGTCATCATCAGGATCGGGCAATTCACACCCTGAGCTGCAAACTGCTTAATAAACCGGCTCAGGTATGACTCCATCAGCGGCTGAATATACGCGTTCGCGACTGTGGTGCAGAGCCTGTCGAATTCTCGCGCTTCGGGGCTGACGTCGGACGAAATCGAGATTGTAAGATCAGGACGATGCTCGGCCAGAATATCGCGCAAGCGTTGTTCATGCGTGGGGTTGGCGTAAGAGTGTATAAGGCAGATCGCCACCGCCTCTGCCCCGCTGGCGTCAAGTTCAGCCAGCAAGCGTTTTACTTGTGTCTCATCCAAAGCGACCAGGACCTCTCCTTCAGCCGACATACGTTCGCGGATTACAAAAGACCGTTCCCGCGGGACCAGAAGATCAGGTTTCTCCAAATTGATGTCGTACTGGGAATAGCGTCGCTCGTACCCGATATCGAGGATATCTCGGAACCCTTCGGTGCAAATCGTGGCCACAACCGCCCCACGCCGTTCAATCAGCGCGTTGGTCGCAAGTGTGGTTCCGTGGATAAACCCGGTGACCTCCATCAGTGACCGACCCGCCTGCGCCATGACGCGTTCAGCGCCTTCCATGGCACCTTCGGCGGGATTTTGATGCGTGGTCAGGGTTTTCGTTGACGCAAGTACCGTCTCATCCCCAGAGACCAGAACTGTGTCAGTAAAAGTGCCACCAATATCGATGGCCAGGCGTAACGCGGTTGTCATTTAGTATTCCGTTGTCGTCTGAAATCATGCCGTCAGTACGCCCCACAGGGCGATTACTGGCGCGGCGTTACCAGATCACACCCGGTCGCACGGCGATCCAGTCGATTAGGAATACAAAACCGAGTCATAGTGTTTTTTCTCGCATCATCGAGGAACATGCTAGCAAGTTTGCGACATGCGCGACCGCCAGCGACACAAACGATTTTGAGCCAAAGGCGTCAGCTTACATCCATCTCGCGCGCTTGGTGAGTTGGAGTCGCAACCAGGTTGTCGGCAAGCAAGTCATCAACAAAAAGGCTCAAAAGTTGAAGGCGGCCTGATACTCCGGCCTTTCGATAAATTGATGCACATTGTGCCTTGATCGTACCTTGTTTCGTGTCCCGGATTTCGGCGATTTCCGCAATCGCAAATCCCTTGATTGCCAGAATAGCGACATCCCGCTCTGCCTGCGTCAATGACCATGACTGAAACCGCGCCTCAAGCACCTCACCGAACGCGCCCGAGGCGACTTTCATTTGATCCTCGAGCTTGGACTGACGGTTCAGCATGCTGCGCAGCTCGATAGTAGTGAAGGCCAAACCACCAATCAGTGCAACCGTGACCAAAAGTTCAACAAGATCACTTTCCGCCAGAAAGAACGAGGAATTGGGCCAGAAATCCAACACGATATCCAAAAGAAAATAAACGCTGCAAAGAGCTTGCACCGCGAATAAGGACCATAAGAGTGTGGCACGTGTCATAGTTTGGCTTTCGGATTATGCGGGGCGCGTCCAAAGCCGGACACGCCCGTTCATGTCAGCTGTCGTCTTCGTCGTCGGCTAGTTCGATTTCAATAACCGCACCGGTTTCGGGAGAAACTTCGATCTCGTATTTCTTGCCGTTAAGGAAGGCATAGATCTCGATCTCGTCCTGTTCGGTTTCCACCTCGGAAATGGTATATCCTTGGGCCTCCAACGCCGAACGAATGTCAGCTTCTGAGGACCCAAGCACATGGCCTATATTGATCTGCGCCATCGCCAAGCCAGGAGTTACACAAGCCGCCAACACTGCCAGTTTACCAAATTTATTCATTTGCATTCCTTTCATGGATATCAGCCACCGCGAGACTGCGGTTGCCCTGATCTGTGAGGCTTGCAGGAACAACAAAATTGGACTTTTGGCAGAATTCAACCGGCTTAGGCCAAAGGTTTATGCGAAAAATGCCCGGCCTAAGGTTACAAAAACCGTTGAGAAACTTCGAAAAAAAAATAAAAAAGCTATGAATATCAAGAAAAAAAGCCCCCGTTTGAAACAGGGGCCGAATTCAGGTTCGTCAAGTCTTACGCTGGGGTGGACAGACCCAGTTGTTCAACGACCGCGCTTGCGGATTTGATCCAGCGCTCGCGTAGGGCACTGTTTTGGTTGTGGCGCAAACCGATCGATGTCAGAAACGCGAACCGTTTCGGATCATCGCCACCGAAAGACAGTGCAACACGCGGCCACCAATAATCCACAGCGCTTTGCATCTGCCTGGCCTCTCCGCCTTCTGCCAGCTTCATGGCACCTTCTAGCGCCAGGGTGCCGTGATGCGCTTCGACAGGGGCGATTTGACGAAAGACTTCTGCGAGAGGCTGATAAGAAACAGTCGAAAATTCGTCCAGCTGCTCGGCCACAGCGCGGCTCATCAAAAGGTTCATGATCACAGCGTCGGTCCAACCCGAGATCGGATAGTTGAACACAGCAAGCCGCATGTCATGCGCGCTGCGCGTTGCGCCGATATCGTCATCGCGATCCAGTCGCGCGGTCCATGGATGGTGCGTGGCGTATCGTTCGGTATCTGCGCCAAACTCGCCCATTATTTTAAGAACGCGATCTGCATGATCGGTTTTCTCAAGCACTATTTTTGCTGCCGCGATCCGTTCCTTGATGCCCGGCCCATGATTGATGATATCCGCAAAACCCGCGGCGCCTGCCAATTCGCTGTCCACAAAGGTAGCCATCAGCTTCATCAGTTCGGCGCGGTAGCGTGGCGGCACATTGGTCGGGTTGGTTAGTACCCCGCCTGCGGCCAGGTAGCTGTCGAGTGTCATGGCTTCGGTCATTGATCCTCTCCCTTTACTGGTCGTAGTCCACGGCCACACGGTCGGTCACCGGATAAGCCTGACAGCTCAGCACATAGCCCTTTTCGACCTCGTAGTCTTCGAGCGCATGATTGGCGAGCATCTCGACCTCCCCCTCGATCACGCGGCAACGGCAGGTAGAACAAACCCCGGCCTTACACGCGTATGGCGCGTCCATGGCGTTTTCCAAGGCTGCGTCCAAAATGGATTGATCCTTGGGCAGGGTCACGGTTTGGGTAGAGCCGTCAAGCGTGATCGAAGCGCTGGTCTGGTTCGCCTGCGTGCCCGTCTCTGCCATGTTTGCCGTGCGCTTTGCCCGGCCAGGTTGGGCGCTGGCAAAAAGCTCGAACTTGATCTGGCTGTCCTCAATCCCATGCTCGCGCAGCGCGGCGGCTATCCCCAGCATCATCGGCTCTGGTCCACAGATAAAAGCCGTATCCACGTTCTTGATGTCGATCCAGTGCTTAAACAGTTCGCCGCATTTTTCCTGCGTCACAAGCCCCGTGAACAAGTCGATCTCCTGCGCGTCGGTCTCAAGAATATGGATCACGTTCAGGCGACCCATATAGAGGTTTTTCAGGTCCTCCAGCTCCTCTCGGAACATGATCGAGTTGATGCCCTTGTTGGCGTAGATCAGCGTGAAGCGGGACTTGGGTTCGCGCGCCAGCGTTGTTTTCAGGATCGAAAGGACGGGTGTAATCCCCGATCCACCTGCAAAGCCGAGGTATTGTTTTTCCGCGCCCGCTTCGATTGGCACGTGAAAGCTGCCCATAGGCGGCATCGCTTGAACAACGTCACCAACGCTCAACTCTGCGTTGGCCCAGCTTGAGAAAGCACCACCTTCGACGCGTTTAATGCCAACTTGAAGAACGCCGTCATCCTTTCCCGCGCAGATCGAATACGAGCGGCGCAGTTCTTCGCCGTCAAAATCACGCCGGAAGGTCAGGTATTGACCCGCGGTGAAATCGAACTGTTCCGCTGCGCCATTCACAGGCTCAAGCGTCACAACAACCGCATCGCGGATGGTTTTGTGGATGTCGGTGACTTTCAGGTCATGAAAACGTGCCATCCGGTGCTCCTCCTCAGATGCACTTGAAATAGTCAAAAGGTTCCAGGCAGTCAGTGCAGCGCCAGTGAGCCTTGCATGGGGTCGAGCCGAACTGGCTGACTTTTTCAACAGCCTTGCTGCCGCAATGCGGACACCGTTCTGGCCCGCCCGCCGGTTGCGGTGGCGCAATGCCATAGTCTTCCAGCTTGGCGCGGCCTTTTTCACTTAGCCAATCGGTGGTCCAGGCGGGCGAAATGCTGGTTTCGATCCTCACTTCGCTGATCCCATGGTCTCGCAGCGCGGTTTCGATATCCATGCTGATGACGGAAGTCGCCGGACAGCCTGAGTACGTTGGTGTGACGGTCACAACCAACGTTCCGGCGTCCCAACGCACACCGCGAACGATTCCCAGATCCACGACCGAGATCACCGGTATCTCGGGATCGGGAACAGCATCCAACCAACTCCAGATCTGATCAGTCGAGGATTGCATCCGCTCTCACCACTTGGCTCCGGGATAGGCGCGTTGCAGCCATTGCATCTGCGTCAGCAGATGACCCAGATGCTCGGTATGCATGCGCCCGTCACGCCCGCCCTTATGGGCAAACTGGCTTTCTGGAATGCTCAGTGTTGCCTGGGTCAGTATCCTTCCGACCAAAGCGTCATATTCTTCTCGCAAGTCAGTCGGATTGGGTGCGATACCTGCGGCGACCATCTGGGCGTCGACTTCATCGCTTGCGAACATCTCACCGACATAGGGCCACAGATAATCGAGAGCTTCCTGCATACGGGCATGGCTTTCCTCTGTCCCGTCGCCCAGCCCCACTACAGTGTCGCCCGAGCGTTCGAGGTGATAGGCAACCTCTTTGCTGGCTTTGGCGGCAATGGCAGCGACACGATCATCCGCGGATGTCATCAAGCGCCCCAGCATAATCGAATGCCATGCGTCGAACAGAAACTGACGCATCAGTGTACGACCGAAATCGCCGTTGGGAACCTCGACAAGCAGTACATTGCGGAAATCCCAAGCGTCGCGCAGAAAGGCCAGATCGTCAGCGCTTTTGCCACCATCAATCTCGCCCGCAAGACCAAGCCACATCTGGGTCTGTCCGATCAGATCCAACGCAGTGTTGGCCAGCGCGATGTCTTCCTCCAGAACCGGCGCGTGCCCGCACCACTCGCTGACCCGGTGGCCAAGGATCAGCGTATTGTCCCCCATCCGCAGCAGGAATTGATGCAAAGCGTCGTTGGAAACAGAAACACTCATTACATCGCCCCCACTTCTTCGGGGATATCGAAGAAAGTTGGATGGCGGTACACTTTGCTTTCGCTGGGTTCGTACAGCGGGCCTTTATCACTGGGCGATGAGGCCGAGATGTTGTTTGCCTCGACAACCCAAATCGAAACACCTTCGTTGCGGCGTGTGTAAACATCGCGCGCGTTCTTGATTGCCATTTCGGCGTCCGGGGCGTGCAGCGATCCAACATGTCGGTGGCTCATACCGTGTTGGCCGCGGATAAAGATTTCCCACAGGGGCCATTCGTTGTTCATCGGGTTTCCTCCTTGGGTTTACTCTGCTGCCAGATTGCCGGATTGCTTCTTGCGGGCGTGCGCCAAAAGACCGTCACGCACCCATTTCCCGTCATCCCAGGCCTTGTTGCGGGCTGCCAGACGATCCACGTTGCACGGCCCGTTGCCTTTGATCACGTCGAAGAATTCCGACCAGTCAGGTTCTGAGAAATCGTAGTGCCCGCGTTCTTCGTTCCATTTCAGGTCTGAGTCGGGAATGGTCAGGCCCAGATACTCGGCCTGCGGCACGGTCTGGTCGACAAACTTTTGACGCAGCTCATCATTTGTATTGATCTTGATTTTCCACGCCATCGACTGGGCAGAATGAACCGAGTCCTTGTCGGACGGGCCGAACATCATCAGGGACGGATACCAGAAGCGGTTCATCGCATCCTGAGCCATCTTGCGCTGCTCGGGCGTACCTTCGGCCATTTTGCGGATCGCGTCGTAACCTTGCCGCTGATGGAAGCTCTCTTCCTTGCAGATACGGATCATGGCGCGCGAGTATGGTCCGAAAGATGTCCGCTGCAGCGGAACTTGGTTCATGATAGCCGCCCCATCCACCAGCCATCCAACAGCACCAATATCGGCCCAGTTCAACGTCGGATAGTTGAAGATCGACGAGTATTTCATACGCCCATCAAGCAGCATCTCGGTGATCTCGTCCCGGCTGACACCCAGCGTCTCAGCTGCACAGTAGAGGTAAAGTCCATGCCCGGCTTCATCCTGCACCTTGGCCAGCAGGATCGCCTTGCGCTCCAACGTCGGTGCGCGGGTGATCCAGTTGCCTTCGGGCAGTTGACCTACGATTTCAGAATGCGCGTGCTGACCGATCTGACGGATCAGGGTCTTGCGATAAGCCTGAGGCATCCAATCTTTTGGTTCGATCTTGATATCGGCATCAATCCGCGCCTGGAACTCTGCCAGTTTCTCCGGATCTTCGCTTGATGCTTCGGATTTAACCATCTGAGCATACATGTCCCGTCTCCTCCGTTACACGCGTTCAAGAATGAGGGCCGCGCCCTGCCCGACGCCCACACACATGGTGCAGAGCGCATAGCGACCCCCGGTTCGCTTCAATTGATAGGCCGCGGTCAGCACCAGACGCGCACCGCTCATGCCCAGTGGGTGGCCCAAAGCGATGGCCCCTCCATTGGGGTTCACGTGGGACGCATCGTCCGGCAGGCCCAACTCGCGCAGGGTGGCAAGGCCCTGAGAGGCAAACGCCTCATTCAACTCGATCACGTCCATCTGTTCGATGCTCAACCCTGCTCGGGCCAGAACCTTGCGGCTGGCGGGCACCGGGCCGATGCCCATGACACGCGGCGCAACACCCGCAACCGACATGCCCACCACACGGGCCATCGGGGTCAGACCATTCTTGACCGCCGCCGTCTCATTCGCCATCAGAATGGCTGCCGCGCCATCATTTACACCTGAAGCATTGCCCGCTGTGACGGTCTTTTCCGGTCCGTTCACCCCTTTGAGACCCGACAGCTTTTCTGCTGTGGTTCCCGGACGCGGGTGTTCATCCGTATCCACAATGATCGGGTCGCCTTTTCGCTGTGGCACCGAAACCGGAGTGATTTCATCGCCGAAAACACCCGCCGCATGAGCGGCCGCCCACCGGGCCTGGCTGCGTGCAGCAAAGGCATCCTGATCTTCACGACTGATGCCATAGTCCTCAGCCACGTTGTCGGCAGTCTGCGGCATGGAATCCACGCCGTAGTCCTGCTTCATCTTCGGGTTCACGAAACGCCATCCGATCGTGGTGTCGTGCACCGCGTTGTTGCGAGTGAACGCCGAAGTTGCCTTGGGCATCACAAACGGTGCGCGGGACATGCTTTCCACGCCCCCCGCAATGGCCAGATCGTAATCGCCTGCCTTGATGCCACGGGCTGCCATTCCAACGGCATCCATACCGCTGGCGCAAAGACGGTTTACCGTTGTTCCCGGAACGTCGATTGGCAACCCGGCCAACAAGGCCGCCATTCGCGCAACGTTCCTGTTGCTCTCTCCGGCCTGATTGGCATCACCATAGATCACATCGTCGACACTGGCCCAATCGACCTGAGGGTTGCGTTCTTTCAACGCCGCCAGTGGCAAAGCCGCAAGATCATCCGTGCGAACCGAAGACAGCGCTCCGCCATACCGCCCAATCGGTGTACGCGTCGCGTCGCAAATGAATGCGTCCATGTCCGAGGTCTCCTGTTCGCGTCAGTATTCATTAACCGTCTGGTCGGTTTTTATTAAAGTAACCGATTCGAGGCAAGCTTTATGTTACCTTTCTTTGACCACGTTCACCATTTTTGTAACATATAAAGTCAGAACTTTATCGTTGCGATATTCGGGGCCGCCTAAGGCGGTGATCCAAACAATACTTAGCTGACCGGGCGACGCTCACGTCCCGCTCGGAATCAATCGTCTAAAACGGCTTCCAGCGACGCAAGGTTCGGGCGAGGCAACCTGTCTAACAGCTGCACCACGGACTGTCGGCACTCCGCACCTTTCCAGTCTTCTGGCAGAAAGGCAGGTGGCAAAGGGGGATGGCGTAGGATAAGCCGCCGCCACCCATGAACGATCAGAACACGCAGAACGGCAGTTTGCAGGGGGTCTTCCATCCCCTTGGTGGGCAAATGATGCTCGACGAACTGAAGAGTGGTCCAGAACTGACTGTAAGCGTCTTTCAGAGGTTCAGGCCCACACAAATCTCGCATCCAATCGGGCACTGATATGGCACTGCTTTCAATCCCCAGCAGGTCTTCCAGCCCATCAGGGGCCGGGCCCGGTGCCATGGCCGTAGAGGCATTGACTGAGATATAGTCACCAATGAGCATCAGATCTGACAGTTCTTTGCGGGAACTTTCAGAACCGCTGGCGATCAGCACATGCCAGATGTCCGGCTTGTCGGTCTCACGGGAATAGATACGCGGCGCGGCGGCGGCACTTTGGCTGCGACCAAAATCCGTCAAGCGGTGCACGCTGGTGCGCCCCACCCGCGTACTTTCGATCCAACCTTCTTTCCGCAGCCGATGTAGTGCAACACGCGTCGCCTCAGACTTGATTCCGGCCAGACTGGTGAGCGCCGTGATCAAGCTGCCACTGACCCGGTCCGATCCGCTGGGCGCCAAATCTCCAAATATCGTAACCAGCACTGACCACACCCGCTGTGTGCCGGTGTTGGTCAGTTGACTGACACAGGTTTCGAACCAATCAGGGCTGATGTCTTTCATACACGAAGTATAATCGGGCCGAAGGGAATTACCATCCGGCCCATCGCAAGCATCCAAGTGGCTAGTAAGCAACCATCGTCAATAGCTCATATTCTGCGACCTGTTCGTCATCTTGCTGAGTCAGCGTGACGTGCCAACGAACTTCGCCATATTCGTCATTGCGCTTAGTTTTGGCCTTGACCGTCAGGCGCACTTTGATGCTGTCACCGGCTTCAACCGGCTTCATAAAACGCAACCCATCCAGACCGGTATTGGCCAGCACCGGCCCTTCATTTGGTTCGACAAACAATCCAGCGGCAAATGACAGCAACAAATAGCCATGGGCGACGCGACCCGGAAAGAACGGGTTCCGCTCCGCCGCCGCCTGATCCATATGGGCATAGAAGGTATCGCCTGTGAAAGTGGCGAAGTGTTCAATGTCTTCCATTGTTATGGTGCGCGGTTCCGTGTGGATGGTCTCGCCAATCGCAAGGTCATGAAACCTGCGCGTGAACGGATGGGCGGGGCCTTTGACCTCGGTCGCGCCGGGCACCCATCTGTTTCCAATCGCGGTCAACAGATCAGGTGAGCCCTGAATGGCGGTCCGTTGCATATAGTGTTTAACACCACGCACGCCGCCCATCTCTTCTCCGCCGCCAGCGCGTCCGGGGCCGCCATGCACCATATGAGGCAAAGGTGAACCGTGACCGGTGGATTCTTTCATCGAGTCACGGTTGTTGAAGTACAAACGCCCATGATACGCCCCTGCCCCAATGGCGACCTGACGCGCCACGTCAGGATCATGCGTGATGACCGACGCCACCAAAGATCCTTGCCCCCGGTTTGCCAGTTCAATCGCATGGTCGAGATCGCGATAGCCCATGACCGTGCTAACCGGCCCAAAAGCTTCGGTATCGTGTACACGCTGCGCCGCGTCAGGGTTGGCACAATGGTAAAGCATCGGCGGCAGGAAGGCCCCTTTTTCAGGATCTGCTCCATCGACCGCAAAATCATCCGGGTTGCCAAAGACACGCTCGGCCTCTTGGCCAATGATCGTCGCCTTTTCCAGAACGTCACGTTTCTGACCATTCGAGACCAATGCGCCCATGCGGGTGGTTTCAAGCCTTGGGTCGCCAATAACGGTTTTGGCCAGCCGCGCGGACAACGCCTCGATCACGGCTTGCACCTGCACCTCTGGCGCGATGATCCGACGGATTGCGGTACATTTCTGACCAGCCTTCGCCGTCATCTCGCGCTGGACCTCTTTGACGAAAAGGTCGAACTCAGGCGTACCCGGCTTGGCATCTGGACCAAGTATCGAGCAATTAAGGCTATCCTGTTCCGCCACAAACCGCACAGAGTTTTCAAGGATCACGGGGTTGGATCGCAATTTCAACGCCGTATCTGCCGAGCCGGTAAAGCTGACCACATCCTGCAGGGTCAAACGGTCCAGCATGTCGCCCAAACCGCCCGACACCAACTGAAGCGCCCCGGCGGGCAAAATACCGGAGTCCAACATCAACCGCACACACAGCTCGGTCACGTAGCAAGAATTCGTCGCCGGTTTAACGATGGCCGGAACACCGGCCAACAGAGTTGGCGCCAGTTTCTCCAACATACCCCAGACCGGAAAGTTAAACGCATTTATGTGAACCGCCACGCCGTGCAACGGGGTGCAGATGTGCTGGCCCAGAAACGTCCCGTTGCGCGATAGTTGCTCAACATCACCGTCCAGATAGACATGCCCGTCCGGCATTTCCCGGCGTCCCTTCGAGGCAAAGACAAACATCGTGCCAATGCCGCCATCGATGTCGATCATATGGTCCGACTGCGTCGCGCCTGTGTTGAAAGACAGATCATAGAGCGCCTGCTTGTGCTGGCCCAGATGCAGCGACACCGCCTTGAGCATCTTGGCCCGCTCATGAAAGGTCATCTTGCGCAGGGCCGGCCCACCGACGTCGCGCGCATAGTCCAGCATTCCTTGCACGTCCAGTTCCGCGTTGCCCGCAGTTGCAATCACCTCGCCCGTTACGGCGCTGGCAATATTGCGCGCCCCGGCACCAGGCGGCACCCATGCACCGGCGGCAAAGCTGGATATCTGTTGGATGGTCATGAGCGTCTCCTCATCAGTGTCTGGATCCTCACATCACCTAGCCGAACGTGTGAGGTCATATCTTTAACCGTACGGTCGGTCGTTATTTTTGCACAGCAACAACATAAACCGTACCCTTCAAAACTGCGCGGGAAGTCGCGCGAAACCCCGAAACCGGATACGGCCACCGCGTTCAGCACCATCGGTGATGCAATAATTCGGGAAGCGAGCCAGAAAACGCCCGACCGCCACGCGGCCCTCCATACGGGCCAAGGTCAGGCCAACGCAGGTGTGGGGTCCACCAGCAAAGGCGTGATGTTTATTGCGGCGTCGGTCCAACTTCATTTCATCGGGCCGCTCAAACTGTCGCGGGTCGCGGTTGGCGGCTCCGATGCAAAGATGGATATCTGTTCCGGCGGGAATGGTTTGGCCGTGGAAGATGACATCCTCGGTGGTCAAACGGTTGCCGAATTGGTTGGGGCTTTCCAACCTCAGAAACTCGTCCACGGCTGTGTTTATGAACTCTGGGTCGGCCAGCAACTCGGCCCGCTTGTCACGGTGCCGGTCCAGCAACTCCAGCGCGTTGCCGATCAGATTGGTCGTGGTCTCATGCCCAGCATTCAGGATGAAGATGCAGTTTTGGTACAACTCGACCTCGGTCAACCCGCCATCGGTGTCATCCTGCATCAATCGTGTCAGCACGTCCGTTGACGGGTCACCTGGATTGGCGCGACGATCATCTATGATGTGGCGCAGGAATGCTTTGAAGTCAGACACCGCACGGTTGCCCCAGTCTTCTTGGTCCGGAGTTAACTGAGGCTCCAGCGCGCCCAAAATGGCCAGAGACCAATCCCGCAGGGGCCCGCGCTCGGATCGGGGAATGCCTAGTAAGTTGCCGATAATCTCAATCGGGATGGCCCCGGCAAAATCCCCAATCAACTCAACGGTGCCCTTGGCCTGCATCTGGTCCAGCAAGCCGTCGACAAGCTGCACAAGGCCAGGCTCCATCTGCGCCAGTGCCCGCGGGTTCATCGCACCGACCATCACCTTACGAACACGGGTGTGCAAAGGCGGATCATTGAACACCAAACTGGTCGTGTGATGTTCGTATAAAGGGCTGTCGACCCCGTATTTCGGCCCGAAAACCGCCTTCTTGTCCGAAATGAACCGTGTCGTGTCCCGATACACCAGATCCAGATCGTCATAGCGCGAAAGGATGACAGACCCATCGGCTTGAAAGCAGACAGGCGTGTCTTCGCGCAGCGCGGCATAGGCCGGGTAAGGGTCCGCGTGAAAACCGGTTGGAAGTTCGGTCAGAGAGAACATCAGTGACCCATCGCTCCCATATGTTCCGGCAGAACCAGCACCAGCCATGGCACCAGAACGATCAGCGCCAGGCGGAAGATATCCGCCACCCAAAACGGCGTGACGCCCTTAAAGATGGTCCCGGTTGAGACATCCCCCACCACACCTTTCAGAATGAACACGTTCAAACCGACCGGGGGAGTGATCAAGCTGATCTCAGTCACGACAACGACAACGATGCCAAACCAGATCGGATCATAACCCAGCGATGTCACCAGCGGGAAAAAGATAGGCACTGTCAGCAGCAGCATCGACAGCGATTCAAAGACACAGCCCAGAATGATGTAGATCCCGAGGATCATCAGGATCACCATAAACGGCTCAACCTCATAGGCCGTCACCAAAGCGATCAGTGCCTCGGGAAGGCCAGCCAAGTTGATGAAATTCGAAAAGATCTGAGCTCCGATCAGAACCGAGAACAGCGCCGCAGCAGTGAAACTAGTCTCTTTCAACACTTCAAAGATGGAACCAAGGGTTAGCCCACCCCGAGACAGCGCAATCAGGAAGGCACCCATTGCGCCCATGCCAGCTGCCTCGGTCGGGCTGAAGGTCAGGTTCAGCGGATAGAAGTCAAACACCCCGTACAACCCGCCGATCACAAGGAAGAACAGCAGCAGCACGGCCCAGACCGAGCGCAGAGCCGAAAGGCGTTCGCCCCAGCCATGCCGCTCTCCTGCTGGTCCGGCGTCGGGTCTGCGCCAAACGGTCCAACGCACCGCCAGCAGATAGAACAGGATGCCCAACACGCCGGGAATTATTCCCGCAACGAAAAGCTTGCCAATCGAGGTTTCGGTCAAAAGGCCATAGATCACCAGTATAACCGATGGCGGGATCAGAATGCCCAGTGTTCCACCCGCAGCAATCGACGCCGTCGACAACTCATCCGAGTAACCGTAGCGGCGCATTTCCGGCATCGCGACTTTCGACATCGTTGCCGCTGTGGCCAGCGACGAGCCACAAATGGCAGAAAACCCACCACAGGCTGCAACCGTGGCCATGGCGATGCCGCCGCGGAAATGGCCCAGGAAGGCATTCGATACCGCATAAAGTTCACGCGCAAGGCCACCCTTGTTGACGAACAGGCCCATCAGGATGAACAGCGGCACAACAGACAGCCCGTAATCCTGCGCCGTATCGGTGATCTGGCGGCCTACCATGGACATCGCAGCCTTCAACCCACGTTCGGACAGGATGCTGCCGCCGCGTTCATATGCAAAGCCAAGCGTCCCAACTAGCCCCATCGCAAACACAATGGGCAGGCGCAGCAGCACAAGAACAAGGACAAGGGCGAAACCGATCAAAGCTGCAGTCATCAGGAGTGCTCCGACAAGGCTTGGGGGGCAAAAATGTACAAAATCCCGGTGATGATCATCGCGATAGCAGTGATCGCGGTGAAGGCAGCGATGAACCAACCCACGTAGAAGACAGGAATCGACAGGTATTCGGTGACATCGCCGTAGTCCCGCGCCCGCTCTGCCAACACCCAGACACGCTGAATTGGCCAGATCAGCATGATGCCGGATACCAGATACACAATCGCGTCCCGCACCCGGCTCAGCCGCAGACGTGCGAAAATCCCGTCTGTCAGGTCCACGGCGATCTGTCCGCGTCCGGCCGATATTATGGGCAGGACCGAAAAGACAAGGATCGCCATCAGAATACGTGTCAGCTCAGTCGCAGCCTCGATTGGCGCGTTGAAGACAGAACGCAAGATAACGTCGAAAAAGGTCATCACCATTAGGATGAACAGCGCCACACAGGCCAGCAGCGTCGGAACGACACTGATGCGTCGCGCAAAGGTCACGAGTGAGTGCATGATTGGTCCCCGTCGGGTGAAAAGGGCTGGCGGGTCATGCCCGCCAGCCGGGCTGCATTACTGCGAAGCCATTTCATTTACGATCATGTCATAAGCGGCTTGAGCGTCGATGCCCGCGTCGTTGACTTCGTCAATGACCTTGGCGCGCACGTCGACGGCAATCGTGTTGAATTTCTCAAGATCTTCAGCAGATGCCGCGTTGATCGCGTTGCCCTCGGTGGTTTCGGTTGCTTCGCGACCGATGGCGTCGATCTCGTCCCAGATTTTGCCAATCTCGCGGCTCAGCGGTTCACCAAAGACGTTCTCTTCCAAAGCAGCCTGCAGATCTTCGGGCAGATCGGCAAAAGTGTCTTCGTTCATGATGAAGGCAAACGATCCGCGATAGAGACCACCTGGAACTTCGTAAACATTCTGTGCCACTTCCGTGAGCTTGAAGCCCTTGCGGGATTCAAAGGGCATCACAACCCCATCAGCAGCTTTCGAGGCCAGGGTTTCATAGACTTTCGGCGCAGGGACCTGAATGCCGGTCGCACCCAGAGCCGTGCCAACGTCCCCCCCAACGCCACCCGGGATACGCACCTTGAGGCCCGACACCTCATCCAGCGTGGTCACAGGGCTGCTGGAATGTAACTGGGCAGGGCCATGCGTGTGCAGAGCGATCACCTTCACACCGCGATGTTCGTCTGCCTCTTTGAGGAACTTGTCATATGTGCGCCAATAAGCGACCGAGGCGTCCTCGGCCGAACCCTCGTATCCGGGCAGTTCGATCATCTTGGTGGTGACAAAACGACCGGGTTGATAACCATGGAAGATGATCGACGCATCAGCTGCACCATCCATGATCAAGTCCATCTGCGCCGGTGGCGGCGCAATGCCCAGCTTGAGTTCTGCCGTAACCTTACCGTCTGTCGCCTCTTCAACCATCTCCACGAATTTCGGCCACATCTTGGCGTTGATGCCATGGGTCGGCGGCGCCCAGCTTGAAATGGTCAGCGTATAATCCGCAGCCAGTGCCACTGTGCCCGAAACGGCCAACGCGGCCGACGCCAATAATGTGCTTAGCTTGGTGAATTTCATGGTTCTGTCTCCTCCCTGTGAAACATGACTCGAGAATGCGTTAATGGTCGCTTTTGTAACCATCAACATATTAAAGATCCCCCGAATGGTCCGCGATCCTCCAAGAGCCGGGGTTTTCGTTCGCAACTGTCAACATCGTTGCACGCGAAATTGCGATGCCGATTTCCTTGCTGTAGTTCATTGGCCCGCCACGCCACCGCGGGAATCCATATCCATGGATTTGCACCATATCGACAGATTCCGCGTTTTCCGCGATGCGTTCCTGAACGATTAAAGCGCCCTCGTTGGCCAGAACCGCTAGAATACGCGAGGAAATGTCCTGCTCTGTAAAGCTTCGGCGGGTTATGCCCTGTTCGGCCGAGTAGGTTTCGATCAACGCCTCAACTTCCGGGTCGCGGACCGGTTTACGGTTGCCATCTTCGTACCGGTACCATCCTTTGCCCGTACGTTGGCCAAGCCGCCCCATCTCACACAATTGGTCGGCGATGGTGACATAGCGTTCATCAGGGTTTCGTGTTTCGGCGTTGCGCTTGCGGTTGGCCCAGGCGATCTGAAGACCGGTCAGATCCTGCAGCTCATAAGGTCCCATGGGCATCCCAAACGCGCGCATCGCTTGATCCACCTGATAAGGCAGCGCCCCATCGGCCAGAAGATAATCAGCCTCGCGCCGATACGCCGCCAGCATGCGGTTGCCTATGAATCCATCGCAGATACCCGAAAGAACCGACACTTTCCGCAGCTTTCTGCCCAAGGCGAAACCTGTGGCCAAAACTTCGGGCGACGTATCAGGCGTATGTACGATCTCAAGCAGCTTCATCACATGGGCCGGGCTGAAGAAATGCAGGCCAATGCAGCGAGCCTTGTTTTCTACGTCCTCAAAGATGTCTACCGGATCTAGGTAGGACGTATTCGTGGCCAGGATTGCATCCCGGTGCATATGGCTGGCAAGCTCCGCAAACACCGATTGCTTGACGGACAAATCCTCAAATACAGCCTCGATTGCCAACTCGGCATCTGCAGCAACGGCATAGCTCTCGGCAGCCTGAAAACTTGTCAGACGATTACGCAACTGCGCTTCAGAAATCTTGCCCCGTTTGACGGCCCCGTTCAGCAGAGATTCAACCCGCTGCTGAGCGGCCGATGCAGCCTCAGCGTTTTGCTCAATCAAAGTGACCGACAGCCCGCCATTCAGCGCGGCCGTCGCAATGCCTGCACCCATCAGCCCACCGCCGACAACAGCTATCCGAGTGATGTCACGGGCTGTAGAACCCTTGATCAAAGCAGGCTTGGATACGGTGCGTTCAGCAAAGAATGCGTGACGTAGCGCCCTGCTTTCAGCGCTTTGGCGCAAAGCCAAGTGGCGGGCGCGTTCTTTCGGTTGCCCCTCGGCGAATGGCTCAACGGACCAACCGAGAGCGCTCAGGTTTTCCAGCGGCGATGGCTGCCCTTTGGCGCGTTTCCGCAACGCCAGACGGCTTGTTTCAAACAGATCGGGCGCAAAGTCCGGTACAGTGCGCTGACTGACAGGCAGTGGACGTTCAGGCAAGTCGGCAACAAATCCCGAAACTGCATCCAATAGGTCGTCGGCGATCAAATCAATGCCCCCGATTTCCGCCAGCGCTTCAGCTTTCATGATCTTGCCGGAACACGCCATGTCAATTGCAGCTTGCATCCCCACAAGACGCGGCAAGCGTTGCGTGCCACCTGCCCCGGGGATCAGTCCCACATTGACCTCGGGCAAACCAAAACCGGTATCCCGCGCTGCGATCCGCCACGCACAGGCCATCGCTATCTCAAATCCGCCGCCCAGCACGTTGCCGTGCATACAGGCGACAAATGGCACTTTGCTGTCTTCGATCTTCTGAACAACATCCGGTAAATGCGGCTCAATCGGCGGCACATCAAACTCGGACATGTCACCACCAGCGATGAAGGTCCTGCCAGCGCAACACAACACCGCCACGCGCGCGCCCTGAACCGCATCAACAGCGTCGGACAGCCCCTGTCGAACACCGGTCGAGGTCGCGTTCACTAGCGGGTTGTTGACCGTGACCCAAGCCACGTCACCCTTTAATTCAACACTTACCAGCGACGACTGCAACATCGACAACCCTTTTGATCGATCCAGATTCGGTACTGGTTTATATATTGACCAACCGTTCGGTTAATGCAATGATTAAGTTGGAACGAGGCCGGAAGAGAACGTCATGAGCGATACAATACTTGTAGAAAACAACGGGAACTGGGTTGAAATTACCCTGAACCGCCCAGACAAGTTGAACGCGTTCAATGAAGACATGCACGCGGCCCTGCAAGACGCATTGAAGACCGCACGCGACAACGGGGCCCGCGCAATACTGCTGACCGGTGCCGGGCGCGGGTTCTGCGCAGGTCAAGACCTGGGCGATCGCGATCCATCCAAAATGGATGGCCCTCCGGATCTGAGCAAAACGGTACGAACGTTTTATGCGCCTCTGGTCCGGTTGATCCGGTCCTTGGAGTTCCCGGTCATCTGTGCCGTAAACGGAGTCGCCGCAGGCGCAGGTGCAAATCTTGCGTTGGCCTGTGACATGGTTGTGGCTGGGGAAAGTGCCAAATTCATTCAGAGCTTTTCCAAGGTCGGCCTGATACCGGATACGGGTGGCAGTTGGCATTTGCCGCGCCTGTTAGGTGAAGCACGCGCTAAGGGGTTGGCTCTGACCGCCCAACCCCTTTCAGCCAAACAGGCAGAGGATTGGGGACTGATCTGGAAAACACTGCCCGACGATCAACTGATGAGTGAGGCACGCACGCTTACCGCGCAGTTGGCGAACGGCCCAACACTTGGGCTGGGCCTGACAAAGCAATGCATTCAATCTGCGGCCACCACATCGCTTTCGGATCAGCTTGAGATTGAGGCGGACGCGATGAAAACCTGCGGGGAAAGCGTGGATTATGCCGAAGGCGTATCCAGTTTCCTTGAAAAACGCGCGCCAAACTTTCAGGGGCGGTGACGATGACACCAAAGGAACGCGCCGAAAAATCCGCCGCTGCAATGTGGGCAAATGACGAGGCAAGCAAATGGTTCGGCATGGAGCTTGTCGAGATTGACGAAGGCCACGCAGTTCTGGCACTGACCGTCGCCAGCCATCACTGCAATGGTCATGGCACATGCCATGGGGGCGTCACCCACGCTCTGGCCGACAGCGCCTTTGCCTTTGCCTGCAATAGCCGAAACAAGGCAACCGTCGCGCAACACACAATGATCAGCTTCCTCGCCCCCGGAAGCAAAGGCGACCGCCTGACAGCCACCGCGACAGAGGTCACTGTGTCCGGACGCAGCGGTATCTATGACGTTCGCGTCACAAACCAAGACAACACTCTGATCGCCGAGTTTCGCGGCATGTCCCGCGCAGTGGGCGGTCAGAATTTTCAAGAATAGCTTCGCGACTGGAGGAGTGACGCGATGGAAGACCTTTCCCCAAACAAAGCGGATCTTGACCCGATCGAGATCGCCTCGATCGACGAAATTCGCGCCACACAGCTTGAACGGCTCAAGTGGTCCGTACGCCACGCATACGAAAACGTTGCGATGTACAAACAGCGGTTTGACGAAGCCGGTGTGCATCCCGACGATCTGCAGCAACTGACCGACCTTTCGAAGTTTCCGTTCACATACAAAAACGATCTGCGCGACAATTACCCTTTTGGCTTGTTTGCAGTTCCGCGCAGCGAGATCATTCGTCTTCACGCGTCCTCGGGCACGACTGGTAAACCGACCGTGGTGGGTTACACCAGGAATGACATCGACAACTGGGCGGATTTGGGCGCGCGTTCTCTGCGTGCTTCGGGACTGCGCAAAGGCGACATGGTCCACAATGCCTATGGTTATGGGCTGTTCACCGGCGGGTTGGGCGCCCATTATGGGATTGAACGCCTTGGCGCGACCGTTGTTCCCATGTCCGGGGGGCAAACCGAGAAACAGGTTAACCTGATCAACGATTTCCAGCCTGACGGGATCATGGTGACGCCGTCCTATATGCTCAATATCCTAGAGCAGTTCCACAAGGCCGGTCTCGACCCCCGAGAAAGCTCTTTGAAAGTTGGTGTGTTTGGTGCTGAACCCTGGACTGATGCGATGCGGGCCGAGGTCGAAGCCGCGTTTGATATGCATGCGGTCGATATCTATGGCCTGTCCGAGATCATGGGTCCTGGGGTGGCCAATGAATGCGTTGAAACCAAAGACGGTCCGGTGATCTGGGAGGATCACTTCCTGCCGGAAATCATCGACCCCGTGTCCGGTGAGGTCCTGCCCGATGGCGAAACTGGTGAATTGGTGTTCACAACCCTGACCAAGGAAGGGCTGCCAATGATCCGTTATCGCACGCGCGACCTGACATGCCTGCTGCCGGGAACTGCACGTTCCATGCGCCGGATGGCAAAGATTACAGGTCGCAGCGACGACATGATGATCCTGCGTGGCGTAAACGTCTTCCCCAGCCAGATCGAAGAACAGGTCATGGCGACGGGCGGGCTTGCCCCGTATTATCAGATCGAATTGTATAAGTCGGGCCGCATGGATGCGATGCGTGTATTTGTTGAATCCTCAACCGATTCCACCGACGAACTCTCCAAAACTGCGGCGGCGCGAATGCTGACCAAGCGGATCAAGGACGTTGTTGGCGTTTCAACGGAAATTGTTGTAGGTGACCCCGGCGACGTCGAACGCTCTCAGGGCAAGGCGAAGCGCGTCGTCGACAATCGCGATAAGGAATAGACCGTGGCCCGAACAATCGCCAAAGACCACGACCAAAAGCGGGAGCAGATCCTGAAAATGGCGGCCAAAGTGTTTGCCGATCAGGGGTTTGATCGCGCATCGATGACATTGCTGGCCAAAGAATGCGGGATCTCGAAGGCCAACATCTATCACTACTACGACAGCAAGGATGCCATCCTGTATGACATCCTTGAAACATACCTGCGCGAGTTAAGGGATCGGATCTGTAACGTGGATCTTAGCGGTTTGAACCCCGAGCAGAAGCTGCGCACAGCGGTGCGCGAAATCCTGTTTGCTTATCAGGGCGCAGATGACGAGCACCGCGTACAGATCAGCGGCATGAGCGCGCTGACAGACGAGCAGCAGAAACTCCTGCGGGGCTATCAGCTTGATTTGGTGAATTTTGTGCGCGACATCCTCAAAGAGTTGTCTCCCGAAGCTTTCGACGATGCCAAAGACAAGTTGCGCGGTGCCACGATGTCGGTCTTCGGGATGCTGAACTGGTATTATATGTGGAATACCGGCGCGGGCCCCAAAGCCCGCGAAGACTATGCCGATCTGGTCAGCACGCTGACAGTGCATGGCGTGCAAAAGCTTTAGGCGCACAACGCTGCACACAAAACGTTATGTCGCGGCTTTAGACCTATCCAGATAGGCTTGCTTTGCGATCATGACATCCTCGTCCGTCATGTCTGATCGGTTCAGTTCTAAGAAATGTTCTGAGGCCCCAACCGGTTGAACATTCAGGTTGCGGACGGGTGTCAGATCATCCGACCGTACATTCAAAATCGAAAGCACCTTGGTGACGGGAAACAAACGATCGCTCAGACCCGAGGTGTTCAGAGAGATAACGTCAGCTCGTGAAGACATATGCTCGGCGACCCGAGCCACCACGCCATCAAGGTCCGCGCCCGGGTTCAGCAGTTCAGTGTATTCGCACAGGTCTTCTTGTATTCTGTTTCCGCGAATGTTCTGCCAATACACGCTTTTGATCCAATCAGTAGTATCTCTGGTCGTGTAAAAGAATGTGATCCGCGCCTTGTTGTCTGTGAGTCTGTTGATTTCCTCACAGATAACTTCGGCAAGGATGTGCGTTTGGGCATAAGACCACACACCCTTGCGTCCCGGGATCATGCCTGCAAACTCTTCGCTGCTGATCAGCAACGGCAAGTCAGAGTGGCCATCCAACGACAGCAGAACCTGACGGAATTTCATGCGAAATTTTTCAAGCGTTCTTTCTTCCGATACCACTGAAAAACGGCGCGCGGCAACGCCAGCGTCTTTCAAATTCCGTGGCACTAAAGCATTGACTCGGGTCTTTAACCGGAAACGGTTCCTGTACAGCATCGTTTGCAGGGTTCTGGTTCCGGTTTTGTGAAACCCCTGATGGACAACAACCTTCAGCATCGAACCTACGACTCAATCAACGTGCAACTTCGGAAGTTAGAGCCACCGCATCGAAAACTTCAAGCGGTCCAATCGATGCTCAGTTCTTCTCGAAAGGCAAAGCGGGTCAAATGCGCCTCGATCACCTTTTGCCAACGACGCAAATCGCCACGCGGGCCGGTTGTGGCGGTCACCGTCAAAGTGGTTGCATCTGCTGTCAATGTCACCCGATCGCCGTCAGGGAAAGACGCGCTGCCCTGCGTTCCATCAAAGGAGACCTCGGCCTTGTGCGACCAATGTTTGCAGAGCTGCTGCAGGTATTTTGAGGCCGCGCTCGTTTGCGCAATGCCTGTTGCGGTCTGATCAGGCAACAGGCTCAGACCCGCGACAGCGGCAGACCGGATTGATTTGGCAAACAAGGTCACGTCAATGTTGGTGGCCACAAACGTCGCGCCGAGATCCAGACACTTACGTTGAAGGTCTGGATCCAGCGTAAAAATCCCGGCCGCTTTACCTGCTGCCACGATGCGGCGGATTGCATCCAGCACTGCGGCAACCACCTCAGGGTGGTTCGCATCCCCTAGATGGCCCATGTCAGCGGCGAGGTCGGCGGGACCGATAAACACACCGTCCACATCAGTCGCCAGAACATCGTCCAGCGCGTCCATGCCCTTGTTGCTCTCGACCTGCACAAGCAGGCAAATCTGTTCGTCGGCGGATTTCAAATAATCGGGTATCGCAGCGAAGCGTGACGCCCGCGCCAGCGATGATCCAACCCCACGAACGCCATGCGGCGGATATTGCACGGCCCGGACCAGTTCGCGCGCCTGATCGCCGCTTTCGACCATCGGCACCAGAATATTCTGCACTCCTGCGTCGAGATATTGCTTGATCATCCAGGTTTCGCCAATCGGCAGGCGTGCGACCGGCACACTGCCGGACCCCTCAATCACGCGCACCTGCTCCAGGATCGATTGCAGATCGTTAGGCGCGTGTTCGCCATCGACCAGCAACCAATCGAACTGCGCTGTGGCAGCGATCTCGGCCGCATAGGCATTGGCCAAACCAACCCAACATCCGATCTGCGGAGAGCCGGCCGTCAGCGCAGCCTTGAATGCATTTTGTGGCGCAGGCATTAGTTTTCCTTTCAGGCGAAATTGATATCGACTGAGCCAAACGGCCCGAAATCCGCGTGAATTTTGGTGCCCGAGGGGCATTCGACGGGGCGGATGAAACTGCCGGACAAAATGATCTGCCCCGGCTCGATGCTCTGACCGTATTGCGCCATCCGACGTGCCAACCAAACCACACTTTCGACAGGGTCGTTCAACACACCAGCACCTAATCCGGTTTCCTCAATCTCGCTATTGCGGAAAGCAATCGCCCCAACCCAGCGCAGATCAAGAGCATCCATAGAATGACGCTCTGCACCCAAAACGATGCCTGCATTGGCGGCATTGTCGCTGATCGTGTCAAAGACCGTGCGCGCTTTGCCGGTTTCAGGGTCCACTCTTTGAATACGAGTATCCAGAATTTCCAGTGCAGGGGCGACATAGTCCGTAGCGGCGATAACATCGTCGCGAGATACGTTTTCGCCGCCAACGGCGGACTTCATAACAAAGGCGATCTCGGCCTCAATCCGGGGCTGAATGAAACGGCCTGCCGGAACGGTCGCGCCATTGTCGAACGCCATGTCGTCAAACAAAATTCCACTGTCGGGAATGTCGATGTTCAAGGCATATTGCATCGCCTTCGAAGTCAGCCCGATCTTCCACCCGATCACCTTGCGCCCTTCGGCCAGTTTCTGGCGATAGATGGCGTTCTGAATCTCATAGGCATCATCCATACCCATCTCGGGGTGGCACAGACTAAGCAGGCCGATCTGTTTGCGCCGGCGTTCGGCCTGCAGCAGTTCGGCGGCGGCTCGGGCGTGGTCTTCGGGCGTCATACCTGTTCGTCCTCCACCGTGTTGCGCAGGGTTCCGATACCTTCGACGGACACCTCGACAACATCTCCGGGCATCAGGTACTTCGGCGGGTCGAACCGTGCCCCTGCCCCGGTTGGTGTACCAGTGACAACAATGTCGCCCGGCTGAAGCGTCATAAAGGTCGAGATGTATTCAATCTCGCGCCGGATCGGGAACATCATGCGGTTCAGCGTGTCGTCCTGCCGAAGCTCACCGTTCACGCGAGTTTGGATGCGGGCATCATCCAGTTGGGCCGCGTCCGTAAACGGCACCAGCCATGGGCCAATGGCCCCCGACTTGTCCCAGTTCTTGCCTTGCGTGACATTGAACTTTGCGTGCCGCACCCAGTCGCGAATGGTGCCTTCATTGCACAAGGTCAGCGCGGCGATGTGATCATAAGCGTCCTCCTGCGAAATGCGGCGACCAGCCTTTCCTATCACGATGGCCACCTCGCCTTCGTAGTCCAACGTATGGTTTTCAGGCGGTCGGATCAGCGGGCGGTCATGGCCGGTGAACCCACTGGCAAAGCGCGGAAAAAGCGACATGTACTTGGGCTGTTCGCTGCCGTCCTTGTATTCTGCATTCCGGTCAGGGAAGTTCACGCCGACACACAGGATACGGCGCGCATCCGGCATTACCATGTCATAGGTGAACTCAGTGTGGGTGACAGGTTTGCCCTCGGCAGCTTTTGCCAGTCGATCGAACGCCCCGTCGGCGATCACCTCGTACAGGCTGTCATGGTCCGGGAACACTTGGTTCAGTGCTATTGCACCGTCGTCAGTGATTGCTCCGAAAAACCGTTCCTCACCCGCTAAGAAAGTTCCAAACTTCATTCAAGTGTCTCCCACACGTCACGAATCACGTCGGCTGCTAACATCACGTCGTCCCGAGAGGTATCGAACTGCCCAACCTGAAAGCGGATGATCTTGCGGCCTTTGAACATGCCTTGGGTGAGATAAATCCGCCCATCATCGTTCAACGCGTCGACTAAACGCTGCTGCATTGCATCGTCTCCCGGACACCGGAACGAAAACAGGCTTAAGATCGGGCCGGTCGTGATTTCGAACCCTTCCATCGCTCCGATCCGATCAGCGAGCTCCTGTGCCCAAGTCACATGATTGCGGATGCGTTCGCGCAGTCCTTCCAATCCGTATGAGCGCAACAGAAACCAGATCTTTAACGCCCGGAACCTGCGCCCCAGAGGGATCGTCCACTCCGAGTAATTCGTCACCTCTGCTCCGGTTGTCTTGAGGTATTCCGGCTCGATCTTCAGCGTGTTGAGCTGTGGTGCTGCATCCCGCAAGAACTGGATGGCGCAATCGAATTGCGCGCCCATCCATTTATGCGGGTTGAAGACAATGCTGTCATAGCGGTCAGCACCCCTCCAAAGGGCTTCGCGAAATTCGGGGCAGATCATGGCTGATCCGGCCCAAGCTGCGTCGAGATGGGTGTAAAGGTCGTGTTTTTGCGCGATATCCGCCACGGCCACCAAGTCATCACAGGCCCCAACACCGGTTCCACCTGTGATCGCAATAATACCGGCCGGAACATGACCGGCTGCGATATCGCTTTGAATGGCGGCTTCAAGTGCAGAGGCATCAATCGCAAAGTTGGAACCCAAGGTCGGCAGCTTGACCAGATTGTCCTGTCCAATCCCCGCGACCCAGCAGGCCCTGTCGATGGACGAATGCACTTGATCCGAGCAATAGATCCGCAGCGCGCCCTTGGTGTTCAAACCTTCGCGGTTGCCGGTAAAGCCCGTGGCCCGTTCCCGCATGGTCAGAACCGCCGATAACGTGGCGGATGAGGCGCTGTCCTGAATAACTCCGGTCATACCTTCGGGCAGTCCAAGTGACTGCCGCAACCAGTCAACCATGACGCCCTCGACTTCAGTCGCGGCGGGCGAGGTTTGCCACAACATGCATTGCGCCGCGATTGTTGTCACCAGCATCTCGGCCAGCATCGACGGAGGAGCAGCATTGGCTGGAAAATAGGCAAAGAAGCGTGGGTGTTGCCAATGGGTGATACCTGGCATCACGATCCGTTCAAAATCGGCCATGATGGCGTCCATCGGTTCACCCGCCTCGGGTGGGGTTGCCACAAGCTGGGCTGCAATTTCCCCCGGTGCGGTCTGCGCGCGCACGGGGCGTTCCGCAAGTGTCTTATGGTAATCGGCCGCCCATTTTGAAATGTACTGACCCCAATGCGAAAACGTGTCCCAATCCATGCGTTAACCTTTTGTTGTCGCTGAAAGATCAGCCCGCCCGGTCCCCGCAAGATGCAGCACCACAACGAACGAATTTTCTATGTTATAAAACAGTTCCGATTGTCCGATGTCAGACCGAGAAACTGACATTCGCCTGACCGGTGCCGGAACTGCCGAAATATGGGGTATAGATGTCGATTTTGCCCTTGTAGCTACCCCAACCCAGCGCTCCGAACAGCAGGGCGGTGTCGTTCATGGCACATTCTCCGGTGCATTTCTTGGCGTAGTCAGGCAGCATTTCAAGGAACTCTTCAAAACGGCCCTGTTCCCATAATTCCAACACGCGCATGTCCATCTGGCGGTTGAACTCGCCATTCACCGCGTTCAGCCCCTCGACCGATCGTTCATTCGGGGTGAAATCATGGCTGAGAGACCCTGATGCCAGAACAGACACATTGCGGTCAGAACGCCGGATGCCTTCGGCAATGGCCTCACCCCAAACCCGGTTTTCCGCAATCGATGAGAATTGATTGACAGCCACAGGCAAGACCCGCGCATTCACCCCTTCGTTGATGAAATGCATGGGCAACAGGGTTCCGTATTCCATACCCATATCCGGGTGCGAATGACCCAGAGCACGCTCTCCACGCTCGCGCAGCACATCAAGGATCGTTTCCCCCAACTCATGATCGCCGCGATAGTCGAACTCCATATCAGCCAACATATGCGGCAGCTCGTGGCTGATGAAGCGACCTGTGTGATGCTCTTTTGTGTTCAGGTGAAAGCCCTGATTGGTGATCCAATGGGTATCGAACACAATGAAGGTCTCGACTTCGCGGTCTATCGCGTCCTGACGCAGGCGGGCATACCCATCAATGGCAGATTGCCGGATACCTTTGTATTTCGGCATCGTGTGGGACATCCAGATGCTGGGTACATGCGTTATTTTCGCGGCCTGTACGATCTTTCCCATGACGGTTCCTCCTAATGCGTTCTGGTGGTCCCAGTTCGGGGGAACCACCTGAGGCGATTATTTCCCCAATTGCATGATCTTGTGCTGACCGGTTGCGAAACCGATGTGCTTTTGTTCCATATAGAACTCAAAGCTCCAATCCCCGCCGTCGCGCCCGATTCCAGACGCTTTGACCCCGCCAAAGGGCGTAGGCAGGTGACGCACGTTTTCTGAATTCACCCAAATCATCCCAGCCTCCAGCTTGTCTGTAAAGCGCAAGGCACGGGTCAGGTCATTGGTCCAGACATAACCCGTCAAACCATAGGGCGTGTCGTTGGCAATCTGAAGCGCCTCGTCCTCGGTTGCGAAGGGGATCGAGGTCAGAACAGGGCCAAAGATCTCCTCGCGCGCGATGCGCATCTGGTTGGTGGCGTTGGTGAACAAGGTCGGACGGATAAAGTAGCCTTCATTGCCCACCTTGACCCCACCGGCAGCGACGGTTGCACCGTCCTTTTTGGCGATGTCGAAGTAGCTGGTGACTTTGTTGTAATGCTCCTCGGTCACCAATGGCCCAATCTCGGTCGCCGGGTCCAACGGGTGGCCCACCTTGATGTTGTTCACACGTTGGACCAGCTTTGCCTCGAACTCTTCTTTGATCGTATCCTGCACCAGCAACCGCGAAGATGAGGTGCAGCGCTCGCCATTGATCGAATAGATCATGAAGATCACCGCATCCAGCGCGCGATCCAGATCGGCGTCATCGAACACGATCACAGGGTTTTTTCCGCCCAACTCCAGATGGTTGCGCTTGTGCGTGTCCGCGCCTTGCTTGACGATCAGACTGCCGGTGCGGCTTTCGCCGACAAACGCAATCGCCTTGATCAGCTTATGTTCGCACAAAGCTTTGCCTGCATCAGGGCCAAACCCATTTACCGTGTTCAGCACGCCTTTGGGCAGCCCGGCCTCTTCGGCGATCTCCACCAGCAGGCGGGCCGTCAGCGGAGAGTCTTCAGCAGGCTTGTGAACCACCGTGCAGCCCGCAGCCAATGCTGGTGCGATTTTCCAGGTCGACAGCATGAACGGTGTGTTCCATGGGGTAATCACACCGACCGGGCCAATTGGAACGCGCGTGGTGACGTTCATCAGCGTCGGGGATTTCAGATGTTGCCCGTCGCGCGCCTGAACCACCTGATCTGCAAAATACCGAAAATTCTCTGCCCCGCGCAACGCGGCCTTGGACATGAAGCGAAGAGTCTGGCCCGTGTCCCAGCATTCACACAGCGCGATTTCCTCGGCCCGCGCTTCGATGGCATCAGCAACGCGCAACAAGATGCGGCGGCGTTCGGTGGCAGACATGTCGCGCCATTCAGCAAACGCGGCATGGGCGGCCTTGGCCGCCGCATCAATATCATCAGCCGTGCCATGTGCAACGTCGCAGATCACAGATTTGTCGACAGGCGAAGTGGATTGGAACACACCGCCAGACCCGTCCCGGTCTTCGCCAGCGATACGATTGAGAATGCCGGCTTCCTTGAACCGGGCCAGAAAGCTCGTCAGTTTTTCAATATTCGTATCCAGCGCACTCATATTTCAGGTCTCCTGCGAAGTCGCGGCCAGATGGTCGCGGATCGTGCCGGTCTTGGGCGAAAGCTTTGGGTCAATGTCGCGCATCTCAAGCGACAGAGCGATGGAATGCTGCGAAAGAGCCGGCGCCAGATAGGCTTTGACCGCGTCAAATATACGCCGCGTCGCGTCCTGCTTGACGTCTTCCGACCTCCCTGCACGCAGGCGGATCGAGATATCAACAAACCCATGGCCCGGATTTCCATCCGCAATGGCATAGTGGTCCACGCGCGTTGCGCGCACGCGAATGCCCGGCATCGGAAAGGTGTCGATCTCGGCAGCTGTTGCCCTTATGCATTCGCACAGGCCACCCATGTCGATCTTGCCTTCCAGGTTCCCGGAATATTCGACGTGGAAATGTGGCATGATTCCTCCTCTATTACTTAACATGTTTAGTTTTTTGCCAGCCTCACGTCAAGAGATTGCTTTGTTAATCTTTGCAATTTCCGAACCACCGCTCTAGAAGACCGCATGACCACTCAAAGCCATACCAAAAGCACCGCCCGATCCCTTCCTATCGCGCTGCTGCGTGCCCGTGAAACCGTCATGGCCCCGATCCGGGATATGCTGCAAGGCATCCAGATAACCGAACAGAAATGGCGCATCTTGCGCGTCCTGGATGAGCTGGGCGAAGTGGAGCAAAGCACTATTGCGCACGAGGCTTGTCTGCTGCTTCCAAGCGTGACCCGCATCTTGCGCACAATGGAGGCTGATGCCCAGATCACCCGCCGCCAGGACAGTGACGACAAGCGCCGTACCATGGTCACGATCACGGATGCAGGCCGGTCGATCCTTAGGGAAAACCTGGCCACGTCACTTGCGATTTCCAGCAATATCGAGGCTCAGATGGGTCGTGAAAAGCTGGACCAATTGCTGGACCTGCTAGAGGAATTGCAGGCGGTTAAAGTCTGACCCTGCCTTCAGTCGACAGGGCAGACCTAAAGCTCAAAGAGTCGACAGACCAGTATCCAACGCTGACAAAATCTTGGACACATCGTCTGAGGTGATAACCAGCGGGGGCGACAGAATGATGTTGTTTCCGGATACTCGTACCATCACGCCATCTTCGTAAGCCGCTTTTTGAACCTGCAACGGCAGGTGCTTAGCGATGGGAGCTTTGGTCGCCCGATCGGAAACCAGTTCCAACGCGCACATTAATCCCTCGCCACCGCGTACGTCGCCGATCGCGTCGTGTTTCTCGGCCAGCTTCCGCAACCCGGCGAATAATTCACCCCCTCGCGCTGCGGCGTTTTCCCAAACCCGCAGCCGGTTGATCTCGGACAGAGCAGCCAGTGCCGCCGCTGCCCCAACCGGATGACCGGAGTAGGTGTAGCCCTGATCGACCGATGCCAGCCCCGTAGTGTCCTTTTCGAAGACTTCAGCGACAGAGCCCGAAATCATTGCCGCGCCGAACGGAAAGTACCCGTTGGTGATCGCTTTTGCTGTTGTCATGATGTCCGGCTGAACGCCCCAATGTCGCGCGCCGCTTTCGCTGCCAGTTCGACCAAATGCGGTAATGATTTCGTCAGAGATCAAAAGAATACCGTGTTTGGCACACACCTCACGCACCATGGGCATGAAGCTTTTGTGCGGTGGGATCACACCCCCTGCCCCCAGAACCGGCTCCATGATAAACGCCGCAACCGTGTTCGCCCCTTGAAAGGCGATCTCGGCCTCCAACGCATTGACGCAAAGTTGCGCCAGACGCTCGGGGTCCGCCTCATCAAACGGGTTGCGATAGGTCCAGGGTGCGGGCACGTGGAAACAACCCGGCATCATCGGCTCATAGACCGCGCGAAACTTTTGATTGCCGTTGACGGATGCAGCCGCGAAATGTGTGCCGTGATAGCCCTGCTTAAGGCTGATGAACTTGGTGCGACCGGCATCGCCCCTCACCTTGTGATATTGCCGTGCAAGCTTCAGCGCAATTTCGACAGAGTCCGATCCACCCGACGTAAAGAACGCGCGGGTCAAACCGTCAGGTGCGAAAAACTGCGCCAGCTCATAAGACAGCTCAATGGCTTTGTCATTGCTGGTTCCGCGAAAGGTCGAGTAATAGGGCAACGCGTTCAATTGATCGGCAATGGCCTGTTTCACCGGTTCGCAGGAATAGCCCAAATTGACGTTCCACAGCCCCCCCACGGCATCCAGCGCTTTGTGACCATCAACATCGATAATGCTTACACCTTCACCGCCATTCAAAATGGTCGGCGGGTTCTTTTGACTGTCGGCAGGATGTGCCATCGGGTGCCAGAAATAACGGGCGTTGTTTTCCTTCAGAAAGTTCGAGTCTTTCATGGTGCGGGCCTCCGGAAGTATCGCTTACCCTGGGTCACGGGTGGAATTCGGTTGGAAAGGTGTCGGGCAACTGACCGCCAAAATCTGCGGTCAGGTCCGTCGAAAGATTGTGCAATGCAGACAGAATGGATGGCAGGCGGTCGTCGGTGGCGCGACCTTCAGGCACAGCAATTGCAATGGTCCCCAGAGCGACTTGATCAATGCCAAAAATCGGCGCGGCGTACCCAAAGACGCCCTCTTCATAGCTGCCGTTGCTGTTGGCCCAGCCTAAGGCGCTGATCCGCGCAACCCGTTCTTTGATGATTTCAGGATCAATGAGCGTGGCGTCCGTGAAGCGCGCCTGCTCTTTGTGATCCAAATCTTCCATCAGACTGGGTGGGCCAAAACTGAGCATACAAAGACCCGAGGCCGTTGCATTGATCGGCAGGATCTCACTGGGGTCAAGGCTGACGCGCACGCTGTGCCGCGTTGTTTCAACCACCAATGCGGTTTGCAGCCCGGTCTTTTCCAACAGTGACAGATGCAGACTTTCCCCAACGCGTTGCATCGCCATTTGCATTTTCTGGCGCGCACTTTCGATGCCTGGCCGCGCGATTTCACGCAGTGCTGCCAGGCGCAAGGCCGCCGGTCCGATAGCATAGGACTTGGTCATAGGATTCTGTTCGATCAGACCGTATTCCTCAAGCGCACGCAGGTGGCGCAGCGCGGTTGCCTTGTTCAATCCGGACAGTCGCGCAAAGTGACTCAGCCCGATTTCCGGTCGCGCGCTTGAAAAGTAATCCAGCATTTTTAAGGCATTAAGGGCTGTGCCCATTTGTTTCACTTCCTCTTACTCAGGGAATACTTGACAGAACTAACTTAACAAAGCAACATAATTATTGTTAACGCGGATCAATTAATGAACCATGTATGGGAGGAGTCAATGAAGAAATTTCTTACTGCTGCGGCTTTAGTGGCATCAGCTACCGCTGCACTGGCCGAGTACCCCGAAAAGCCGGTCAGCTTTGTGGTGCCGTGGCCTCCGGGCGATCTGGAAGATGTTCTGACGCGAATGATCGCCGATGAATTTCAAGCCATGTACGGCGTTCCAGCCGCTGTCGTGAACAAACCCGGTGGTGGCGGTGGTCCGTTCCCGGGTGCCGTCGAGGTGGCAACCGCCCCTGCGGACGGCTACACCATCGGGTCTTTTGTCATCGGCGTGCCGGTCATTGGTCCCGAAATCGGCATCCCCGAACTCAACCCCAACCCGTTTGATCCCATCGGGATCTTCCTGACCTATCCCTTCGTGATCGCAGCCAGCAAGGATGCGCCTTTCTCAAGCTGGGAGGAGTTGGCGGAACACGGCAAGGAAAACGACGTTGCACTTGGCCATTTCGGTTCCGTTTTACCACCGACCCAGGTGACCTTTGCCGCAGCCGTCAGCAGCGGGTTCGATTTTGCCAGCGAAGCGGCGTTTGATGCGCTGGACTGCAACACTTTGGCATCGGGCGACGTCGACGTGATCAACACCACCCTTCAGCTTATCCTGCCCTGTCTGGATCAGGTGAACGTCCTTGCCAGCATCGGCGGCGAGCGGATTTCGCTGGTGCCCGATACACCAACAGTCGTGGAACTAAACCCGGATCTGCCTTTGGCCCTGTGGAACGGATTGTTTGTCCACAAGGACACCCCAGCGGACGCCCGCGAAAAGATTTCGGCGGCGGCTCAAAAGGCGCTGAGTTCTGACAAGGCAAAACAATTGGCCGAGGAAACCGGTGCCCTGATTTATTGGCAGGATCCGGATGCCTCCAACGCTCAGATCGAGCAGGACAAAGCCTCGTTCGCCAAGATCGAAGAGATCCTGGGCGAATAAACCGGAACGGGCCCGGCACATTTAACACTGCCGGGCCTATTTCCATCCAACAGGAGGCCACGATGATTGCAAAGACCTTGCAAGACATGTTCCGGCGCTATCGACGCCCCGGGGACATCGTGTTTGCCACTATGTTCTTTGTGTTCTCGCTGTTCCTTCTCAGCCAGCTTGGAAGCGAAACTCAGGTCGTCAAACGGACAAAGTGGTTTGCGCAGCCTGCTTTGTGGCCAACTATCGCGATCTGGGGCATGGTTGTGTTCAGCGGTCTGCATTTGCTGAGCTCATTCCTGTCACCACGTATTCCAGGCCGTTTGCGAGAGATCACGTTTTGGCTGAAATCGCTCGAATATGTTGTCTATTTTCTGATTTACGTTGTTGCTGTTCCATGGCTTGGGTACCTGCCCTCCACCATGCTGTTCGCCGCCCTTTTGACGGTCCGCCTAGGGTTTCGCTTGCCCGGGGCCTTTTGCATTGCACTCATCTTCGGCGCGGTGGTCGCAATCGTCTTTCGGGCGCTGCTGCAGGTGAACATCCCCGCGGGTCGCGTTTATGAATACCTGCCCGACGGGCTGCGCGCCTTTGCGCTGACCTATCTATGAGGCCGCAATGGACGATCTGATTTCCGGCTTTGCAATTCTTGCCCAGTGGCAAGTCATGGTGGCGCTGATTATCGGCTCTGTCGGGGGCGTTATCATTGGCGCCTTGCCCGGCGTGGGCGCCGCCGTGGCCATCGCGATCCTTCTGCCTGCTACATTTGCTTTCGAACCCATCGTAGGTCTAACCCTTCTGCTGGGCATCTACGGGTCGTCCATGTATGGCGGCGCAATCCCGGCCATTCTGATCAACACCCCAGGCACGGCCGTGAACGCCCTGACCACCTATGACGGCTATCCCATGACCAAACGCGGCGAAGGCCATCGGGCCTTGTCGCTGGCCTATTCAGCGTCGTTCTTTGGTGGCATTTTCTCGATCCTTTGCCTGATCGTCCTTTCGCCCGTTCTGGCCTGGGTTGCCCCGCATTTCGGCAGTCGCGAGATTTTTCTGGCCGCTTTCATGGGTATTTTACTCGTGATCCTGGCCCATCGCGGGCAGACTTTTTCCGCCGCCATGCTGGCGTTTTTCGGAATTTTTCTGAACACGGTGGGGCTTGAGCCTGTCAAATACACGCGACGTTTCACCTTTGACCAAACCTGGTTATCGTCGGGCGTCGATCTGATCGTTGTTGTATTGGGCCTGTTTGCCATCAGCCAGGCGCTGCTTTTGCTGGTCGACAAGGAACACGCCCCCGGCGAAGCACATGTTCGCGGCAATATATTTACCGGCCTGAAAGAGCTTCTGGGCCTGAAGCGCATCGCCACCGTGTCGTCATCACTGGGCGTTCTCATGGGTATGGTGCCGGGCACCGGCGAATTCACGTCCCAGTTCCTGTCTTACACCTACGCTCAGAAGACTTCGAAAAATCCCGATGCGTTTGGCAAAGGATCACCCGAAGGCCTGGTGGCATCTGAGGCCGCCAACAACGCCGTTCCGGGGGCTGCAATGATCCCGCTTTTGGCTCTGGGTATTCCAGGTGAGGCACTGACGGCGATGATGCTATCGGTTTTCTACGTTCACAACGTGATCCCAGGCCCTCAACTGTTTGCAGAACAGATGGATTTTGTCATGGCGCTGTATATGGCGTTGATCCTTCTGAACGTGGTCGTTCTGATCTTTTTACTGTTTTCAACCAATCTGCTGCTGAAAATTATCCAGATCCCTACCCGATTTCTGGGCATTATGATCCTGACCCTTTCATTTGTGGGCGTGTACAGCCTGCGAAACTCGATCACGGACTGCGCGATTGCTGCCGGGTTCGGTGTTTTCGGCCTGATCCTGAAACGCCTGAACCTGCCGATCGTGCCCATCATTTTGGGTATGGTTCTGGGTGGGATCATGGAGGTCAAACTGCGCAGCGCCATGGCTCGGGTGAAATCACCGCTTGATTTCATCGACCGGCCCATAGCGGCAATCCTGTTTGTGATGATCCTGGGGATCATTCTTTTGCACATCCGCTCTCTGATCCAGGAACACAAAGACCGCGTCAAACCGCAACCGGTTCTCGACGAAGACACTACTCAGCAAGGATAACGCCTCATGGATCAGTTCTCGATTGACGCGCTGCGCACTCAGGAAATCACTCCGCGCGGACATTTCATAAACGGCCGCTTTCAGCAAAGCGAAACCAGCGCCCAGCATCAAGTTCATTCACCGATCAACGGTCAGCCACTGGCACTGATCGCCGAAGGCAGTGCCGCAGATGTCGACGCCGCCGTACGTGCGGCGCGGGTATCGTTTGAAGATGGGCGTTGGTCACGAATGGCCCCTGCGGGCCGTAAGAAAGTGCTGCTGAAGCTTGCTGATCTAATCGAATCCCAAGCGCTGGAGATTGCTGTTCTGGGTGTTCGCGACAACGGGACCGAGATCAACATGGCCTATAAGGCCGAGGCGCTCTCGGCTGCGGCAACGTTCAGGTATTATGCCGAAGCCATCGACAAACTGTACGGCCAGATCGCCCCCACGGGCGACGACGTTCTGGGTCTGATACATCACGCACCCGTCGGCGTTGTCGGCGCGATTGTGCCGTGGAATTTCCCTTTGATGATCGGTAGCTGGAAAATTGCCCCGGCGTTGGCGGCAGGCAACTCCGTGGTCTTGAAACCCGCAGAAAGCGCTTCGCTCAGCCTGTTGAAAATCGCCGAACTGGCAGCTGAGGCCGGGGTGCCAGACGGCGTGTTCAACGTGGTGACGGGGCGCGGGCCAATTGTGGGCGAAGCGTTGGCGCTGTCGATGGATATCGACATAATTGTCTTCACCGGGTCCGGCGCGACAGGAAGGCGGCTTTTGGAATATTCCGCACGCTCCAACCTAAAGCGTTGTTATTTGGAACTGGGGGGCAAATCGCCGAACATCGTCTTTGCCGATGCCCCGGACCTTGCCGAAGCGGCCAAGGTTTCAGCCGCTGGTATTTTCCGCAATTCGGGCCAGGTCTGCGTCGCCGGATCGCGCCTGTTGGTCCAACAGGAAATTTACGAGGACTTCGTCTCCGAAATCACCCACCACGCCTCAGCCTTTCGCGTTGGCGATCCGTTGGACCTGAACAGCCAGATCGGCGCGGTTCACAGCCTGTCCGAGTTGCAGGCCAATCTGGATTTCGTGACCAAAGCCGAAGCGGAAGGCGCTGAGCGCCGCACAGGTGGCGCCCGTATTCTGACCGAGACTGGTGGTTATTACATGGCGCCGACCGTCATGGCCGGGGTGAAAGAAACTGACACGCTGTTCCAAAACGAAGTCTTTGGCCCTGTTCTGGCCGTCACGCCCTTCAAGGACGAAGAAGACGCGATCCGTCTGGCAAACGCGACCGTTTACGGGTTGGCTGGTGGGGTCTGGACCTCGAACTTGGGCCGCGCACATCGCATGGTCGCAGGCATTCGTGCCGGGGTTGTCCATGTGAACACCTATGGTAGCGCAGACCTGACTGTTCCCCTTGGTGGCGTGCGCCAATCCGGCAACGGACACGACAAGTCGCTGCACGCGATCGAAAAACACTTCGACCTGAAAACCGCCTGGATCAAACTCTGATCGCTGAGGGGTAAGGGAGGCACAAATGACAAATAAGACTATCCTGTTGATCGGCACCTATGACACCAAAGAACCCGAAATGCGGTTCATCGAAGAGGCAATTCAAACGCAGGGTGCCGATGTGTTGACGATGGATGTGTCCGTTCTGGGAGACCCCTCTGCGCCAGTTGACATCTCAAAACATGACGTGGCCGCGGCTGGTGGCATGACAATTGATGAGGTCATCGCCCAGGGAGACGAAAACAAAGCCTTCCGCATCATGTCTGCCGGGGCCGCTAAAGTGGTTGCGCGGGCCTATGCCGACGGACGGTTTGACGGGATGCTGGCCACCGGTGGCACAATGGGCACCGACCTTGCGCTGGATTGTGCGCAGGCGCTGCCGATGGGTATGCCGAAATACATCGTCTCAACCGTCAGCTTCTCACCGCTTATCCCACCACATCGGCTGGCACCCGATATTCAGATGATCCTTTGGGCGGGCGGCCTCTACGGCATGAATTCAATCTGTCAATCTTCGCTCAGTCAGGCGGCTGGAGCCGTGGTCGGCGCGGCAAAGGCTGCGATCGTACCGGACCGCAGCAAGCCGCTGGTTGGCATGACCAGCCTGGGATCATCCTGTCTTCGGTACATGAAGACCCTCAAACCAGCACTGGAAGAGCGCGGTTTTGAAGTGGCCGTGTTCCATTCCACAGGAATGGGCGGCATGGCCTTTGAAAAACTGGCCAGCGAAGGCGTGTTCGCCTGTGTGATGGATTTCTGCATGCAGGAATTCGGAAACCTGATGGCGGGTTCTGTCGTGTCCAGCGGTGAGGACCGGGTTACCAATGCCGGGCGCATGGGTATCCCGCAGATGGTCGCCCCCGGCGCGTTGGACTTGCTGGATTTTGCGGGCTGGCAGGACATCCCCGAACACTATGCCGATCGCCCTTTTCATGAACACAACCGGTTGATCAAAAGCTCGGTCTTCAACGGGGCCGAACGGCGTGCCTGGATTCGGGAACTTGCCAATCGATTGGGCGCGGCCAAGGGGCCTGTGCATTTCTTTTTGCCGCTGCAAGGCATCGAGGCCTGGGACAAGAAAGGCGAAGAGGCGCATGACCCACAGGCCCTGGCGGAAATGATCGACGAAGCTCGCCAAGTGATGCCGGATCAGGTGCCAATGACTGAACTGGAAGCCCATATCAACGATACGGCGTTCTGCGACGCCGTTTTGGCGCTTTTCGATGAGTGGGTCGAACGTGGCATCGTGACATCCTCGCCTTAGCCTTCACGACCAACGCAAGTGCCTAGACCACTGGTTTGATGCAGTTTCGCTGGCGATCAGGCCCTTAAAGCACACGCCCACTTTGCATGAAATTCATTCACAAAAATCGGCTAATAATGGAATTGAGCTAAAACTTGACCCTTTCTAAGATGCGCGGGAAAACACCTTATCTAGGACGCGCTTATGCGGCGAACACGATCAAGAAGGGCCCCCGGTTCCGAAACTCCAAAGCTGACAACGCCGCCCGTCGGAGGGCGGTTCATGCCACTGGACAACAGCAAACTGGCCCATATCACCGATACGGCGTTTGATATTCTGGAACGGATTGGTGTGTCCGGTGCGCCGGAGGACATTCGCGTATTGGCGTTGGAGCATGGCGCAACGGAACGGGACGACGGGCGCATCACCTTTTCGCGCTCTTTGGTTGAAGACATAATCGCGGGGGCGTGTAAACGCGTAGAACTGCCCGGATTCATTCGGGATCGCGGGATCGAGATTGGAGGCGGCCGCGTCCATATCGGTACCGGCGGTGCAGCGGTGCAGGTGCTGGACGCCGCTACAAATTCGTTTCGCGACAGCACGTTACAAGACTTGTACAGCCTGATGCGCATCGTTGATGCCTGCAACAACATCCATTATTCCCTGCGTCCCGTTGTGGCGCGGGATCTGGAAGACCCGCTGACGCTGGATATCAACACGGCATTTACCGCGATGAAGGCGACTTCGAAACCTATTGGCACAAGTTTTTTCGAGCCCGCCAACGTGCCCTCCGTGGTTGAAATGTTCGACGCGGCTTTGGGCGGCGACGGAGCCTTCAAGGCGCAACCCTTCTGCTTTGCGTCCGTCTGCCACGTGGTGCCACCGCTGACGCTGGCCGAGGAAGCCTGCGGGGTGATGCGTGAATGCGTGCGACTTGGAATGCCGCTACAAATCTGTTCCGCAGCGCAAGCTGGGGCCACAAGCCCGGCCGCGCTGGCTGGCGCCTTGGCGCAGGGTTTGGCGGAATCCTTGGCCGGTCTGGTGCTAGTCAACATGATGCAACCGGGCTTTCCCTGCATTCTGGCCTTCCTGCCCTTTATCTCTGATCTGCGCACCGGCGCCATGACCGGCGGTTCGGGCGAGGCTGCGGTCGCCAACGCTGCTGCGGCGCAGTTGCTATTGAACCTTGGCCTGCCTTCGACCGTGTCAGCAGGTATGACAGATGCCAAGACAGCCGATGCACAATCGGGCTATGAAAAGGGATACACTATCGCGCTCGCGGCACAGAGCGGAGCCGATATGATCAACCTGTCTGTTGGTATGCTGGGCTCGATCATGGCCGCCAGCAATGAAGCACTGGTCATAGACAACGACATGTGCGGGGCCATCCTGCGATCGGTGCGCGGCGTGGAAATGTTCGAAGGCTCGATTGATCTGGACATGATCGAACAGGTCGTGACCGGCGAGGGGCACTTCCTCGGCACTGCTCAGACCCTGGATCTGATGACCAAGGAATACGTCTATCCGTCTTTGGGCGACCGCCAGAGCGTCAATGACTGGCTTGAAAGTGGTGCGCAAACTGTCTGGGACAAGGCCATAGCCCGCGTTGCCGAGATCGAAGCACAGCCCGCACCGTCCCATCTGCCCGCCGACATCGAGGCCGCCCTGCGCGCCCGCATGCCTATCCACTTGAAAGACTAAGCACATGAAAAGCCAAGCCAAAGTTGTGATCATCGGGGGCGGCGCGGTTGGTGTCTCGACCCTTTATCATCTTGCCAAAGCCGGGGTGACCGACACACTGCTGATCGAAAAGAACGAATTGACCAGCGGGTCGACCTGGCACGCAGCGGGCAACATCCCCACCTATGCCAACAGCTGGGGCGGGATGCGCGCGGGCAATTATGCTTGGCGGCTGTATAAGGATCTGGCGGAAGAGGTCGATTATCCGATCACCTACCGCCACACCGGCGCGTTCTGGCCCGCCCACACGCCCGAACGCATGGACCTGTTCCGCCATCTTGTCGGGGTTTCCAAGGGTCTGTGCTATGACATGGCGATGCTCACCCCGTCCGAAATGGATGACATGCACCCTTATTTCAGTTCAGGCGACAGCATCATCGGCGGCATCCTTGACCCCTATGAGGGCGATGTGGACCCTTCGCAACTGACCCAGGCCCTGGCCAAAGGCGCTCGGGATAAGGGCGCGGCGATTGCGCGGTTCACCACAGTCACCGGCATCTCACGCCGCGCTTCGGGCGAGTGGGAGGTTCAGACGGACAAGGGCAATGTTGTCTGTGACATCGTGATCAACGCCGGGGGCTATTACGGTCGCCAGGTGGGTGAGATGGTCGGCCAGAAACTGCCCGTCGTAACGCTGGAACACCAATATTTGGTCACCGAAAGCCTGCCGGAACTGGAAGCGAACCCGGAAAACTTCCCCCTCGTCCGCGACCCGGACATCATGTATTACCTTCGGCGCGAGCGGAACGGGTTGCTGCTGGGCTCTTACGGACACGAAGGGCGGCCCGCGTGGCTGGACGGGATGCCCGATTGCTTTGCCAACCAGCTTTATCCCGACAGCGTCGACGACATCGCCGAAATCCTCGAAGCCGCGCTGGAACATGTGCCGTTATTGGGCGAGGCCGGGGTCAGCCGCTTCGTGAACGGCCCGATACCTTACAGCCCCGATGGCGCGCCGCTCTGTGGTCCGGCCTTTGGTCTGCCGAATTTCTACCACGCTTGCTGTTTCCCGGTGGGTATCACCCACTCAGCAGCAGCGGCGAAAACCCTGACCGAGTGGATTACCGAGGGCGAAACCGAATGGGACATGTCCTTCTGGGATCCCCGCCGCTTTGGCAAGGAATGGGCGACCTTCGATTACACCGTCAAACGCTCGAGCGAGTTGTACGAACATCAATACGCGATCCCCTACCCACATCGTATGTGGAAATCGGGTCGTCCGGTGCAGACCACGCCGCTTTACGATACGCTCAAAGACAAAGGCGCTGTGTTTGGGCAGATTGCCGGATGGGAACGCGCTTTCTGGTTCCAGACAGATCAAATCAAGAATGACGGGCAGCTGGGTTTCCATCACGAGGTCTGGCACGATGCGGTCAAAGCTGAATGCGAAGGCGTGCGGGACCGGGTTGGTGTGATGGATCATGGCGGCTTCACTCGGTATGAAGTCGAAGGACCAAAAGCCACCGAGTTCCTGAACTACGTCTTCTGTGGTGCAATGCCTGGCGTGGGCCGGGTCAAGCTGTCCTATATGCTGACGCCCAAAGGCAAGATTTGGTCCGAAGCCACCATCGCGCGGCTGGATGAAAACAAATACCTGCTCTGCGGCCCGACTCTGGCCGATCAGCGCGATCACGACTGGATGTCGAAATTCCTGCCGGGCGTGGGCGTGACCCTGACCCGAGGTTCGGATTTTGACGCTGCCCTAATGGTCATGGGGCCAAAATCCCGCGACGTCCTGCAACCCCTGACCCAGGATGATCTATCAAAAGAAAACGCGCCTTGGATGTCAGTTCGCGAAATCACTGTTGCGGGTGCTTCGGTCATTGCCCTGCGCGTGTCTTATGTCGGAGAGCTGGGTTGGGAGCTGCACATGCGCAACGCCGATCTGGTCCGCGTCTACACCGCCATAATGGATCAGGGCACTGAACACGGTATTGTCGAGTTCGGCTCTTACGGGCTGAACGCCATGCGGCTTGAGAAAGGCTATCACGGCTGGCGCGCGGATTTCGGTATCGAATACACCGCCTTTGATGCAGGGCTGGATCGTTTTGTCAGTAAAAAGAAAAACAGCTTTGTTGGACGCGACGCGTTTCTGGCGCAGGCTGAGCAGCCGAAGGATTACCATTTCACCGCCTTCGTACTCGACGGCCACGGCGCCGACGCGCTGTCTTCCGACCCCATCTGCCGCGACGGCAAGCCCGTAGGCTATGTCAGCTCGGGCGGCACCGGGTTCCGCATCGGCAAGCGGGTCGCTCTGGGCTATTTGACCGAGGCGGCGCAGCCCAGTGATTTATACCAGATCGAAGTGCTTGGCGTTCCGGTCAATGCGACTGTGGCGACCGTGCCGTTCTACGATCCTGAAAACGACCGGTTGCGGGGATAAAACCCATGGCGAAATCTCTTCCGACGGACGTTCAGGTCGCCATCATTGGCGGCGGCATTGTCGGCTGCGCGACCGCTTATCACCTTGCCAAGGCAGGCTGGTCCGCCGCCTTGTTCGAGCGTAAGAAACTGACCAGCGGAACGACATGGCACGCCGCAGGTCTGGTCAGCGAAACGCAGGGGGTTCCGGTCACGTCGGCGCTGGCGAAGTATGGCCTCGACCTGATGGAAAGCCTTGAGGATGAGACCGGGCAGAAAACCGGTTTCAAGCGCAACGGCTCGATGACCGTGGCGCTGACCGAGGCGCGTATGGAGGAGTTGCGGCGCAAGGTCGACTATGCCCATGGATGCGGGTTGCGCGCAGAAGAGATCAGCCTGACCGAGGCGCAGGATCGCTGGCCTCTGCTGTCCGTCGACGGTGCAAAGGGCGCGTTCTGGTTTCCAGGCGACGGCTATACCAATCCCATCGACACGACGATGGCTCTGGCCAAGGGCGCGCGGGCCCACGGCGCGCAGGTTTTTGAAGATACCAAGGTCACCCGCGTTGTGATCGAAGGCGGTCGCGTTGTCGGCGTTGAAACCGCCGAAGGTCTGGTCAGCGCCGAGCATGTGGTCAACGCCACCGGCATGTGGGCGCGCGAGTTTGGCCTGACTCATGGGGTGCAGATTCCGCTGCATTACACCAACCATTACTACGTTGTGACCGACCCGATTGAGGGTGTGACCGGTGACTTGCCTGTCCTGCGGGTGATGGACGAATACGCCTATTACAAGGAAGAGGCGGGCAAGCTTCTGATCGGTTGTTCCGAGCCAAACGCAACACCGTGGCTGCCCAAGGACGGTTTGCCCGAGACGTTCGAATTCGACGAACTGCCCTGCGATGAGGAACACCTTTTTCCCATCCTTGAAGCCGCGATGGAGCGGGTTCCAGCCTTGGCTGAGTCCGGTATCCGCAAGTTTTTCAACGGGCCGGAGTGCTTTACCCCCGACGCCAAACACTATCTGGGCCCGGTTCCGGATGCGGCGGGCTATTGGGTCGCTGCGGGTTTCAACTCAACCGGAATCCAGAACGGCCCCGGCGCGGGCATGGCGCTGGCCGAATGGATCATGGCCGGTCACATGACCATGGACCTGACCGATGTGGACAGCCGCCGCATCGTGCCGGGCCTGAACGCGCGCAGCTATACCGCGACCAAGGCGGCCGAAACGCTCGGCCATGCTTATGAGATGCATTGGCCCTACTTGCGCAAAACACAGGCGCGCGGTCTACGCCGGACGCCTTACTACACCCACCTGCGCGACGCGGGCGCACAATTCGGCAGCGCCAATGGCTGGGAACGTCCGCTCTACTATGGGCGCGAGATGACGGATGGCTTCGGATGCGAGCCGTGGTTCGACGATTGGCAGGCCGAACATCAGGCTCTGCGCACTAATCTGGGCTGCATCGACCTGACCTTTGGGCGGTTCATCGTCGACGGGCAGGATGCCGAGGCACAGATGCAGCGGCTCTGCGGGGCTAATATGGCCGTGACACCAGGCGCGCTGGTCTACACCCATATGTTCAACCCGCAAGGCGGGATCGAGGCAGACGTAACCGTCGCACGCCTGAATGCAAACCGCTACATGGTCATGGCCTCGGCCGGGGCTGAGCCTCAGACGGACTACTGGCTGAAAAAGCAGCTGGCAGGTACGGATGTATCCGTGGTCAACGTGACCTCGTCCGAGGCAACACTGGCCCTGATGGGACCGCGCGCGCGGGACTTTTTAGCCAAGCTGACCGATGCCGATTTGTCGAACGACACGTTCCCCTTTGGAACATGGCAGGCATTGAATGTCGGTCATGCTCCGATCCGGGCACAGCGGATCACCTATGTAGGTGAGCTGGGATGGGAGCTGCATGTCCCTGCCGAGTTCGCCCAGCAGGTGTTCGAAACAATCATGGCTGCGCCCGATGCACCGCGCTTATGTGGCGGCATGTCAGTTGACTCATGCCGCATCGAAAAGGGCTTTCGCCACTGGGGCCACGACATCGGACCACATGACAGCCCGGTCGAAAGCGGCCTGACCTTTGCCTGTGACTTCGCCACCGAGTTCACCGGCAAAGCCGCCATCGAAGCCCGCAAATCTGCGGGGTCTGCAAGCCGGTTGCTGTCTTTCCGGTTGGAAATCCCAGAGGCGCTGGTCTTTGGCAAAGAGCCGATCCTGTGCGACGGCCAGATTGTCGGGCGTTTGACCTCGGCCAGCTATGGGTGGACCGTAGGCGGTGCGATTGGCATGGGCTATGTCACACGTCCCGACGGGATGGCCATGAAAGAGCTTGCCAAACGCAGCTATCAAATCATGGTTGCAGGAAAAACCATCGCCACAACGGCGAGCCTGCGCGCACTTTATGATCCCGGAAACGAAAAGATGCGCGGTTAAGGAACCGCGCATCTCCAATATCTAACGCTGTAAACCTGTGGTGTCAGCCGTCCTGACCCATCTCTTTTACGGCAGCCAGAAGGCGCGCGATCTCTTTTTCGGTGTTATAATGGCAGAACGAGATGCGGATACAATCCGGCAAACCCAGCGGATTCAGTACGTTGCCGGAATAATGATCGGCCTTGCGCACATGGGTTCTGATACCCTGCGCGTTCAGAGTGGCGACCACATCCTCGGATGAATGGCCATCAACAACGATCGACACCAGACCTTCGCGCGCGGGGTTGTCCGCTCCGGCCAGAATTGTGACGTGATCCATATCGCGCAGACCTGGCAGGTTGCCAGTGCCATTGATGGCAGTGTTGGTCAGATGCGTTTCGTAGGCATGGATGGCTCGACCCGCAGCTTCGATCCGTTGGCGGGGTTCGGTTTCATCCGAAACCTCTCCACCCAGCCAGTCGAAATACGACACGACATCAGAAACAGTAGCATAAGAGCCGGTGTCTCGTGTGCCGAACTCCCAACCGGTTGCAGGAGCGTCGATCAACATGTCGTGCGGAACAGCACTTAGCTTGTCGGAAATCCACGCAATGCCATATCCGTGGCGTGAGAAAACTTTGTACGGTGAAATCGCATAGCCATCGACATTGTAGGCATCCAGATCCAGCTGCCCATGAGCTGCGTGCTGAATGCCATCCACGATGATCAGGCAATCCGGCGCAACTGCGCGAATCGCGCTCGAGATTGCGGCAACATCCATACCCATACCGGTCACGGGCGACGCATGCAGGATCGTTGCAACCGCCACGTCCGGAGTCATGAGTGCAGCATAGTCCTCGGGCGTGACCAAACCGGTATCGTCGTCATGTGCAACATTGACATAGTCCAGCCCGGCGATCCCGGCCCACCGGCGCGCAGCACTGCGAGTGGCGGGGTGTTCGATGGACGACCCGATCACCTTTGCCCCCTTTGGAGCGGTCAAACAGGCGGTTCGGATCAAGCGGAACAAAAGTTCTGTCCCGCTTTCCCCTGCAAAGAACTGACCCGATGACGCGTTCATGAAGACGGTCAGGTCTTGCTTGGCCTTGTTGATCACGTTCTGGGTACCCTGCCCCGCCGGGTTGATGCGACCTGGGTTGTCGGGGATTGCGGCATAAAAGGCTGAGGTTTCAGCCACGGATTTCAATGTCAGCGCACCACCAGCGTTTTCGAAGAAAATGCGCTCGCCCTGAAACGGGCAGCTGTCGACATGAGCAAAACGGTCACGGATTGCGTCGATAAGGGCGGGATTGTCTTGGATCATAGTTTAGTCCTGTGAGTTGTCAGAGCGCGCGGCTCACGATCGTGCGGCAAAGCTCGGCCACCGCGACATGGCTTTGGCGGGGAAACCCATCGACGCTGTCGTCGACGATCCCGTGGGTTGAATTGATCAGGCCGTTGGAGACCATGGTGTCCAGCAGAAGGGTTTCTCGGTTTGGTGTGTGCAGAAGTTTGGCGTTGCCCGCACGCGCTGCCATGGCAGCAGCAATCGCGGTACAGCCCCAATTGGAACAGGCAGCCGTCACCAATACATCACAGCCTGTCACAGCGCCGATCCCACCACCGCAACCACATTGGCATGTGTCTCCGTAGGGGACATGTGCCTTCACATGGTCGGCGACCTTACCCATGCCGATTTCGTTGCCACCATCGCCAACCGCCACTACTGGGATGCCGCGCTCAAGTGCCAGATCGAACAGGAAATCGACACGCGCGCGACCCATGCCATAGTCGATACCGCGCATTGAGTGATAGACGCCAAATTCATTGCGCCCGACACGCTCGGTCGAGAACAACAGATCAGGGTTCAGCTTGGCCAGAAGGGTCTCGGCCTGCGCCTTCCCGTCCGCATCATCGGTGGCGTAGGGAAGCATAACAATCGTGGCAAGGCTTTTGTCTGCCTTCGCAATCGCCGCCTGTTCCACCGTGACGGGAAAAAGCCCGGCAGCCTGACAGGTGTTCTGGATCGCAGGCAGCAGAGTTTCCTCGCACAGCATGACGCAGGTCACATTGCGGGCCAGTACCAGCGCGCGCGCAATCGCTGCCGCACCCGAGGGGCCATCGTTTTCACCCAGATCAGGCGTGATCCAGGCCCGCGAGACCGATCCGGTAGTCAACACAACTGTTCCACCCTCTGGCACTGCCATCAGCGCATCCGCAGCCGCCCCAACCAGCGACCGGCCTTCCAGCGCACGGGCTGCCTCGAACAGGTGCTCAACGCCGCGTTCGCCCATATCGATGTTCACAAGCTGTTCCAGTCGATTATCCAGCCGGGTGATCAAAGCCGTATCGGCCATTCACGTGTCTCCAAACAGTGTTGCCGCAAACCATTTCTTGTCGTGCAAATGCCGCGCAGTCTGGCGCATTGCCGACATCAAACAGTCAGCCACCGCCATTGCACCCCCAGCCCTCGCCACAGCACCCGATGTCGGTTTGAGCCGGATCGAGACACGCCCGCCGGGTTGCCCATGGGTGTTGACCGTGACAATCCCTTTGCTCTGCAGCATTAACATACCAATGGCCGCGGTCACCTCGGCTGGCACCAATTCTGACCTGTCGGCCCCGGCCATGCCCAGAACAATCTCCATCGCTTCCTGTTCATCGATCTTTGGACCAAGAGCCGACCGAGTGATGCGCCCTTGCCCCAGCACGCTGTCCAGCGCGTCGGCCAGGTCCTGACCATCCCGCGCCTCTTGCAGCAACAGATCGGGGGTAAATCCTTGCAGACTACGCATTGCACCCACGGCGACGGGGGCACGAGCCTCCATCCCAAGCTCACTCGCTTTCGCTTGCACAGGAACCAACGCCGCAGCCTCACCACACAGGACACCAGCGCGCGGGCCAGACAGGCCAGCCTTGTCTGCATTGGTGATAATCAAATCAGCCCCAAAGGACAGCGACGCTCCACCGCCGTACAGCACCGGGCGGAACCGCGCACCATAGGCGTCATCCAGGAACGTGACACAGCCCGCCTTGTTCCCAGCCGTAGCGGCGTCGCGGATCAGATCATCGCCAAGCATCGACAGTTCCGAGGTGACAGGCGTGATCACGAATAGCGCCGGGTTGTCTTCTGCCAGAGCCTTTTGCACTGCGTCCAGATCATGAACCTCTCGCACCGGCACGCCAGCCAGCCGTGCCCCGCGCAGAAGCGAGGCATGGCTGCGGTCGCCTGCGGCCACCAAAGAAAGCACCGGGTTGCCGCCTGAATGCGCCAACACAGTCGCCACGATCCCCGCGCTAGTGCGATTGACCACTGCCGCCGCCTCATGCCCCTGTCCACCCAGATGCGCGATAGCAGCCTTGCGCAGCTCTTCCCCGAACAGGCCAGGACCAATCCATTCCTCACACAGCAGGCTCAGATCGTCCGGTGTGGCGGGAAAAAACCGCAGGTTACCGGTACAGATAGCGATCTTGTCGATGCCTTCGCGGGCCACGAAATCTCTGGCCACGCGACCGGCCTGCGCCAACCTGCGCACCTCATCCCCCGAGCCCCGCAGCAGCGCCCCCCGAGCATATCCCACGCCCGGGTCAATTGCATTGCCGAACCGGTCCGTGCTCACGCGCCGCCCTCGATATTGATTGTGACGCATTTGCGGTATGTATATGCCTCTAGCGCTCCCTCAATCGAGTATTCGCTGCCCATACCCGACTGCTTGGTGCCCCCGTAAGACATCCCAGGGATTTGCCCGCCGCCCTGATTTACCTGAATCCAGCCTGCATCGATAGCGCGCGTCAGGCGCGTTATGCGGCTGACGTCATGGGTGAACAGGAAGGCTGCAAGACCATAGTGAGTGTCATTGGCCATAGCGATCACCTCCTCTTCGGTCTCGAAGGGGATCGCGACCATCACCGGGCCGAACACCTCTTCACGGGAGATGCGCCAATTGTTATCAACGCCGGTGATGATGGTGGGGTTCGGGCAGAAACCCGCCGGGTCTTCCGCTGGCGTTTCGCCGATCAGGAAGGTGGCCCCTTCTGCCTCAGCTTCGGCCACATAGGCGCGGATTTCACCATAGCGTTCCGCGTTAACCACCGCGCCCATATCCACGTCTGGATCCAGCGCATCACCCACTTTCAAAGCTGCCGATTTCTCGGCGACCTTCGGCATCAACTCATCCCAGATATCCTTGTGCACAAACAGGCGCGATCCGGCGGTACAACTTTGGCCCTGCCGCATGAACCGCATCGCGTTTGCCACCTGCTGCGCGGTGCTGTCCAGACGGCCATCGGCGATGGCGTCAGGGAAGACGATGGTCGGGGATTTCCCGCCCAGTTCCAGAGTAAGTTTTGCAATGCGATCAGCCGTGGCATGGCCAATTAACTTGCCCACATCGCTTGAACCGGTAAAGGACACCTTGTCGATACCCGGATGCGAAGCAAGCGCTGCACCAGCTTCCTCTCCCAACCCAGTGACCACATTAAAAACACCCGGTGGAAACAAGCCATCCGCAAGTTCAGCCAGTTTCAGGATTGCCAGGGGCGCATCTTCGGCAGGTTTCAACACCAGGCAGTTGCCGGTGGCAAGCGCCATCGAAATCTTCACCGCACCAAGCTGCAATGGAGAATTCCAGGGGATGATCGAGCCCACAACCCCATGTGGCTCGCGCGTCGAATAGCTCAGCAGTCCCGGGCCGAGCGGCAGGGTTTCGCCCTTTTGCTCAACCGCCACACCACCATAATACTTCAGAACGCCCGCCGCGCCCAATGCCTCTCCGCGTGACTGGGTTTTGATCGCATTCCCGCTTTCAGCAGCCAGCACGCGGGCGACTTCTTCGACATTTTCTTCCAGGCGACGGCCGAGTTCGGTCAACAGTTTGCCACGCTCGCTTGCCGCCAAAACGCGCCACGCTGGGAGCGCGGCACGGGCGGCTTCGACGGCCAAGTCGACCTCGGTTGACGTGCCGCGACCAACCTCGCAGATGGGTGCGCGACGCGAGGGATTTTCGACCACTAGTCGCCCTTCGGGCCAGTGCCATGCCCCGTTGATATAGCTTCCGGCCAAACCCGCTTCGGGCAGTTTCGGTTCCAGGTGTGTCGTCATCCCTGTTCTCCTTGGCAGGCTAGAGGTATTTCAGAATAAGTCGCGCCGCCTGGAGGGAGTTCAGCGGCGCAGCGACCGGGTGAGAGCTTGGATCTGACCCTAAAGCAAATCAGATCTTGGTGCGGACCACGGCCCACGCGTCGTCCAACGCGCCCTTGAACCGTTCAGTCGCAACATCAATCTCATCCTCATTGATGATCAGCGGCGGCATAAAGCTCATCCGGTCGCCAATCGCCCGCAAGTACAGACCCCGATCATGGGCAAAGTTCTGCACAAGTTCGCCCACTTTCCAAGAGGGATCGAAAGGTTCGCGGGTTTTGGCATCCTTCATCAGTTCGAAACCGCAGAACAGGCCAACACCCCGCACCTCGGCCACAAGCGGGTGATCCGCCATAGCGTGGCATTTTTCCAGGAACCGGGTCGAGACCCTGCGGACATGGCCGACCAGATCCATCTCGTCGTATATATCCAACGCCTCAAGCCCGACGGCAGCACCTACCGGGTGTCCGGCATATGTGTAGCCGTGACCGAACGTGCCAACCTCATCCGAGTTCTTCATCATGTCGGCGTAAATCTCATCCTTGAACATCAGCGCCGAGATCGGGAAAAACGCCGCCGACAGCGCTTTGGCACACGAGATCATGTCAGGCTCTAACCCCCAGGTCTGCGAGCCCCACATATTGCCGGTGCGACCAAAGCCGCAAACGACCTCGTCGGCCAGGAACTTGATGTCGTATTTACGTAGAACCGCCTGCATTTCTCGCCAATAGCCTTCGGGCGGCATCAGTGCACCACCGCCTGAGATGGCCGGTTCGGCAAAGAATGCCGCCACGGTTTCAGGGCCTTCCGCTAAAATCAGCTCTTGAAACTTGGCCGCCATTCTGGCCGAGAACTCTTCTTCGCTCTCACCGTCGATGTGGAAGCGGTAGTAGTTTGGCAATTCGGTGTGCTTGAATTCGGACAGCGGCAGGCCAAATTTGGCATGCATATGCGGTTGGCCCGACAAGGACACGGTGGCTATCGTGTTGCCATGGTAACCGCGTACGCGGCCAATGATCTTACGGCGATTGGGCTCGCCTTTGGCGGTGTTGGCGTACCACAGCAGCTTGATCGCAGTATCGTTCGCCTCGGACCCGGAACACTGGAACATTACCCGGTCCATGTCGACCGGAGCCATACCAATCAGGCGCTCACCCAATTCCGCAACACGTGGGTGCGAACGGTTGTAGAAGGTCGGTGCAAAAGGCAGAACATCCATCTGGCGTTTGGCCGCGTTGGATAGGCGCTCGTTATGGTAACCCAACGAGACGCAACCCAGCCCGGAAAACCCGTCGATGATCTCATGCCCTTCGCTGTCGTAGATGAAGACGCCCTTACCATGGGTGATCATGGTCGGGCCATTCTCGGCATGCTGACGCAAATTAGACTGCGGATGGACGTGATGCGCCTTGTCCTGTTCAATCGCGCGTCGGGCGTCAACGTTCATGGCGTATGCTCCAAAAGAAAACCTGCCGGGACTTCACCTTGTTATTGACTGAATTTCAATTTCGAAGTTTTTTGGTTTTTGTGAATATTTTTCAGGCTAAAAACACATGAAACCTCTCCTCGATCTGCGCCACCTGCAATTGATCCAAGCCATCAATGAAACTGGCCGGATCACTGATGCCGCCAAAAAGCTGGGCGTGACACCTTCGGCCCTGTCGCATCGTCTGCGAGAGGCCGAGCGCAGACTGGATGTGCCTCTGTTCACCCGAATGCACAAGAAACTGCGCCGGACGCCCGCTGCCGACTACATGGCAATCGTGGCCGAGCGCATCCTGACCGATCTGAGCCGCGCGGAAGAGGACGTGCGGCGCATGAATGCCAACGTACAACATGTCGTACGTCTGTCGGTTGAAGCCTACAGCAACTATCGCTGGCTGCCCTCGTTCATCAAGTTCATGAAGGCGCGCACCGACGGGATTGATATCCAAATCATGGCTGGCGCGCGCAGCGACCCGCTGAGCGGGCTACTAAACCGGCATCTGGACATCGCGATTACCTCTGGCACGGTCTCGCAAGCCGGGCTCAGCAGCATCAAACTGTTTGACGACCCTTTGCTTTACATCATGCCACCGTCACATCGTCTGGCGGATCACCCATATGTGGAAGGGTCTGATATCGTGGGTGAGCCATTTATCACCTATACCAAGATCCCAGAGCCTGACCGCGAATTCGCGCTGTTGTTCCGCCCGACGGACAGCTACCCGAAATGGGCTGCAACTGTCGAATTGCCCGAAGCGATTGTCGAGTTGGTTGCCTCGGATCTGGGTACCAGTGTGCTTTCGAACTGGGCGCTTCAGTCAGCGCTCAAAGAAGGCCGCATCGTTGGCGCTCAGGTTACTCGGGACGGTATTTCCGTGCCGTGGCACGCAGTATTAAGGTCAGAGGATATGGAAGATGTTGATCCGATTTTACAAATCGCCAAGTTGTTGTCGGAATGGTGCAGCCTGCCTGACTGTGGGTTTCACATAACCTGACCGCAATAGGTCTAAAGTGCGATGTCAGCTAATGACACAAGGGGTTTCTCGTTCTTGACATGACGGTCAATGAGTTTCCGTTGCTGTTTGCCCGTCGGGATGAACCCGGCAGGCTCTGGCAACACATCCGTTTGTTTCAGTTCTGGGAACAGCACGAAAATCTCTTCTCGCGCCTCAGCGCTAATCGCCTTGAGCGCTTCGGGCCCGGTAAACAGGCTCTCTGACGGCGCGCCTTCAGCAAAGATGATCTCGTGCCGGTCAAACAGCAGGTGGAAGTATTCGACTTCCTGGACAGTCTTGTCCACGTAAACCCCAGGAAGGCTTGTCAATTTGATAGCCGGGACAAGAACCTCTGGGACGCCAAACATGCGTTCGGCAATGGACGAGCGGACAAGCATTCGATGCTGCCGCGATATCAACAGATCCCTCTGCGGAAATCCGTTTCCCAGAGACCCGGCAAGAATTCGAACCGGGTATAGCTTTGGGTTGGCATGAAGCTCTGATTCAGCGACCCGCCGTCTGCCAATCCATCGCACAGGTTGAGGTCCATGTTGACGTGTAAGGACCAGATCCGACAGTGTAATCTGTTCGACCCGCTCTGGCCCGGTCGTCGTTGAAATCAATGTTGACCCGGTGAAACAAGGTACCAGACTGCTCTCATCGACAGGCGGCTGTCCCGAAGACCCTGGCCCTTCTGCGGATGAGATAACCTCAAGCGGCACTCCGCGCGGTGGGAAACTACCAACAAAGGCCACACCTTCGGTGGTGCCAAACGAAGGAGAGGAATTGTTAATGTTGACACCAAGAACCTGATAGGTTTGCCCGGTGCTGTTGTCACGCAGCGTGATGCTGTATTCAGCCTCGATACGCGTCCCATCGGCATAGGTCGTACCATCAAAGCTCTGAGCACCGTTTAAGCGCTGGTTCCCGTCATTGTCGTCAAAATCGGAGTCCGATCCGGCGTCTGACACGTTTAGATCCGTCAGCGGGCCATTGCCGATCGTTATAAATTGACCGACAAGGTTTGACCCATCACCCTGGGTGATACCGCTCAGGCTTTCACCTCCAGTGATCGAGACCTGGCTGGCAGCCAAAGCGTGTACGATATAGTCAGCCATGTCCCCTCAGCTCACTTGCGGAACGCTTTTTCAGGCTAAAGGATTGTCGGCTTCTTGCAAACAGGCACAACAGATAAACATTGACGGATTCGCTATTGACGGACATTTCGCCCAAAGCAGCGCTACGTGAAAAGAGTTACAATCCACGGTCTGGTATGCTGCGGGCAAGCACATTCTCCAGCGCCTCAGCGGCAGCCTCCAGATTAGTGCAGGCAATGACCCCGATCTCGGTCAGCTGATCGGTCACATCCACAGGCAGGCTTGTATTCGTGACTTCTGGTATCTCGTTCAACCGACCGCCGATCAGAACCGGCACATCCAACCCCGCCTCTTCCAACTTTTGCAACAGTGTTTTTGAGTACCGCAACGCCACGCCATTATACGTGCTAAGTGCAATGGCATCGGCCGCGTTTTGTTTGACCAAGGCCACAATGTGATCCGGGTCGCTTGAAACGCCACCATCTATGACAACAAATCCTGCTTTGCCGAACACCAGATCCAAAAGCATCTTCCCATGCTCGTGCACATCTGTGGTTGCAGTCAGAATACGGGCAGAAGACTTGGCCAAATGGGCCACTGCCCGACCGGCTTCAGAGGACATGAAACGCGCGGCGGCTTCTTCTAGTTCGCGATATGTTGTAGCGCTTACAATGGGGGTTCTGCGACGCGGCGCATCTGGCCTTTCTTCACCTCCGCCAAAGGCTTGCTCCAAAGCGCGCCCACCGATGCGACGCAGGGCCAGCAGCATCTCAAAGGGATCGTCTGTATTGATGCCACCTTTTGACAATCCAGCAAGAACCCGATCTGCAAAACGCTGACCTTCGCGTAGCAGCATATCGCTGATCCGATCAATCTCAGTCATGTCAAACAGGGGCAGATACCCCTCTGCCAGCTCGGTCAACCTGCTCAAATGACATTGTGCGTCGCAAATCTCGGTCACGTCGGGGATGCGCTCATTCTCGCTTACTGGAACCGGGTTCAGCGCGTGCCCGCTTGGTCGCAACCGCTGCGCCACAATATCGGACAAAAGATACGAGGACAGCCCTGCATAGTTTTCGGCACGCGATCCTTTGTAAAGCACCGTTGCGCCATAGATCTGCGACCCCGGAACCCCATCGCTGATCTGCGCCAAGGCGCGTTGAAATGCCAGACGCGTCAGGGGTTCGGTAAAGTGATGGCCATAGCAAACAGCATAAGGCGCGCCGATCAGCCCGGTTACAATGTGCTTCTCAAGCAAAGCCTGACCCAAGACCGAGGTCAGGTCCTCGAATATTGCGGCGTATCCGTCATCCAGATTTGAGTGCACCAATACAGGAACAGGTTGCGCGGCAATCAGGCCAAGCGCCTTAACGGTAGCTTTTGTGGTCTCTATATCGTCTTGGTAGCCCGGCAGACGAAACGTGAAATACTGCCCCAGATTGCCGATCGTTGTGGCCCCAGCCGCAAGTGCAGCGCATGTGTTTTCCAGAGCTGCCGGAAACCCCAGCATGAAATCACCGAAATGCATCGCCGCGGGGCTGCCTTGTGTAAGACGCGCAAACGCGTCCGCGTCCTTTAGGATAACACCTGTTCCACGCACGTTTTCGGTTCTTTGATGTCTCGGAAACCCCATCGACCAATCCAGACACATACCAAAGCGATCAACCCGTGCACCGCGCTGGGCGCAGGTATCATACACCCTTCGGATGGCATCAATACTGTGGGACACGTCCCGAAATCCAAGATGCGCATGCTGCATAACCTGCCCGGACCGGATCATGGACTTCTTGTAGTCAATCTCGTTCTTGTACCCGGTCGCGACCTGGAAAGCACTGCTGCCGACACGCCAGTCCGACACCATTTTTTTACCACAGCTCAACAGCTCTGGGCCGCTGATCAGGTCCTGCTCTGGCAGAAGCGCCGCTCTGTCAATTCTGAGGTTTCGATCGTCCATTTCGCCACAATGGCCAATTCAGTGCAGCAGGCAAGTCTATTAACCCCAGCGATTTCCGGTGACGAAGGCACCTAGATACTCTCCCAAGGGAAACTGTCCAACCGTTCAATCCCTGTTTCGGTTACCAGCACCTGAGTTTCCAGTTTGACACTTTCCGAGCCCTCTTCCCCAACAAGACTTTCGACGCAGACGACCATTCCCGGCTCGATTACGCCCGACATGGCGGTCTCATCGAAATCGACATGCAACGGGATGACAGGCCATTCATCTGCCATGCCCACGCCATGGACCGCCAGCGAATATCGATAGTCAACATGCCGTTCAGGAATGCGCCAGCTTCTTTCGTTAAACTCGGCAAATGTCATCCCCGGCTTCAACACATCCAGGTTATGGTAGATCTGATCCACAGCCGTCGCATAGATCCGCCGCTGCGTATCCGTCATCGGGGTATAACCACAGGTCCAACTGCGGCTGAGGTCCGCGCAGTAACCGTACGGGCCAATCATATCTGTATCAAACGATATCATTTCACCCAATCGGCATACCCGGTCCGAACATTCTTTGTACCAAGGGTTTGTATTAGGACCGCAGGTCAAAAGCTTGGTTTCAAGCCAATCTCCGCCCGAACGTGCATTCTCAAAATGAAGATGGGCCCATAGCTCGCGTTCGGTTACGCCGGGAACTGAATGTTCGTAGATACGTGCCATCCCAGCTTCGCAGACGCGAATGGTCCAACGCATCAGTTCGATTTCGTCAGGGGACTTGATCGAGCGCGCGCGCTCCGTCAATTCACCCCCTTCCACGAAAGTTAGACCGCGCTTTTGAAGCGCGTGAAGTCCCGGGCCGTCCAGCCTGTCTGCAGCAAAGCGGCGATTGCCACCACCATGTTGGCGGATTACGTCAGCTATTTCATCAGCCCAACCTTCAACGCCAACAGGGGCTTTGTCGCCCTTTGTCATGAACATCCATGACACGGCGGTTCGAATTTCGTCGATACCGGGCAAACCATTGTTCAGGTGTTCACAGCCCTTGAACTCCCACAGGATTGCTGGGCCGCCCGCCAGGATCATCGCATAACGAACCGGATTGTGGCCCGTCCAAATCTGCATGTTCGAGCTGTCGACCGCATAGCGGATATTAATCGGATCATAGAGCAACAGACCTGCCACATCATGCTGTGCCATCTGCTGTCGCAATCGGGCCAATCGATAGGCACGGGCCGCATCCAGAGTGGCCTGTGGGACTGGGCTGATCAGCGGCTTATCCGCACCGTCGCGGTTCAGGTAGGTTAGCTTGCGCTCATCCTTGAAGGCAGGGCGCACCTGAGTCATGACACGGAACGCCCATAGAAACCAATTTGTTCTTCGGCGGAAAAATAAACGCCAGGGGTCTCATAAAACGAGAAAATCGCGATCACGCGTTCGGTGTCGCCTTGAACAGGTACAACACGGTGCGGTGTATTCACCCCACGGAACACATTAAGCGCGCCGGGCAACGGCATGATCCGTTTTACTTCCGGGTCCTTCCCGGCCAGAACAGCGACAACACCTTCATAGTTTTGGTCATCCGGCGTGCGCAGGTCTTTGCGATACTCAAGCTCACCGCCCACCTCAGGGGCCTGCAACAAGATCGTCGTCGTGAATTCCGAGCGGTCGAAATGCCAGTTCAACCCTTCGCCATCCCGTGTTGCCTGCACGTTCACACGCGCCATGGGGTCATCCATCTGATACAGCTTTTCTTTGCCCATTGTTGCAGCCAGAAAGTCGGCGAAGGGTTGCCATTCGTATACATCGATCACCGGGTTGCCCTCTAGCTGATCGGCGCACAGTGTATGGTTGACAGTCTGCGATTTGACCATCGCCGGATGCGCATCGTCGAAGCCGGGCATATCATCTTTGAAGTAGACGTTGTGTTTACGCGCATGCCTGAATGAGACTGTGTCCAACGCGGGTTTCGCCGCATCTGCAGCTTGCTGTGCGATGCCAGGCTTAAAAAATCCTGGCAGGTTGAACATGCCGTCAGATGCCAGGTCTGCCCGACACTTTTTCACCAGTTTCTCGTATTCCCGGCTGTCAGGTCTGTGCAAAGGGTATTTTTCAAGATCCAGCAAGTGCTTCATCGCGCGTCCTCCTTTACTTCATTGAAGTTCAGTTTATGACAAAAGCAACCAGGAAAATTATTGGGTATCATAAGTTTTACTATGGGCTATGGGCACACTCTTCCGCCTCTGACCGCGTTGCGCGCCTTTGAAGCCGCAGCCCGATGTGGCAGTTTCGTATTGGCTGGGAAAGAACTGAGCGTCAGCTCGGCCGCGATCAGTTTACAGATCAAAACCCTTGAGGATCATCTCGGCAAAAAACTGTTCGTCCGCAAAGGCAACCGGATTTCGCTGACGGATGCGGGTGAAATGATGTACCCCAAGCTCGCTCGTGCCTTTGAGGAAATGTCTGAAGCCGCTCGGATCGTACGCAGCGATACGTCAACCCGGCAGTTGGTTGTCAGCGTGCTGCCGGCATTGGCTGAGTTGTGGTTTCTGCCCAAAGCCATCACGTTTACCGAAGAAACCGGAATATCGCTGGATGTTCGCGTTCAGGAAGACCCGATCGACTTTGAACGTGAAGCCATCGACATACGTCTGACCTATGGCTCGGCGCTTTATCCGGGTTACCGGGAAACTCGCCTGTTTTCAGATGTTGCGATACCGGTCTGCGCCCCCTGGTTCTGTGAAGCATATCCCAACATGGATGAAGCACTGACAAATGTCCCGGACAACAAATTCATCCACAACAAATGGGGCTCAAACTATGCAAGCGAGCCACTTTGGTCGGATTGGAGGCGCCAGGTCGAGTCTGATGCAACGCCGTTTTCTGATGCGGGTTTGACGATCAACGATTTGACCTTCGCCATCGCAACAGCCAAGCGGGGGGCCGGTATCGCGCTGGTGCCTTCCGTCCTGGCCAAAACGGACCTTGCATCGGGGCTACTCGTTATCCCGTCGAAACATGCCTTGAAAATGAAAAAGGACTATGTTTGCGTGATCCCGCATGCGCGTTTCGATACCTCTGCCGTCCGTCAGTTCAGCGCGCATCTGGCACTGAATTGGGCATGAGCGAGCACCGGCACACCGCTAGTTAATCAACGCTTGATCGCTTAGATGATGGTCTTTGCCCAGGGCAAGTCCCTGAGTATTTGTTTCGAATGTCACGTTCATAGCGCACAAAGGCAGAGGCTGCTCAGCGCGGCTGACCACCGATTGCCAATGTAATTTCGTGCGCCGCCTCAAGGACCATTTCGCCGAAGTAAGCAGCGTTCGCTTTGTTGATCCGCGCAGTGGGGCCAGAGACGGAAATACCCGCACATGCAACGCCAAATTGGTTTTGAATTGCCGCTCCGGTGCAGGACATTCCCTCGTAACGCTCCTCATCATCAAAGGACCAACCGCGTTGTCGGATCAGTGTAAGATCTTCAAACAGAGACGCCGTCGATCTATGCGTGCGATCTGTGTAAGGCTCAAACGTAAGGTCCGACGTCAGCCTGCCCAAGGCATCCTGGCTAAGCTCGGCCAGCAATGCCTTTCCGGTCCCCGACGCGTACATCGGCGTCCGCGCGCCGGGCGGGAAAAAGGCCCTGATCGGATTGCTGGTTTCGATCTGATTGACGAATACCACATGGCTTCCATCTGGCATTGCCATATTCGCCGTCTCACCCGAGTCGCGCATAAGCCTGCGCAGGATCGGTCGACCAATCTCAACCACGCTGTTGCGGTTCAGATAAGACGCACCAGTCCGATACGCCTCGATCCCGATCATCCATTCCTGGCGTTGCTCATCAAAACTGACATAGCCGCGGTTGGACAGCGTCGTCAGTATGCGATGCGTCGTAGCCGTTGGCACGCCCGTCTCGCGACTGAGGTCGCTCAGCGTGCAGCGTTCCAGCGTCGCCAGGGTCGTCAATGTCTCCAAAGCCCGGTCCAGGGATTGCAGTGTTCCGGCTGAACTTTCCTTGAACAGTGACTTGGGCCTGCCGCGCGGCTTTTTATGATTCTCCATGGGGATTTTCCTATGTGGTCCACAGCTCGCTTTTAGGCTTCGCTGCAGAATTTTTCAAATTTGAAAAATTTCCTCTCCAAAGTGAAAAACGATCTTACCCATGTGTTTCAATGCGCTAGGTAATTTTTTCGCTATGTGAAAAACATTTTCGAGAAAATTGCAAACCCCAAGCATTGGTAACATCATATTACCAAAGAGGAGGGGCAAGCCATGTCTCAACAAAACCCAGTTTTTATTCCGGGGCCCACAAATATCCCCGATCGTCTGCGTCTTGCGATGCAGGTTCAGACGCAAGACCATCGTGCGCCCGATTTTGTTGAAACGTTTGCCCCTGTGTTGGAAGACACCAAGCGGGTATTTGGGACAACCTCGGGCCAGGTCATTACCTTCCCGGCCAGCGGGACAGGCGGTTGGGAGGCCGCGATGACCAATACGCTCAGCCCTGGCGATGCCGTCCTCGTGGCGCGCTATGGCATGTTCAGCCATCGCTGGATCGACCTGTGTCAGCGTCACGGGCTGGATGTCCGGATCATCGAATGCCCATGGGGCAGCGGTGCTCCGGCGAACAAGTTCGCCGAGGCTCTGGCCGCCGACAAGGCCCATGAGATAAAGGCGGTTTTGGTCACCCATAATGAGACGGCGACTGGCGTACGTTCGGATATTGCAGCGGTACGTAGGGCAATGGATGCCAGCACTCATCCGGCGATGCTGTTTGTAGATTGCGTCAGCTCGCTGGCCTCGATGCCCTTCGCGTTTGACGACTGGGGCGTTGATATCGCGGTCTCGGGCTCGCAGAAGGGCTTCATGCTGGCCACCGGAATGGCGATCTTGTGTGTCAGCCCCAAGGCGCTGGCGGCGATGGAGACGGCACAACTGCCGCGCACCTTCTTTGACTTCCGCGACATGATGAATGCCAACGCGTCGGGCGGCTTTCCCTATACCCCGCCGCTGCAGCTGATCTATGGCATGCGCGAAAGCCTGAAAATGCTGTTCGAGGAAGGCTTGGACAATGTCTATGCCCGCCACTTCCGTCTCGCCGAAGGTGTGCGCAAGGCCACCTCGGCCTGGGGGTTGGAGCTGGTGGCGCAGTCGCCGGATCTCTACTCTGACACCGTCAGCGCGATCTATGTACCCGACGGCTTCGACAGCAATGCGCTGACGGATCATGCCTTCAACACATATGGTGTCAGCTTTGGCATCGGGTTGGGCGAGATGAACGGCAAGGCCTTCCGCATCGGCCATCTGGGCAGCCTGACGGACGTGATGGTTCTGTCCGGTCTGGCCACGATCGAAATGGCCATGGCCGATCTGGACTATCCGATCGAGCTGGGCCGCGGCGTGGCCGCAGCGCAGGAATACTTCCGCGCGGGCCGTGCCACACCCATGCAATCTGCAGCGTAAGGAGGCTCTGATGTTGGATGCAATGACCACAGCCGATTGCCTGACCATCGCCGATATGCGCGAGGCGCATGAGCGGATCAAACCCCATATCAACCGCACCCCGGTGTTGCGGTCGGAGTATCTGGACGATCTGACCGGCGCGCAGCTGTTCTTCAAATGCGAGAACTTCCAGGAGGCGGGCGCTTTCAAAGTGCGCGGGGCCTGCAATGCGGTCTTTGGCCTGAATGACGAGGCCGCCGAGCGCGGCGTCTGCACGCATTCTTCCGGCAACCATGCGCTCAGCCTGTCTTATGCGGCGGGCCGCCGGGGCATTCCCTGCAACGTGGTGATGCCGCGCACGGCACCGCAGGCCAAGAAGGACGCGGTGCGCCGCTATGGCGGGATCATCACCGAATGCGAGCCCTCGACCACCTCGCGCGAGGTGGTGTTTGCCGAGGTGCAGGCCCGCACAGGCGGCGAGTTCGTGCACCCGTATAACGACCCGCGCGTGATTGCGGGGCAGGCGACCTGTTCGGCGGAGCTGCTGGAACAGACCGACGGGCTGGACGCGGTGGTTGCGCCCATCGGCGGCGGTGGCATGATCTCGGGCACCTGCCTGACCCTGTCGAACCTGGCGCCCGAGGTGCAGATCTATGCCTCGGAACCGGAACAGGCCGATGACGCCTATCGCAGCTTCAAGGCTGGTCACATCATCGCCGACGACGCACCGATCACCATCGCCGACGGGCTGAAAGTGCCGCTGAAAGAAAACACCTGGCACTTTGTGTCGAACTTTGTGCGCGACATCCACACCGCCAGCGAAGACGAGATCATCGCCGCGATGAAGATCACCTGGAAATACCTGCGCATCGTGATGGAGCCCAGCTGCGCCGTTCCGCTGGCGACGATCCTGAAACACCCCGAGGTGTTCAAAGGCCAACGCGTCGGCGTGATCATCACGGGTGGCAACGTGGATCTGGACAAATTGCCCTGGACCCAGGGCTGAGGAGGAAGTGAGATGAATATGCCTGTGAATATCGACCAGCTTGAGGTTGGCTATGACATCCCCGCCGCCATCGGCATGGACGCATCCGAGATTCAAACCCCGGCTCTGGTGCTGGATCTGGACGCGCTGGAGCGCAACATCAAGAAGATGGGCGATTATGCCAAGGCCCACGGCATGCGTCACCGGGTGCATGGCAAGATGCACAAATCTGTCGACGTGGCGCAGCTGCAGGTCGAGCTGGGCGGGGCCTGTGGCATTTGCTGCCAAAAGGTCTCGGAGGCCGAGGTCTTTGCCCGTGGCGGCATCAAGGATGTGCTTGTGTCTAATCAGGTGCGCGACCCGGCCAAGATCGACCGTCTGGCGCGGATGCCCAAGCTGGGCGCGCGCACGATCTGCTGCGTTGACGATATCGACAATGTCGCCGATCTGTCCGAGGCCGCGCAGCACCACGGCACCCAGATCGAATGTCTGGTCGAGATCGACTGCGGCGCGGGTCGATGCGGCGTAACCACCACGCCAGAAGTGATCGCGATTGCCAAGGCCATCGACGCGGCCCCGGGGCTGAAGTTTGCGGGCATCCAGGCCTATCAGGGCGCGATGCAGCACATGGATCTGTATGAGGACCGCAAAGCCAAGATCGACATCGCCGTGGCGCAAGTCAAAGACGCCGTGGGCGGGCTGGCCGCCGAAGGGCTGGACTGTGACATCGTCGGCGGCGGCGGTACCGGGTCTTATTACTTCGAGAGCACTTCGGGCGTGTATAACGAACTGCAATGCGGCTCCTACGCCTTCATGGATGCCGATTATGGCCGCATCCTGGATGAAAACGGCAACCGCATCGACCGGGGAGAGTGGGAGAACGCCTTCTTCATCCTCACCAGCGTCATGAGCCATGCCAAGGCCGACAAGGCCATCGTGGATGCCGGTCTCAAGGCCCAATCCGTGGACAGCGGCCTGCCGGTGATCTTCGGGCGCACGGATGTGGAATATGTCAAATGCTCGGACGAGCACGGCGTGGTCGCCGACCCCGACGGTGTTCTCAAGGTCAATGACAAGCTTCATCTGGTGCCCGGTCACTGTGACCCGACCGCCAATGTGCATGATTGGTATGTGGGTGTTCGGAACGGCAAAGTTGAAGCGCTTTGGCCGGTCTCCGCGCGCGGCAAGGCTTACTAGCCGCACATGCGTCCCGGGCGGCAGTTATCCCTTCCCCTGCCGCCCGGACCTGCACCCCAAAGCTCAAGGAAAAGGTCATGAAAGATATGACAGACAAACCCCTGCTGATCGTTGGAGAAGACCTCTGCCAGCAACTGGTCGGACGCCGCGAGGCCTTCGACGCGGTTCAGGACGTCTTTGCCGCCATGGCGCGTGGCGACGCCTATAACTTCCCCGTCATTCGTGAGGCAATCGGATATGCTGATGCGCTTTATGGCTTCAAATCCGGCTTTGACCGAGCCGGTCAAGTGCTGGGTGTCAAATCCGGCGGCTACTGGCCCGGCAACATGGACAAGGGCTTGACCAATCACCAGTCCACCGTCTTCCTGTTCGACCCCGATACCGGACGGCTCTCGGCACTGGTCGGCGGCAATTACCTGACCGCCGTGCGCACCGCTGCATCCTCGGCCGTGTCGATTGCCCATCTGGCGCGCAAGGATGCCAAGGTGCTGGGCATGGTCGGCGCAGGCCACCAGTCGACCTTCCAGCTGCGCGCCGCCGCCGAGCAGCGCGACTTTGAAAAAGTCGTCGCCTGGAACCCACACCCCGAGATGCTGCCCCGCCTGGGCGCGGTCGCAACCGAGCTGGGTCTGGAGTTCGAGGCCGTCAGCCCAGAGGACCTGGGTGCACAGGCGGATGTCATCATCACCATCACCTCGGCCTTCGAGCCACTGCTGATGAAAGACTGGATCAAACCCGGCACCCACCTAGCCTGCATGGGCACCGACACCAAAGGCAAACAAGAGGTCGACGCCGCGCTGGTCGCAGCCGCCACAGTCTTCACCGACGAGGTCGCACAGTCCATCACCATCGGCGAGGCCCAGCACGCTATTAAGGACGGCACTCTTGCCGAAGACCGGATCACCTCAATAGGTGCGGTCATCAACAATGATCATCCCGGAAGAACTTCCGAAAACGAAGTCACCCTTTTCGATGGCACTGGCGTCGGACTACAAGACCTCGCCGTCGCCAATGTCGCAGCTCGGATGGCGGAAGAGACAGGAAACGTAACACGCGTGGTACTTTGAAATAGGCCCGATTACGCCTCTTCAGCCGCGCGTTTCGAGGCGATCATGTCCAAAAGTTGTTCTTTGGTTCGCCGTATGTGGCGGACCAAAACATCGCAGGCTTCATCAGTTTTGCCTTCTTGCGCCAACTGCAGCAGGTCGCGGTGGTCCTTCTTTGCCGGTTCACGCTGTTTCATCACACTCAGATGCATACGAACATAACGGTCAGATTGAAGATTGATGCGGTCCAACAATTCATTGGTCAGTTTACGTTGCGAGGCGGCGTAAAGCGCCGAATGGTATTTGTAATTCAAAATGCCCCACTTACCCACGTCGTTTTCGTCATAAGACGCTTCCATCTGGGTCAAAATCTCATCGCACCGCGCGAAATCAGCGGATGTCATATTCGGAATGGCACGGCGAAACAGATCCACTTCGATCAGGATGCGCAAATCGAAAATCTCGCCTATTTCACTGAGGGAATGCTTGGTGACTGAACCGCCTCGGTTGTTGGCCCATTGCACCAGACCTTCGGCATTCAGACGTTTAAGCGCTTCACGGATCGGCATCCGTGAAACATCATATTCTTCGGCCAGAGCTTCTTGCCGGATCGTTTCACCCTCGGAGAGATCACCGCTCAGGATGCGTTCACGCAGGTCATTTGCAATAACCTCCGGTAAGCTCTGCTTGGTGATTGCGCGTTTACCTGCCATTTCAGATTTTGCCCTGCAGTATTTCAGATAGGGGTACCCATTTTTTGCAGCCTCTCCAAGCCGAACCAAAGAACTGGCATCGGCGGGACGAATCCGCGTGAACGGATACGGGATCGGAGATTGCGCATTCAAACACCCCAGGTATCCGACAAACGATACCCGCCTGGCCACGGGTCGTCGGGATCAAGCATGTGCTGATGAATACCAGTGATCCAACCGCGCCCGCTGATCTCTGGTATGATCGCCGCGCGATCCCCAACCTGCGCCGTGCCGACGATCCGCCCGGTGAAGCGCGACCCGATGATCGAGACCGCTTCGAAACTCTGACCAGGCTTCATCAGCCCTTTCGCCGCCATCAGCGCCATCCGTGCCGACACCGCTGTTCCCGTGGGCGAGCGGTCAACCTTACCCGGCTGGATCGCCACCGCAGACTTTCCGGAGAGGCCCGTTTCGATTTCACTGAGCGGGCCGCAAAAGGCGCAGAACGAGATATGGTCCCAATCCGGGTTCTCGGGATGCGAAAACCCAAGCTGTTCATTTGCGGCATTGGTGATCTTTACGCCCAACCGGGCGATATCGCGGGCTTCGTGCTCAGCGATTTCAAATCCCAGCGCCTTTGCGTCGACAACTGCGAAACTGTCGCCGCCATAGGCTGTATCCACGATGATCGTGCCCATCCCCGGCACCTCAAGCGGGACCGACAGTTTGTCGGCGAAACTGGGCAGGTTCTGCACGAAAATGCGCTGCGCCTTGCCGTTGCTGCATTCCGCCCGCACCCGGACCAATCCACCCGGGGCCTCAAGCACCATGTGCGTTTCGGGTTCCTGCATCGGAATGATCCCGCCATCCAGCAACACAGTCGAAACGCAGATCGAGTTCGATCCGGACATGGGTGGCGTGTCTTCGGGTTCCATGATGATCCACGCAGCATCAGCTTCGGGGTGTTTCGGGGGCACCAGCAGATTGACATGGCGGAACACACCACCCCGCGGTTCGTTCAGCACAAAGTTGCGCAGGGTTTGGTCCTGCGCAATGAAACTGCGTTGCGCCCAAACCGTGTCGCCGGGTGGCGGGCTGACGCCCCCAACAATCACATCCCCCACTTCGCCTTCAGCATGAGCCGAGATCACATGTATCGTTTTGCTGCTACGCATTTGGTTCCTCAGTCATGGTATGCGACAGGCGTTCGGCGCCTCGAATTCGAATTGACGGCAATCGCCCATCTTCCGGGTCAAAACCGTGTGGATGCAAAAGGCGTCACATCAAGCGACGGTTTCCCATCAATGGCCAGATCTACAATCAGCTCAGCCGTGCCTGCGGATTGAGTAAGCCCCAGATGGCCATGGCCGAAAGCATAAAGGACCTGCGGTGCCCGCGCCGCGCGGTCGATAACCGGCAGGCTGTCAGGCAGAGACGGACGAAAACCCATCCATTGCTTGCCCCCTTCCAAGTTGAGCTTGGGCAGGAACCGTCCGGCTTTGGCCAGCAACGTGTCGGCGCGTTTGTAATTCGGGGCGAGTTTCAACCCTCCGAGTTCGACCGCACCGCCGACACGCACACCGTCGTTTATCCGTGTCACAACAAATCCGTGCCCGCCAAACGTTAGATGCGTACGCAGGTCAAAGGCTCCTTTGGGCAGGGTGGTATTATACCCGCGCTCTGTCTCAAGAGGAATGTGATCCCCTAGCGTCTTGGCCAATTGATGTGACCACGCCCCTGCCGCCACGATCACCTGATTGGCTGAAACTTCACCGCTGGCAGTTGTCAGGCGAACCCCCGCTTCGGTTGGCGTCAGAGAAGTGACACCTGCAATCTCAACACGACCTCCTCTCGCGGTGAACTTCGCCGCCAGATGGCTGGTCCAAAGGGCCGGATCGACCGTATTCATCCAGGTGGGCGTAAAACCTGCATGGGTAAACCGATGATCAAGACCGGGCTGAATCTCGGCAATTGCATCCGGACTGTCCAACAGATCAAAGGGAATGCCATGGTCCCGGCGCAAGTCCCAAGTGGGCAAGCTGGCACGGAACTCGGCTTCGCCTTCGAACAGCTGCAACTGACCATCGCGCTGCATTAGCACCTCGCCATCCACGTCTTTGATCTGACGCTCCAGCGCCGCCCGGCAATGGTCCATCAGCGCAGCTTGCGCCGACAGCGACGCGTCGTAGTGGTCCCGACAACTGGCCCGCCAGAACCTCAGCATCCAGGGTGCGATATTCAATGCATAAGCGGGCGGCACCGACAGCGGACCCAAAGGATCGAGCAGCCATTTCGGCGCTTTGCGCATGATCCCGGGCGTGGCAAGCGGCACGATATCGGTAAAGGCAAACGCCCCGGCATTGCCTTTCGACGCCCCTGCCCCGATACCTTCGCGGTCCAGCATCAGAACCTGCTTGCCGCGCTTTTGCAGCTCCAGCGCAGCGCTGATTCCGACGATACCCGCGCCGATTACAACAATATCCGCTTTTATGTCTTGCTGCATGGCCAGATGTTCTCAAATCTTGCTTCATGTCCGGGGACCGAATTACACCGGTCCCCGGTTTTTATGTCACAGGTAGATCCCAGCGCAGAACGGATCGTTCTGAGCGAAGATCAATTTACCCTCAGCCATGACATGGGCCTGCCCCGTCAGGGTCGGGATGACTCCACCGTTAGGACCGGGTTGGTAGCTCAGCCGGTAGGGGCTGCCGATCACACTTTCCTGTATGATCTCCTCCCCCGGAGCCAGCACCCCATCAGCAGCCAAACAGGCCAGACGCGCCGAACTGCCCGTGCCGCATGGGGACCGGTCGTATTCATCGTCCGGGCACAGCACAAAGTTGCGGCTGTGAATACCTTGCGATGGGGATTTGCCCTGCAAGATCACGTGATCCACGTCTTCTCCGTTCTCGCCGGTCACACCCTGCGCGATACAGGCTTCGCGGATGGCAATGGTCAGATCCGTCAGAGCGCGGATGTTGCCGGTCTCAACCGCAATCGGGCTGGGGTCGACAATAAAGAACCAGTTTCCGCCATAAGCCAGATCACCCGTCACCTGACCGTGGCCTTCAACTTCAATCGAAACCGACGCCCGAACTCGGCGGCTTTCAATATTGGTGACCCGTACAGTATTGGCGTCCAGCAGTTCGACCGAGATCAGACCCGCCGGAGTTTCGATCCTGTGCGTGCCCGGCGTAATCCGACCCAGATGCGCCAGCGTCACCCCCAGCCCGATGGTGCCATGTCCGCACATGCCTAAAACCGCGTCGGCATCGAAATAGATCACACCGGTTTCACAGTTCGGGTCTTCGGGGGGCACCAGAAGCGCGCCCACCATTCCGGGTTGTCCACGTGGCTCCAGCAGAACCGATTTATAGAACGCCTCATGCTCGGTGGCCAACAGACGGGCACGCTCGGCCAGCGGCCCCGATCCCAGATCAGGGCCACCATCCAAAATCACCCGTGTGGGCATCCCACCGGTATGGCTGTCGATCACATGCATTCAGCAATCACCCCACCCTGGCTTGACCAGTCGGCAAACCAGGTGCGGAAAAGGTTGTATTGCTGTTCGCAATAATTGCGCTGCGCATCCGACAATTCATCGGTTTCAACAAAATGCAGGCGGTATTCCTCTTCCCCGTTCAGAACCAGCAGATGCTTGTAATACAGCACCAGATCAGTGCCCTCGTCAAAGCTGGCCAACACACCAAAGGCTTCTTCCAACTCGCGCGCACGCTGACGGGCGTCGGCATGACCGGCCGCTGCTTTCTGGCACAAGGCGGCCAATAGCAGCGCCTCTTTCGGCAGCGCCGTTCCAATCCCGGTGATCGAGCCGGTGGCCCCGCAATTTACAAAGCCATGATAGACTTCGGTGTCTACACCCACCATCAGCGTAACCTGATCGTCTTGCGAGGTGATATGCTCTGCCGCATAGCGCAGGTCATCCTTGCCACCGAATTCCTTGAACCCTACTAGGTTAGGATGTTCGGCCCGCAGGGCAAAGAACAGATCGGCCCTTGTGGCAAATCCATAGACCGGGCTGTTGTAAATGATGGCCGGAACGTCGGGTGCTGCGGACAGTATGGCCTTGAAATGATTGCGCTGTGCCGCGACAGAGGACCCACGTGACAGTACGCGGGGGATAACCATAAGCCCCGCCGCGCCCACCTTTTGCGCGTGCGCTGCCAGTGCCACGGCGGATTTCGAGTTGATCGCGCCTGTGCCGACAACCACCGGCAGACCGGCATCGACCAAACGTTCCACGCCTTCCATCCGTTCAGCATCAGACAGCAAGGGCCAGTCACCCATTGAGCCGCAATACACCACGGCAGACATGCCTGCCGCAATCATTTCCTTACCCTTTTTAACGAGGCTATCGAAATCCGGCGTTCGATCCGTTTTGCACGGGGTCATTAGGGCGGGCATGGTACCAGTGAAGATGTTTTGAGACATGAAGATAACGTTCCTCAAGGTTGTAGGGGTGTGAGCGCTTTGCGCGTGTATGCTTGGTGTTTACAGGTGGCTGAGACATTTCCCGTAGGTTTCATTGGCTCAAGCGAAATGTAAAATGCGACCCCTTTCGAACATGTCCGAAGGCTCGGAATTTGTGGCACAAGTCTTGGGTCACTATAGCCGCAGGGTTTCAAACGCAGTCCTCCTGAATCATCTGACAGTGATGCCGTATCGGATTTTGTATCCAAAATCCAGTTCTGTTTGACCGAAGGAAGCCACATCCTGGAATTCAGCACAGGTAAGCACGTTGCGTTTCGTGAACAGGCTTGGAGCAGTCATTGTAATTAAGCCCATGGCTGTCCATTAAGTTCTGCAACCAGCGCCCCGTGCACCCGAATAGTCAGTTCCGACGGACTGGAAAAAATGCCGCCCATCGGCAACAGGCTTTTTTTGTCGGTGAACTCCGTAACGCGACATGGACAGCATCAGGCAAATAATGAGACAACACCGCAAACCGGTACCTAAGACAATCCACCTGGCAAAAGCCTGTGTTCTTTCGGCTTTGTCGGATTGGTCCCAAAGATACCTTTTGTGGAGCGCGCCATCCAAAAACGCGGCTTCGGATGAATTGACATTGAAGGAGAGACCGATGGAAATCAGGCCTTTCGGCGTTGAGATGTGGATGAATGAGTTCGAAACCAAGTGCGATCTCAACCTGGCAGAAACCTGTGTGGAGTCCATCACACTGGGTGAGCTGTTTGAGATGGCTGGCCAGCATAATCATATTCTGAATGATCTGTCGGCCCTAAAGATGACATATGGCGCAATCGAAGGATCTCATCGTTTGCGTGACGCTATCTGCAGTCTGTATGAAAATCAGACCCGCGACAATATCCTGACGACCCATGGAACAATCGGGGCCAATTCACTGGTACATCAAACATTGGTTTCGCGCGGCGATCATGTGATTTCGGTGATCCCAACCTATCAGCAACATTACTCGATCCCCGAAAGCATCGGCGCTGATATCGAACTCTTGCACCTGACACCGGAAAACGCGTTTCTGCCCGATCTCGACAAGCTCCGCGCTATGGTTCGACATGACACGCGGTTGATTGCAATCAATAATCCGAACAACCCGACCGGCGCTTTGATAGACCGCACCATGCTGGAACAGATTGTCGAAATAGCGCGCAGCGTCGATGCGTGGCTCTTATGTGACGAGGTGTATCGCGGCACCGATCAGAAGGGTGATGGATTTACGGCCGCCATAGCCGATCTTTATGAAAAAGGGATCAGCACGGCGGGTATGTCCAAGGCGTATTCGTTGGCAGGGTTGCGGGTCGGTTGGATCGCGGGACCGAAAGAGATGCTGCATGACGTGATGATCCATCGCGACTACAACACTATCTCGGTTGGGAAGGTTGACGAATTGCTCGCGGCCATGGCGCTTGAGAACCGTGACAAGATTCTGGCCCGTGCCCGACGGATCACCCGTGAGAACCTGCGTATCGTAGAAAATTGGATCGCAAACGAACCATTGCTGAGTTGGGTACCGCCAAAATCAGGTACCACCGCGCTACTCAAGTACGACCTGGCGATGTCTTCACGCGACTTGTGTGTTACGCTTTTAGAAGAAGAAGGCGTGATGCTGACACCTGGCAGCGCGATGGATATGGAGGGCTGGCTGCGGCTTGGCTACTCCAATCCGACGGCGGATCTTAAAGCAGGGCTGGAAAAGTTCTCAGGCTTTTTGGCGCGCCACAGCACGGCGAAAGATGCAGGGCACTGACGGCGCTTGGCATGGCTGGCTGTTCGGCGACCCCTGGATAGTACGCCCCGACGCATTCAGCTTTCGGACTTCCTGGCGCTTTTGCCGACGGAATTCCCCGGAGCGATAGAGAAAAGCTGGCGGCAACGTGGTCTTAGCGCAACTCGCTCATTAGCCGTTGTTGCATCGCCAAGCCGATCATTTTCGGCCCATTTCGCATTCCTGCTGGTGTCCAGGCGATGTAACTGTTTCGATCGCCTAGACACGTTACTCGGGTTGTAACGAGCCAAATGCTTAAGCAACAAGCCCATTTGCCCGGTTGCACAAAGCCCGCCCTCAAGCTCAGCGTTACCGTTTACCCGCAACAATGCGATCCAAGATCAGCGCACAGAACAAGATTGCAAGGCCAGCAAGAATACCCTGTCCCGCCGCCGCGTATTGCAAGGCTTCCAATACGTCTTCGCCCAAGCCCTTTGCCCCGATCAGGGAAGCAACGACAACCATGGCAAGTGACATCAGAATGGTTTGGTTAACACCAGCCATGATCGTTTTGTGGGCCAGCGGCAAATCCACACGCCAAAGCAGGTAGCGAGGCGTTGCGCCAAACGCCAGCGCTGCTTCTCGAACAGTTTCTGGGACCTGCTGAAGACCCAGCACTGTAAAGCGGATAACCGGTGGGCTACCGAAGATCATGGTTGCAACAACGCCCGCGGGCTTGCCCGATCCGATGAAGGCCACAACTGGGATCAGATAAACGAAGGATGGCATCGACTGCATGAAATCCAGAATGGGACGAACGATGGCAAAGGCACGTGGGCGACGAGCGCAATAAATGCCCAATGGAATTCCCAGGGTAATCGAGATCAGCGCCGCCGCGCCCAGCAGGGCAATCGTGGTCATCGCTTTTTCCCAAAAATCCAACAGACCCAGATAGGCAAGCGCAGCACCGGTAAAGATGGCGACCCGGGGACCGGCTGACAGGTACGCCAGCATGATGATCACCAGCGCGACCACCGGCCAGGGGGTATCAACCAGTACAACCTCGATCCAATCCAGAAGGGTGCGCATTCCATAGGTCAGTCCATCGAAAAAGCCGCGCCCGGCGGTTTTGGTCCATTCGAACACCGCCTGCACCCCGTCACCCACGTTCAAACGCCAGTCGCGATTGGTCGGGAAGGTCTTGAGCACAGCCAACGCGTCCGGCTGGGCAAATTTGATCATCGACAAAATCACAACCACAGCGGTCAGTGCCGTGGCAACAATCAAACGTGTACCAGACCAACCATGCGCCACGCTGGGATCAGAACGCCATCGTGCAAATTGCCCCTCCAATGTCCAGTTGGCTAACGACGCGGCAAGGAACTTGACGGCCAACAGAAGGACGACCCCGATAATCAAGTAAGTTATACCGGTCGAATCCGCCGTGCGTGCCGCCTCCTGCGCATTCGCAAGAGCCCCTTCAAGAGATTCCGATGCCCGTTTCAGGGAGTCCAGCGAGGCCGAGCCGGATTGTTCTGCCGCAGCAATTTGCTGGCGGCGCAGTTCCAGCGTCTGCTCGATCTGTTGCGCGCGCTCGCGGAAGTCCCGTCCGAGATCGCCAAAAAGTCCAAGCCCGATCTGGATAAATGCCAGCGTTTCCAGCACCAAGAACCCCAGAAACCACGACCAAAGGCCGCGTGCCCCGAACCAGATAGGACCCAGAATCGCTGCCGCTTTGTTCAGTGTGAAACGATAACCGGGGGCCTGCATCATATAGGCAAATGTCTTTTGGTAATAGGACTGCCCCTGCCCTACAAAATCGCCGATCAGAGCGTTCAGACGGTCGGCGGTTTCCGGTTGGATCTGTTGCACATCAACATGTTTCATATCGGTCCCCCTATGCCTGACTGTCCTGAATCGCGCGGATCAGACCCGCACGGTTGATTACGCCCACGGTCTTGCCATCCTGCGTTACAGCCACAACACCGTGGCCGTCGACACATAGGTTCATCAGATCGGAAAGGTCCATGTCTGGATGCGCTTCTTTGGCGTCGTTGGGAATTTCGCCGTGATGCGCCTCGAACTCGTCCACAGGTTTCATCACCGCATGGGCGAAGATCATGTTGAGCTTGGAAATCCCCGCCACAAAGTCCGCTACATAGTCGTCTGCTGGGTTTAAGATAATCTCTTCTGGCGTGCCGATCTGAACGATGCGCCCGTCCTTCATAATCGCGATGCGGTGTCCGATGCGGATCGCTTCGTCAAGGTCATGAGTGATGAACATCGTGGTCTTGTTGAGCTTATGGCTGAGCTCCATGAACTGATCCTGCAACTGCTTTCGGATCAGCGGATCAAGGGCCGAAAACGGTTCGTCCATCAACAGGATTTCCGGGTCTGCAGCGATGGCGCGGGCCAGACCCACGCGTTGCTGCATCCCGCCCGAAAGCTCGTGCGCGTACTTATCTTCCCAGCCGTTCAACTCGACCAGTTCGAGCACCCGGTCCGCCTCTTCCCAGCGACGGGCCTTGCCGGTGCCCCGGATTTCCAGCGGCATCGCCACATTGTCGCGGACAGTGCGGTGAGGCATTAGGCCAAAGTTCTGAAACACCATCGCAACGCGCCGGTTGCGCAGATCTCGCAGGCCCTCGTCATTCAAGCCCATCACGTCTTCACCATCCAGATAGATATTGCCGTCTGTGGGTTCCAGAAGGCGGTTCACATGGCGCACAAGGGTCGATTTGCCCGAGCCCGACAGGCCCATGACGCAGAACAGCTCACCCCGCTCGATCTCGAAGCTGGCATCGGCCACGCCGACAACGCAGTTGAAGCGCTCCAGTACCTCGGCCTTGCTCAGCCCTTCGCTGTGGATGGCGTTTAACGCCTCCTGCGAGCGTGCACCAAACACTTTCCACACGCCTTTTGCGTCGATTGCAATATCCGCTGTCATATTGGCCTCACCGCTGTAGATTGTGTTGAATGGCGCCCCTGCAAAACAGGGGCGCACAGGCTTCAGTTGGTGGCCAGTCCCAACCAGCTGTCGACAGTATCGCCGTTTGCCGCGATCCATTCTGCCACGACCTCATCTGTGTCGCGACCCTTGACCACGACCTCATAGGTCAGAGCGCTCAGTTGCCCTGCATCCATGTCGATATTGGCAAGGAAAGATGCCGCTGCTGGGTTGCGCTCTTCCAGTGATTTTGAATGCGCCACGGTCACGGTTTTGACCGGCTCGCCCGTGCTGACATGGGATTTGTTATACCAGTCGGCATCTTGATCGGGCTGCACCATTTTATAGGTGGCCGCGTCATGTTCTGGCTCTTCCAAGATGGTCACATCGTAGAGCGCATGGACGTAGTGCGGCGCATAACAATAAAAGGCTGCACCTTTCTTCTGGTCAATCTGATCCTTCAGTCGCGAATAGAACACAGTTTCGTCTTCGGTGGTCGGCGTTAGGAAAGTCTCAATCCCGTAATCCCGAACCCGCACTTTAAAGGTGTTGGTCGAGGCCCATCCCGAAGCACCAACCCAAACCTCGCCCAGGCCGTCGCCATCCGAGTCGAACAGTTCTTGCGCTGCGGGTGTGGCCAAATCGTAGATTGAGCGGATGTTGTGATCCTCAACCATGTAATTCGGCACGCAAATCCCGGCACGACCCTCATAGCTGCCCGAAGACAGTGCGACAGTGCCCTTTTGATCCACGTATTCGTCCGTGAATGAGGATTGGTTCGGCAGCCAGACATCCGGGTGAACGTCGATATCGCCACGTCCGCCATCCATGGCCGCAAAGATCACCGCGTTGGCACCGGGGGCATAACCAGCCTCTCCTCCCAGACGAGTTTCGATCACCTGCCCGATCACCCGGCTCATGATTTTGGCGCCAGGCCAACTGGGCTCACCCACCATGACCTTTTCCTGCGCCATCGCAGTTGTTGCACCCAGCGCCAGCGCCAATGTTGCGGTAAATGTCAGTTTCTTCAAGTCTATTCTCCCTTTGCTGTGAGTTACTTACACCGTCAGGCGCGCGCCCGCTTTCGTTGCGGGTCTAAGAAAGGTGTGTCCGAGACAGTGGCGCGCAGTCGTTTCATCCGCCCGTCAAGCTGGCCAACATCCAATTGAGTGCCGTTGTCCGCGTGTTCAACGGAAAGCCGTGCCATCGCGATCGCGTGTTCCAACATCGGCGAACGTGTCGCTGAGGTGACCACGCCCACTTGTCGCTCGCCCGCATAGATGGGTGCACCGTGGGCGGGCACATCATCACAGCCGATCAACAGCCCCTTGAGCACTCGGCGTGGTTCGCGGGCATTGCGTTCCAGTGCGGCCTTGCCGGTGAATTCGGTTTTGGTCAGATCGACGGCAAAGCCCAAGCCTGCCTCGAACGCATCTACACCCGGTGCAAATTCTGCGTTGGCAGCAGCCAGCCCCGCCTCGATCCGAATGATATCCAACGCCGCAGAACCCATCGGGGTGATCCCGAATTCTTCGCCGGCGGCCATCACCGCATCCCAAATCGCGACCGCATCGGATTTGGTACAAAAAATCTCGTACCCCAATTCGCCGGTATAACCTGATCGCGACAGCATGAAAGGCGCGCCCTCACGGTCATTCAGACGCGCAATGGTGACACCAAACCATTTCAGATGATCCAGACTTGGCACATGCGGCTGTGTGAAGGCGATCTTGCGCAGCAGGTCGCGGGATTTCGGGCCTTGAATGGCGAGGTTCGGCATCGCACCACGCAGCGCATGAACCCGTACTTGCAATCCGCGTGAATCTGCCAGTTCCTGCAAAGCGCGCCCGCTTTCCTCCGATCCACAGCACCAGCGGAAAATTTCAGGCGCGAGGCGGAACAAGGTGCCATCGTCGATGACCGAACCGCTCTCGTCACACATCAGCGTGTAAGAGCCGCGCCAGACCGGCAGTTTCGCCACGTTGCGTGTCGTGGCCAATTGCATCAAAGCCTCGGCATCTGGGCCGACAATGTCGAATTTGCGCAAACCGCTCATGTCCTGCACAGTCACGGCCTCACGACAGGCCCAGTATTCACCCAAGCTGCCATAAGCGGGGTAACTGACGGGTGCCCACAGATCACGCGCCGGGGCGAAATGCTGTGTCAGCGGGGATAGCCGCTCGTGAAAGGCGGATTCCTGACTGATCGACATGGGGGCGTCTTCCTTTTCGCGATAAGCAACCGCTCGGCGGATCGGTGTTTCAGGGCGGTATATACGCACGTGCACGTCCGTTGGGTTCCAGCCATTGATCGGATCGATATCATCAGGGCAGGCCGTCGAAACACAGACCAAGTCCTCAAGCGCCCGCAATGCAACATAGTCACCTGAGCGCGAGTAAGATTCTTCGGTCAGAATGTGATGTGTGACCGGATCAATCCACGTGTTCCAAAAGAAATTGATCGCAGGCCAAGCCGCCCGTCGCGCCACCCCATATGGCGCCAGCGCATTTGTCATGTTGTCCGAGCAATTGAGATGGCCGGGGAAGCCTCGCTCTTCATAGCCGCGTGCGGTGCAAGCCAACCCGAAGGTATCGTGCCGCCCACACGTGTCTTGAAGCACATTAAGCAACGGACGCATTTCACGGTCAAAAAACTTGTCCAGCAATCCCGGCCCCGGATAAGACCGCCGCACCATCGATCGGGTCGCGGTCGAGTCGATCATCCACTCGTGTCCACATTCCAACCCATCAGCTCGCAGCGCCATAAAATCAGAGCATTGCTGACCTTCGACATCAATGATCTGAACAAACTCCCCGGCCTGAAGCTCATAAGCAATCGCGCTGCCGCTCGGCACAGTGAATTCATCCCGTGTGTCCCCCAACAAAGGCGGCAACTGCGGCGTTTGGACTTTCGCAACTTTATGTAGAACCGTAATGCTTCCGGTCGCCCTGCCCTGGATCAGTTCGTCGATGTCGGAGACGTGAATCACCCAAAGCGTAATCGCGTGATCCGCTCGTAGAATCAGGCAATCCGACGTCTTGTCCAACCGGCAACAAGGAACCCGCTCGTCTCCGCCTCGAGCAGCGATCCAGCCTGCAAGTTGAGCGCTGTCAAATGCACCCCAGTTGACCGCCCCGTTCTCTGTCAGGTTTAGCGCCGCCAACATCGGTTGCCCATCATCAGCGAGGGCCACCACGTCCAAAGGCTGTGACGGCCCAAGCCCTTCTATCGAAAGCAAATCTCCTGGCTTCACAATCAGGCGGACAGCCTCGCGCGGGGCAAGTGTATATGTGCAAGCACCAGAGGCTTTTGGAAAACCCGGAAACAGGCGACCCGGGCCGTCGAGCCCTGCGTTGTTGAACGTATGTAATACAGTTGATCCCTGCATTTCGCCGAAGGAGTCCCGAAATGTAACTAGTTACAGAGGTTGATGAAACTAGTTACATATGTCAACTCTTTCTTAAGGAACCTGAAAAATGGACCGAAAAAACAGAAATGCAAAAAGCCTCGGAGCCTAAGAAACGCGCAAACCTCAGAGATGTGGCAAAGGCTGCGGGCGTGTCTGTTGCCACTGTGTCTCGCGTCTTGAATGAACCAGGCTTGGTTAAAAAGGACACATTAGAGAAAGTTCAGGCTGCCATTGCCACGCTGAAATTCGTTCCCAGCGCCGCGGCCCGAGCAATCAATTCCGGCCGAACCCGATTTGTCGGCGCTCTGATCCCCACGTTGGACAATGCGATCTTTGCCCGGTTTCTTGCGGCGCTTGAACGAAAACTGTCGGAGCACCAATTATCGTTGGTCGTGGCAACAACAGATTCGAATCCCGACACCGAGGCAGAGAAAGCAAAAAGTCTGATCGATATCGGAGCGGAAGGCTTAATTGTCACCGGAGCTACGCATTGCGCAGCTATGCACGACTTGCTCGAGCGTACTATGATTCCGACCATCATCACGTCTTTCTATGAGTCAGATAACGCCCTGCCAACGATCGGATACGACAACGCGGCCGCAGCGCAACTTGCATTGCATCACCTGGCCGAACTTGGGCACAAAGACATCGCTGTAGTTCACGGGCCAGTTCGCGACAACGACCGAACAAGAGCGCGCCTTGATGGCCTTAAGACCTATGTGTTTGACGGCAAGCTAACAACGTTTGAAACTCAGATCAGCCATCAGGGCGGGGCGAACGTTGCCGATCACATTTGCAGCTTACCTCGTCTGCCGGACGCCATCTTATGCCTTTCCGATGTTGTGGCATTAGGGGTATTGCTCGGCCTGCAAGCCAGCAAGATTTCAGTTCCAGAGCAGGTTTCGATGATTGGCATCGACGACCTACCAACCTCGGCTGTCACGGTACCACCTTTGACCAGCGTGCACCTGCCCGTGTCCCAGATGGGTGAACGTGCTGCAGATGGATTGGCGCAATGGATCACAACGCAACAAGCGCCTCATTCCGAAAAACTGCATGCCCGCCTCATCGTCAGGAACTCCACCCGGTCCCTGCTCTGACTAGCTTCAATGCCACTGTGCCATTCGGTCAGATCTAGCAGCCCTAAAAGCGGCGTCTTTTTGTTCAAGTTCTGTTCAATTCGCGAATTAAACGCCTGCGCGCCGATAGTCTAAAGGCAGCACCTTGCGACGCAGTTGTTTGGATAGCTCAACCCGGTGTGGAGACGGTCTGAGAACCAGGGGTTACGGTTTATAGAGAAGTCACTTCTTCTCTAGCCGCGGCGCATTTCAGCGCCAGTTTTCACGCAGGGTCAATACAGCACAAACGCTCTGTGAGTGCGTTGAGGGTATCAGCGTGCACGGCTCAACGTTTGATAGTTCTTGTTTCGCGAACAACGTTAACCGAACATGAACAATGTATTCTCAGTGTGTTCAACCAAGATTAGGCATAGTGACCATGTTGGATCGAACGAAGTGTGTTTCGTTTGGTTGAAATAAGGGGAACAGCATGAATAAGCCTGCCTTTATGACTGAAGACTGTGGCGCAACAGCTGCGATGCAGACTTCTGGCAAATACGCTGAAGAACGTCTGCAAACCAAGATGAAACCGAGCAATGGTCGCTTCCCTCCTATTGAAAATGCACTAACAGAAATCATAAAAAACAAGCGGCTATCCGAGGCTCATAGCGCCGTCTGAAGGCAAGTCAGCTGGCGCCCCCGAACAATTCTCGATATTCGTCCTAAAGATCAGAATTGTAATCGAAATCCCGCCCCATTTTGGGGCGGGATTATTTTTTGAAAGCCGCAATGATCGAAACGGCAGATCAATTTAATTTGGGCCAGCCGCGTTCACGTCAGTGATACGGCTGGCCCAGCTTCAATACGTCCGCGAGTGATCGATAGCGCGTGAAGACTAATATTAAAGTCCCAGAAGCGATTTTACTTTTTCTTCGACCTCGTCAGTGACAGGCTTGTTGGCTGCAGCTTCAAGCGCTTCTCGCTCAGCCAAATCTTGCTCTTCAACACGCTCCGCCAGTTCTCCCAGGTCTTCGACGGCCTCGTTGTAGTCGATAGCAGCCTGTTTTTCGTCATTCAGATCTTTAGCCGCATCAACTGAGGTATCCAGGTCCGCTTGCGCCTCTTCCAGGTCTGCTTCTATGTCTGGGTCCATGCCACCGGCATCTTCCAACGCCTGCTCAAGCTCTTGAACCCTATCGCGATTGTCCTGAACTTCACCCAAAGCGGCCTCCAAATCATTCTCGATTTCCGACAACGTTCGCTCTGGCGGATCCAAATCTTCAAGTTCCTCCAGTTGTTCGGCCAAATCCTCACGCAAGGCCTCTCCGGCAAGTACAGTGTCCCGATAGGCGGCAATTCTGCCGACTCGGGAATTCGGAGCGGCATTTTCCAGCGCAGTCGGGCTTGCATGGGCCGCATTCAGTGCACCCAGCTCAGAGGGATGAGCTTCAAGCTCTTCTTCGACATGGTAACGTTTGGGGCGGGTGACCGGGCGTATGGACTCTTCCACACTCGTGGACCGATGAGCCGTCTTGGTGTTGTGCGTGCCGCTTGTTGTTACACGTTTTGGCGAAGACGCCGATTTGCGTTTGGTCCCTTTTCCAGTGAACAGGCCCTTCAGGGAAAACCCGCCACCCTTATTTTGTCCGGAGTGGGCAGATTGCGATTTTGATTTGCCACTACCAGATTTCCCGGCTCTGGTGCTGCCACGGTTTGAATCGGCTTTGTTCCCACGGCTGCTGTTTCCGGCCGCGCTGCGATCACCGCTATCTCCTTTCGCGCCGTTACCATTGCCGCCGCCGTTGCCACCACCATTCCCGTTGCCTTTTCCGCCACCGTTACCACCGCCATTTCCTTTGCCTTCCATGGCATAGGCAAAATCAGGAGCTGCAACTGTGGCAACAACGGCCGTGGAGCCCAATAGGGCAATCGCAACTGTGGAAGCCTTAAGCAATCCGCGACTGGTGGTTTTCATGACAATCTCCTCAAGTCATGTGCGAACAGCTTACCAAGGCTGGCCGCCGCATTCTATTAGCTCGAACCGCAATCGAATCACTGATCGTTCTTGCCATTTGACTTGAATGCACTTGAACGCAGGGCTAACTGCTTGTTCATCATCGGTTCACGTCCACCCATGTAATCTGGTTCGAAACTGTTTGAGAGTCCGATGCAGACCAGAGCTATAATGTTGGTAGCGGCGTTACTAACCGCTTTATCCGCCGGGAAAGCGGCGGCTGACGCACGCGAACTCAAACAGACCGAGTTGCGCAAGGCGACGTTGTCAGGAAACGCGATCCGACTGAAGCGTGTCATCAAGGGTGTGGAAAGTGCATTCGGCGGAACGCCAGTTGACGCGCGAGCGTTCATATCAGGCGACATATACTACCGCATTCTGGTGAAGAAACCGGGCGGAAAGATCGTAAGTGTAATCGTTAATGCCAGGACCGGCACGGTGGTCTCGAACCGCTCGAGTGTTGGCCAACAGATCTCCGAGGCCGCGCGCTCCAGTTCGACCAGAACAAAAAGCAGCCAGAGCGCTTCGACCACCCGTGGAAACAGCGAAAACCGTGGTAACGGTGGCGGCAATGGCGGCGGCAACGGTGGCGGCGGCAATGGCGGCGGCAACGGTGGCGGCAATGGCGGCGGCAACGGTGGCGGCAATGGCGGCGGCAACGGTGGCGGCAATGGCGGCGGCAATGGCGGCGGCAACGGTGGCGGCAATGGCGGCGGCAACGGTGGCGGCAATGGCGGCGGCA